>JAFRNY010000018.1 GCA_017429945.1 Bacteroidaceae bacterium
ATTTTCAATTTTCAATTTTCAATATCCTCATCAGCTCCTCCATGCCTTCGGAGGCACCTTTCTTGATGTGGTGGAAGCGGTGGGTGCTCTGCCAGGGCACATCTTTCGGGTCGATGAGGTAGACGGGTGTCTCGGGCGGGGCAAACTGAATGAGCCCGGCGGCGGGGTAGACGTTCAGGCTGGTGCCTATGATCACGAAGATGTCGGCCTGAGCCACCTCCTCGGCAGCGCGCTCAATCTCGGGCACCGCCTCGCCGAACCACACTATGAATGGGCGCAGCTGACTGCCGTCGGCCGCTCGGTCGCCGATGTGAATGTCGGGGTTGTCGGGCGAGAGTTCGATGATCTGCGAAGGGTCGTTGGGCGATAGCGTCGAGGTGGCTTTCATCAGTTCTCCGTGCAGGTGTATCACATGCGAGGAGCCGGCGCGCTCGTGAAGGTTGTCGACGTTCTGCGTGACCACTGTCACATCGAACGTCCGTTCGAGCTCAGCCACCAGGTAATGCCCGCGGCAAGGTTCCACGGCTGGCAGTTGTCGCCGCCGTTCGTTGTAGAAGTCGAGCACGAGGCGCGGATTGCGCTCGTAGCCATCGATGGTTGCCACGTCCTCTACGCGGTGCTGTTCCCACAGCCCGCCGGAGTCGCGGAAGGTGCTGATGCCGCTCTCAGCCGACATGCCGGCACCTGTAAGGATTACTATTTTCTTCATACTTACAAACACTTTAGCGCGACAAAATTAGCAAAAATCATAGACAAGAAGCAATAACAAAGATAAAAAAACTAAAAAATAACGTTAACTATGCATAAGATAAAATAAAAGCGCTAACTTTGCGCCCGATTTCGGCCTCGCACGCGTACGTGCGTACACGCCTATATAATATTAATGTATAAAACGCTACATCGTCATGGATAAAATCAGCTACGCCCTCGGGCTCGGCATAGGCCAGCAGCTCAAGAGCATGAACATAGAGAACTTCAACGTGCAGGACTTTACGCAGAGCATCTGCGACGTTCTCACCGACGCCGAGCCCGCCATCTCACACCGCGAGGCTCAGGCGTTGCTCAACGAGTACTTCGACCGCCAGGCACGCCAGCAGGCCGAGGGCGCCATCGCCGCCGGCAAGGCCTTCCTCGAGGAGAACGGCAAGAAGGAAGGCGTCGTCACCACCAAGAGCGGACTGCAGTACACCGTCCTCAGCGAGGGCACAGGCCGCAGCCCCAAGGCCACCGACCGCGTGCGTTGCCACTACGAAGGCACGCTCATCGACGGCACCGTCTTCGACAGCAGCTACCGCCGCGGCGAGCCCGCCGACTTCCCCCTCGACGGCGTAATCCCCGGCTGGACCGAGGGCGTGCAGCTCATGAAAGAAGGCGCCAAATACCGCTTCTTCATCCCCTACCTCCTCGGCTACGGCGAGCGCGGAGCAGGCAGCAGCATACCACCCTACTCCACTCTCATCTTCGACGTCGAGCTCGTGAAAGTGCTGTAAAAGGAAGTGAAAAAATGAAACGTGAAGCATACTTCAAGAGAAAGTATGCCAAAGCGAAACGTCAATCCCGAACGACATAAACCTTTAATAAAAACAAAAGCAAAAATGAAAAAGTTAACTATCATCGCAGCAGTAGCCGTGGCAGCAGTCATGGCATCGTGCAACCAGTCGGCTCCCACAGCCAACCTCAAGACAGACATCGACACCCTCAGCTACGCCATCGGCATGAGCCAGACCCAGGGTCTGAAGGAATACCTCTCGATGCGCATGGGCGTCGACACCACATGCGTCGACGAATTCCTCAAGGGCTTCTACGAGAGCGTCAAGGCAGGCGAGGACAAGAAGAAGGCCGCCTACTACGCAGGTATCCAGATCGGCCAGCAGGTAAGCACCGGCATGGTCAAGAACATCAACCAGATGATCTTCGGCGAGGACAGCACACAGACCATCAACGAGGAGAACGTCTATGCCGGCTTCATGGCAGCCGTAGCAGGCAAGGAAAGCATCATGAGCCTCGACTCCGCCAACTCCTACGTCCAGACCAAGATGGAGGCCGTGCGCAGCGCTGCACGCGAGAAGACCTATGGCGAGAACAAGAAGAAGGGCGAAGAGTTCATGGCTGAAGTAGCCAAGAAGGACGGCATCAAGAGCCTCGGCAACGGTGTCTACTACGAAGTGCTCAAGGAAGGCAACGGCGAAGTGGCTGCCGACACCAGCCGCGTCAAGGTAAGCTACGAAGGCACACTCATCGACGGCACCGTCTTCGACAGCAACCTCGAGAGCGAGCCCACCGTATTCGGCGCAAGCCAGGTAATCCCCGGCTTCAAGGCCGCCCTCACCACCATGCCCGTTGGCTCCAAGTGGAAGGTCTACATCCCGCAGGATCAGGCTTATGGCAGCAATGACATGGGCAACATCAAGCCCTTCAGCGCACTCATCTTCACCATCGACCTGCTCGGCATTGAGAAGTAATCGGAAACGATGAAAGCGCTCAAATACATCGCAATCGCCCTTGGACTACTCGTGTGCGTAAGCACCAACGCAGCCAAGCGCGCGAAGAAAAGCAAGAAGAAGGCCGTAGCAGAGAAAGTCGACACCATACCCATGGCCGACTTCAGCTACGCATACGGCATCGCACAGACCAACGGCTTGAAGAACTACCTCGCTCAGCGCATGGGCGTCGAAGAGGCCTACATGGCCGACTTCCTCGCCGGCTTCGACAAAGCCGAGCTCGACGAGGCCGACAAGCGCGAGAAAGCACGCCTCGCAGGCATCGAGATACGCCAGCAGGTGGAGAACCAAATCGTGCCGCAGGTCAACCGCCAGATCAACGACTCGCTCGACCTGCTCAACCGCCAGCGCTTCGTAGAAGGCTTCCGCGCCGCCATAGCTGGCAACGCCACACTCACCAGCGACAGTGCACAGGCCGTGGCCACAAAGCAGCTCGACTACTACAACAGCGTGAAGATGGAAGCCAAGTACGGCCAGAACCGCCGCGACGGCGAAGCATTCCTCAAAGCCAACGCCAAGAAGGACAGCGTCGTCACCACAAAGAGCGGACTGCAGTACAAGATCCTCACCGCCGGCACTGGCGCCACGCCCACGGCCGAGCAGAAAGTGAAGGTAAACTACGAAGGTCGCCTCATCGACGGCACAGTCTTCGACAGCAGCTACAAACGCAAGCAGCCTGCAACATTCGCCTGCAACCAAGTCATCAAGGGCTGGACCGAGGCGCTCACAATGATGCCCGTAGGCTCAAAGTGGGAAATCTACATCCCGCAGGACCTCGGCTACGGCGCACGCGAGGCAGGAAAGATTCCACCATTCTCGACCCTCATCTTCACCGTAGAGCTTCTTGAAATAGTACAGTAAAACAGCTGAAACACACAAAATGACACCAAAACATTGCTTTGGTGTCATTTTTTTATTCTCTTTTGCTTGCATTTGTAGATATAATACCTACCTTTGCATTGCAAAATGATTATATCAACCGCCGCCTATGGAAAAGATTGACAGTCTCGACAAGAAAATCCTTGAAATCATCACACACAACGCACGCATCCCGTTCAAGGAAGTAGCGGCCGAGTGCGGAGTCTCGCGCGCAGCCATCCACCAACGCGTACAACGGCTCGTGGACATTGGCGTAATCACAGGCTCTGGTTACCACGTCAGCCCGGCATCGCTCGGCTACACCACATGCACCTACGTGGGCATAACCCTCGAGCGGGGATCTATGTACAAGCGCGTAGTGGAGGAATTCGAGCACATACCGGAAATCGTGGAGTGCCACTTCACCACAGGGCCCTACACCATGCTCATCAAACTCTTCGCACGCGACAACGCCCACCTCATGGAACTCCTCAACAACCGCCTGCAGGAAATCGAGGGAGTGGCATCAACCGAGACGCTTATCTCACTGCGACAAAGCATACGCAAGGAAGTGCCCATAGGACTCTCCGACGCCGACAAAGCCGCCATAGAAGCACTCATGGCACGCAAAAACGCACTCGTAACCGACAACGCCGATGACTGATACATTCAACTGGACAAAAGCCTACGACAGCGCACACGCCACATTCCCAGGATGGCGGCGCACGCCCATCATCGGCATCACAGGCAACTTCGGCGACAAAGGCTGCGAACTTGCCGAAGGCTACTATCAGAGCGTAATCGACGCCGGAGCTACACCCGTCGTGCTACCACCGACAGAGGACCTCGACGCACTCACCACCATGCTCGAGAGCATCGACGCACTCATCCTCTCAGGCGGAGGCGACATCAACCCGCTATACCTCGGCGAAGAACCACTGCCCGCACTCCACAGCATAAACCCACGGCGCGACAAATGCGAGCTACTGCTCACGCGCCTCGCCGCAGACCGCCAGATACCCATACTCGGCATCTGCCGCGGATGCCAGATGCTGGCAGCAGCACTCGGAGGAACACTCTGGCAAGACATACCCTCGCCCACCGTCAAGCACTCGCAGGACCTCGACCGCAGCTACGCATCACACACCGTAAGCATCAGCGAAGGCTCTCTCCTGCACGACATCTTCGGCACAGACAGCATTGCCGTAAACTCCTTCCACCACCAGGCCGTGCGCGACGCCGGCCCACACCTGCGCGTCACAGCCACAGCAGCCGACGGCGTCATCGAGGCTATTGAGTCGAACCAGCACAAGAGCATCATAGGCGTGCAGTGGCACCCCGAATGCTTCGGCCTGCGAGGCGACACATCCATGAAGCCGCTATTCCAATGGCTCACGGCACAGGCACAGAGCTACGCCGACGCACGACGGCTCCACAGCCGCATACTGACCCTCGACAGCCACTGCGACACACCCATGTTCTTCGACCAGGACATACACTTCGAACGTCGCGACCCACGCATACTCATGGATCTGCACAAGATGCACGAAGGAGGCCTCGACGCATGCATCATGGTAGCCTACCTGCCACAGGGCCAACTTTCCGAGGAATCATATGCCAAGGCCCTCGCCTATGCCGACGACCGCCTCGAGCGCGTGCGCCAGCTGGCAGCCGACAACGCCGACACACTCGGCATAGCACGCACACCGGCCCAGCTCTACAGCCTCAAAGCCGAAGGCCGACACGCCATAATGCTCGGAATAGAAAACGGCTACGCCATAGGCCGCGACATCCGGCTCCTCGACCACTTCGCCAAGCAAGGCATAGTATATATCACCCTCTGCCACAACGGCAACAACGACATATGTGGCTCGGCACGCCCACGTGAGGGCGAAAGCATCTGCGGCATAACCGACTTCGGCCGGCAGGTCATCGGCCGCATGAACGAGCTCGGCATCATGGTAGACCTCTCGCATGCCAGCGAGCAGAGCTTCTACGACGCACTCGACATCAGCACAGTGCCCATCGTATGCTCACACTCTTCAAGCCGAGCACTCTGTGACCATCCGCGCAACCTCACCGATGACCAGCTGCGAGCACTCGCACGCCGAGGCGGAGTCGCACAGGCCACATTCTACAGCGGATTCCTCCGCAACGACGGCAAAGCAAGCATCATCGACGCCGTGGAGCACATCCGGCACATGGTAGACGTAGCAGGCATAGAGCACGTAGGCATAGGCTCGGACTTCGACGGCGACGGAGGCGTGCCAGGCCTGGCATCGGCAGCTGAGATGATCAACCTCACGCGCCAGTTGCTGGCAAAACACTTCAGTCCGGCAGACCTCAGCCTGCTTTGGGGAGGCAACTTCCTACGAGTGATGACACAGGTGCAGGCAGAATCCAAAAATGCACAATGACAACTATGAAAAGTAGAATCACACATTATATATTATACACTATCGCAGCAGTCGCGCTCATGACGGCAGCTGCCTGCAAAGGGCGCACCAAGGCAGCATCCGACGCCGACACTATAGCCCTGGCCGCAGCGCCCGCCTTCAACGCCGATTCAGCAATGGCATACGTCGAAGCGCAATGCGCCTTCGGGCCACGCGTGCCAGGTTCTGATGCCCACAAAGCCTGCGGCGACTGGATAGCAGAACGCTTCCGCAGCATTGGATGTCAGGTCGGAGAGCACAACACCACCGTAACGGGCTACAATGGAAACAACATGCCATGCCGCAACATACAGGCACGCCTCAACCCCGAAGCGTCCGACCGAATACTGCTCACCGCACACTGGGACAGCCGCGCATGGGCCGACCACGATGCCAATGCTGCCAACCACCACATACCCGTAGTGGCCGCCAACGACGGAGCATCTGGCGTAGCCGTCATGCTCGAGATAGCACGCGCGGCAGCCGAAGCAGGACTCAGCTATGGCATCGATTTCGTATGCTTCGACGCCGAAGACCAAGGCACACCTGAATGGGCCGACAACAACGACGACGACGACTTCTGGTGCCTCGGCTCAAAGAGCTGGGCCGAGCAGGCCTTTGCCCTTGGCTATCAGGCTCGATTCGCCGTGAACCTCGACATGGTAGGTGGACGCGGAGCACGCTTCGCCATGGAAGGCTTCTCGCGACGCTATGCCAGCACGCTTGTCGACATGGTGTGGCACCTCGCACATCAGATAGGCTACAGCGAATACTTCCCGCTGAGCGAAGGAGGCTACGTCACCGACGACCACCTGCCCGTGAACACAATAGCACACATACCAGCCATCGACATCATAGCCCACCACGAAGGCTCCGACTCTTCATTCGGACCTACATGGCACACCACAGCCGACACGCCCGATGCCATCGACCCAAAAGTGATGGAAGCAGTAGGCCAGACCATGCTTCAACTCATCTACAATGATAATTAGTTGAGAGTTGAGAGTTTAGGGTTGAGAGTTTAGGGGTTAGAGTTTAGGGGTTAGAGTTTAGAGATTAGAGATAACGCAATGAAAACAATTAATCAGATACAAGACGAAATCATCGAAGAGTTTAGCGACTTCGACGATTGGATGGACAAATACCAACTCCTGATAGACCTGGGCAACGAACAAAAAGCGTTGCCCGAAAGTGCTAAAACAGAGCAGAACCTCATCGACGGATGCCAGAGCAGAGTATGGCTCACGGCAGACCTCACGCCTGACGGACTGCTGCATTTCGAAGCTGAGAGCGACGCGCTCATCGTAAAAGGCATCGTCACGCTGCTCATAAGAGCACTCAGCGACCATACACCGCAGGAAATACTCGACGCCGACCTCTACTTCATCGAGCGCATAGGACTGCGCGAACACCTCTCACCGACGCGCAGCAACGGACTCCTGGCTATGCTCAAACAGATGAAAATGTATGCGCTGGCATTCAACAGTTTAACACATTAACAGGTTAAGCCCTCGACTACGCGCAACGCGCGTCTTTCCGCCGGCTTTGCCGCTTAACACTTCAAGTACTCGACCTATGGTCGCTTCGCTCTGCGAAGAACTTTCAACTTTCAACTACGGCCACAGGCCGTGTCTTAAAATATGGAAACAACACGTCAGAATAAAGTCGCGCGACTCATACAGAAAGAGCTCAGCGACATCTTCCAGCGACAGACGCAAGCCATGCAAGGCGTACTCGTTAGCGTCAGCGTCTGCCGAATCAGTCCCGACATGAGCGTATGCCGCGGTTACCTCAGCATCTTCCCCAGCGAACGCGCACAGGAAATATGCGACAACATCAACGCCAACGTCAAACAGATACGCTTCGAACTCGGACAGCGCACACGACACCAGCTGCGCATCATTCCCGAGCTGAAGTTCTTCGTTGATGACTCACTCGACTACGCCGAGAACATCGACCGCCTGCTCAACAACTGAGGACACGTTGTCACGTTGACACGTTAACGCCTCCGACTGCAGCCGCAGGCCGTGTCTTTCCGACTGGCTTTGACACTTCAAGCACTCGACCTTCGGTTGCTTCGTTCTGCAAAGAACTTTCATCTTTCAACTACGCGCAACGCGCGTGTCTTTCAACTTTCAACTACGGCCAAGGCCGTGCCCTATGTTCAGTTTCTACGTCGCCCGCCGCTACCTCTTCTCGCGCAAGAGCCATAATACTATAAATATCATCTCAGGCATCTCGGCCTGCGGCGTCGCCGTGGCCACGATGGCTATGGTTGTGACACTTTCCGTGTTCAACGGCTTTCGCGAGTACGTGTCATCGTTCTTCACAGCCTTCGATCCTGAGCTGAAGGTCGTGCTCAAACAGGGCAAGACGGTCAGTTCCGACGACCCCGCGCTCACAGCCCTACGGACTGCCGACGAAGTGGAGGTCTACACCGAAGTGCTTGAAGAACAAGCCCTCATCGTGGGCAACGACCGCCAGTGGGTCGTCAACATAAAAGGCGTCGACGACAATTTCCGTGAGCAAGCCGACCTCGACAACATCCTCTACGGCGAGGGAGAGTTTGTTCTCCATGCCGATGTGCTCGAATATGGCATCATGGGAATACGGCTGGCACAGCAGTTGGGCCTCGGGGCGCGCTACGACGGCGCACTGCCCATCTACGCACCACGACGTGGCGAGCAAGTGAATATGGCCAACCCCATGCAAAGTTTCACGAGCGACGAACTCTACTCGCCAGGCGTAGTCTTCTCAGTAAACCAGTCGCGCTACGACTCGCAGTACATCATCACGTCAATCGCCTTCGCACGACGCCTCTTCGACGCACAAGGACTGGTGAGCGCCGTGGAACTCAGGCTCAAGCCCGGCGTTAGCCAGAACAAAGCGAAGAAACGGATTCAAGCCCTCGTAGGCGAACGCTTCGATGTACAGAACCGCTACGAGCAACAGCATGACACCTTCCGCATAATGCAGGTGGAAAAATTCATCGCATACCTCTTCCTGTCGTTCATCCTCCTGGTGGCATCGTTCAACATCATCGGGTCGCTGTCGATGCTTATGATCGACAAGAAAGACAACGTGCAGACACTGCGAGCACTCGGTGCCGACGACCGCCAGATCTCACAAATATTCTTGCTCGAAGGATGGCTCATCTCTGGCATTGGCGCAGCTATGGGCATTGCCCAGGGACTGCTGCTCTGCTATCTGCAGATGACCTTCGGCTTCGTGAAACTCGGTCACAGCGAAGGCTCCTACATCGTAGATGCCTACCCTGTCAGCGTACATGCCACCGACCTCCTCATCATCTTTGCCACGGTGCTGGCCGTAGGGCTCGTAGCCGTATGGTTCCCAGTACGCCGAATGACACGCACGCTTCTCGGCCAGATTGAGAGCTGAACGCGACTGCTATTTGGCCGTTGCTACGCTGAAATCGCGCAGCATCAGAAACTCACTGCCATCAGTGCTCACTGCTATGCGGAACGTGGCCGTGCCTGCCTTCAGGCGAGAATCGGCCCTGAGCGTAGCTGTATATCGTATGGCATCGCCGTTGGGCAAAGCCTCAATGGTTGTGGAAGGCGAGATTTCGATGTGCTCATTACCCGAAAGCTCCTGTATGTAAGGCACTATGTCGCAGACGGTCTGACCCGAAGCGTTGGCCAGTTCGAACACAAGCGAACAGACCTCTCCGCGGTTGATGGCATCGTTGCCATCCTGTCCTACGAAGCGCAGGTTGTGCAACGTCAGAGGCGACCGCTCTGCCACCTCGTCAGAGCCATTCATAACGCTATAGCCATCTGTACTACCCGAACGGTCTTGACCGACTACCATACGGCGCTCTGCACGCTGATGGCGCCTATCAGACCGTACATCACGCTGGCTGGCACGCTCCTCAGAGCGCTGCCTGCGCTCTCCGAGCGCAGCATCACGCCGGGCAGCCTCGCGTTGTGAACCTATGGCAGCACCGCCGGCGCCGCCGGCTACGAGGCCGACCATAGTGCCAATGTTGTGCCCGCGATAGCCTCCGAGCAATCCGCCCAGCGAGCCACCTAAGATTGAGCCCAACGATGCGCCGTTAATGGCCCCACTCTCTGTAGAAGAGCATGCTGTGAACAGGCAGGCCGCTGCCGTCACAATTATTAGAACCTTTTTCATTTGCATTTCCGTTTTTTCTGATTAAACCACAAGTTATTATGGCTATGCGGGGGCAAAGGTAGCGCCTTTTGGCGAAATAGAAGATACAAAATAGCCGTATCTTTGTGCAAAATATCTTTAAAGATATTAAAAAATGACCAAAAAACGCTGAAATTGAAAAAAAATAGTACTTTTGTAGCCGTATGAGTAGACTATTACCTTTTGAATTTCTCAGTGTTGAGAACGCCGTGTCGCTTATTAAGTCGCGCGGCAGCGTACTTAACCTCATGGATGAGTGCGGCTTCTTCTTGTGTCAACGTGGCACCATCGACGTCAGTATCGATGACAAAACCTATCTTATGCAGGAGGGCTACATATATTATTACTTGCCTTCCACATACGTGAGCATCCTCAATTCTTCGCCAGACCTCGAGGGCATATTGGTGAAATGCAACGTCGACTTCGTCATGCCGCTGACGCAGCACATGGTCGACAGCGGCCACTACTTTGCGCTCAGGGCAAACCCATGCATACAGCTTAACGAGCGACAGCGCACTTCCATAGAGTCGCTTACAAGCCTCTTGCGCACGCATAGAGCCAACGTCACCGTAGGCGGCCCGAACCCTGGCGTAGAATATCTCCACCGCGAGCTCATCATCAGCCTGGCACAAAGCCTCTTCTACGAGATTATGTACGTCTACAGCAGCAGCCAACCTGTAAGCACACAGGTACATACCGCACGCGACAACGTCTTCCAGAAGTTCCTAACCTCGCTTTTCCGCAACTTCAAGACTGAGCGCGAAGTCAATTTCTATGCCGAAGAACTCTCGCTGACACCGCGCTATTTCTCAAGCATCATAAAAGACAGGAGCGGACATTCGGCCCTGCAATGGATTGTGCAGATGGTGATCTCATCAGCAAAGCAGGAACTTATCAACACCGACAAGTCGATTAAAGAAATCTCTGAGGAATTCCATTTCCCGACCCAGAGTTTCTTTGGAAAATATTTCAAGCAATATGTAGGAGTATCGCCTAAAGCCTTCCGCAAACAGCAAAGAGCTGGCTTGTCTGTCGACTTGGACTCTGATGAGTAAAACTTGATAAATATTCATTATTTCGCACTTTATTAATAAATAATCGCTGCAAAGTGATATGCATTTGGAAAATTATGCATACCTTTGCAGCGATTTTTTAATATTTATACACTCTAAGATTCACCTTCATGGGCAAAGAGACGCGACTTGAAGTCGTAAAAATGATAATCTCCAGCCAAGAGATAGCCACGCAGGAAGAGCTCATCGCCGAGTTGGCCAAGGCGGGATTCCCCTCCACGCAAGGCACCGTCTCGCGCGACCTGCGCCAACTGCGCATAGGCAAAGGCATCAACGAAGCCGGGCACCTCGTGTACATGCTACCCGAGCAGCGACGCTTCCAACGCGTGAGCGACACACACATGACCGTGCAGCAGATGAACCGTCTCGGCGCACTTGCCGTGAAATTCAGCCAGAACATTGCAGTCATACACACGCCGCCAGGACATGCCTCACATGTGGCCTACGACATCGACAACGCACACATCCCAGAAGTCATCGGCACCATAGCCGGCGACGACACGATATTCATCGTACTGGCTGAAGGTGCCGAGCGACCCGCCGTGCTCGACAGCATCTCGCAAGTAGTACCTACAACTCAAGAATAACCAACACAACACAATGGACACAAATAATATCAACTCAGACAACATCCAGATTCTTGTAGCCGACGAATCGCACGAGCGCTACGTCGACACCATCCTCAAGACCATAGAGGATGCAGCAAAGGTGCGCGGCACAGGCATAGCCAAGCGCACGCATGAGTACGTTGCGACAAAGATGCGCGAGGCAAAGGCCGTAATAGCCCTGGCACCGCAGGCCGACGGCCAGGACGCCGAGTTTGCCGGATTCAGCTACATCGAGACCTGGGGCAACAAACAGTATGTCACCACATCCGGACTAATCGTCAACCCTAAGTACCGAGGCCTTGGCATCGCCAAGAAGATCAAGGACATGACCTTCTCGCTGGCACGCATACGCTGGCCCCACGCCAAGATTTTCTCGCTCACCAGCGGAAAGGCTGTCATGAAGATGAATACTCAGTTGGGCTACCTGCCCGTGACGTTCGACGACTTGACCGACGACGAGGCCTTCTGGAAAGGATGCGAAGGATGCGTCAATATCGACGTGCTGCGTGAGCGAAACCGCAAATTCTGCATCTGCACCGCCATGCTCTTCGACCCCGAGGAGCACCTGCCGGCCAAGATTCCGCAAAGCGTGATCGACCGCATCAACCGCCTCGAAGGACGCGTCACCAACAGCCAAGAGTTGCGTGACTGACGCTGAATCTACGGATTTTATTTACACAACGTAAAACAATTAGAAAAGAAATACAATGGAAAAGAAAAAGAAGGTCGTCGTCGCCTTTTCTGGCGGCTTAGACACGAGCTACACTGTGATGTATCTCGCCAAGGAAATGGGTTACGAAGTACACGCCGCATGTGCCAACACGGGCGGCTTCAGCGCCGAACAGCTGCGCACCAACGAGGAGAACGCCTATAAGTTGGGCGCCACGAAGTACGTCACGCTCGACGTGACGCAGGAGTACTACGCCAAGTCGCTCAAGTACATGATCTTCGGCAACGTCATGCGCAACAACTGCTACCCCATCTCGGTAAGCTCGGAACGTATCTTCCAGGCCATAGCCATCGCACGCTATGCCCGCGAGATCGGTGCCGACGCCATCGCCCACGGCAGCACCGGAGCCGGCAACGACCAGATACGCTTCGACATGACCTTCCTCGTCATGGCCCCCGGCGTGGAGATCATCACCCTAACGCGCGACAAGAAGCTCACACGCAAAGAGGAGGTCGACTACCTCAACGCACACGGCTTCGAGGCAGACTTCGCCAAGCTCAAGTACTCGTACAACGTAGGCATCTGGGGCACCAGCATCTGCGGCGGCGAGTTGCTCGACCAGACCCAAGGGCTGCCTGAGGAGGCTTACCTCAAGCACGTCACAGCCCAGGAGCCTGAAGCCTTGCTGAAGATTGAGTTCGAGCGTGGCGAGATCGTCGGCGTCAACGGCGAGCACTTCGACGACCGCATCAAGGCCATACAGCGCATCGAGGAGATCGGCGCCAGCTACGCCATCGGCCGCGACGCCAACGTCGGCGACACCATCGTCGGCATCAAGGGCCGCGTAGGCTTCGAGGCCGCTGCGCCCAAGCTCATCATCGAGGCACACCGCCTATTGGAGAAGTCGACCCTCTCGAAATGGCAGCAGTACTGGAAGGACCAGCTCGGCAACTGGTACGGCATGTTCCTCCACGAGAGCCAGTATCTCGAGCCTGTCATGCCCGACCTCGAGGCCTTCCTCACCTCCTCGCAGCGCAACGTCACCGGCACAGCCATACTCCGTCTGCGCCCCTACAGCTTCGAGACCGTAGGTGTGGACAGCCCCAACGACCTCACCAAGAGCAAGCTCGGCGAGTACGGCGAGACGCAGACGGGCTGGACAGCCGACGAGGCCAAGGGCTTCATCAAAGTTCTCTCAACGCCCCTCCGCGTGTACTACGGCATACATAAAGACGAAGAGAGATGATTAAGGTAGGTATCATCGGTGGCGCAGGCTATACTGCGGGCGAGCTCATTCGCCTCTTGCTGCACCACCCCGAGGCTGAGATTGCCTTCGTACACAGCACCAGCAACGCCAAGGCCTTGCTGACCGACGTCCACGAGGGTCTGTTGGGCGAGACCGACATGAAGTTCACCTCGCGCATGGCATTGAAGAGCATCGACGTGCTCTTCCTCTGCATGGGCCACGGCAAGAGCGCTGAGTTCCTGGCCGAGCATGCCGTGCCCGCCAGCGTCAAGATCATCGACCTGGCACAGGACTTCCGCATCGCGGCGCCCGACCACGACTACGTCTACGGCCTGCCGGAAATCAACCGGGAACGCATTCAAAAGGCCCACCACATCGCCAACCCCGGCTGCTTCGCCACAGCCATACAGCTGGGCCTGCTGCCCTTGGCCGCCAACTGGCTGCTGCACTCCGACGTCATGGTCAATGCCATCACAGGCTCGACCGGCGCCGGCGTCAAGCCGGGCCCCACGACCCACTTCTCATGGCGCATGGGCAATATGAGCATCTACAAGCCCTTCCGCCACCAGCACATCGCCGAGATACGCCAGTCGCTGGCACAGCTGCAGCCCGGCTTCGATGCCGCCATCGACTTCATCCCCTATCGCGGCGATTTCGCACGCGGCATCTTCTGCACCGAAGTCGTACGCATCGACCCCTCGCTCAGCGAGGCCGACATCGTGAAGCTCTACCGTCAGTTCTACGAGACGGCAGCCTTCACGCACTACGTCGACCGCGACATCGACCTCAAGCAAGTCGTCAACACCAACAAGGCCCTCGTCCACGTTGAGAAGATCGACGACAAGCTGCTCATCACCTCCGTCATCGACAACCTGCTCAAAGGCGCCAGCGGACAAGCCGTACAGAACATGAACCTCATGTTCGGCATCGACGAGCATGCCGGGCTCGACCTCAAGCCCTCTGCCTTCTAAACTAACATCTGCTTTCAAATCTTTAAACCTTTAACAACAAATCTCATGCTAAAAAAAATCATTTGCTCCGCACTCATCGCCATGTGTGCCATCGGAGCGCAGGCTCAAAACGATTGGGCCTATTTCGGGCGCTACCACGCCGACAATCAGACCGTGAAGACTCTCCCGCAGGAGAAACGTAAGGTGGTATTCATCGGGAACAGCATCACCGACAACTGGTACAGCCGCCATGGAGAATTCTTCCGCGACAACGGCTACATAGGCCGAGGAATCAGCGGGCAGACCACCTACCAGATGGTGCTCCGCTTCTACGAGGACGTGGTCAACCTGCACCCTAAAGCCGTGGTTATCAACGGCGGCACCAACGATATCGCCCTGAACAACCACCCCTACGTCGAGGATCGCACATTCCATAACATCACCATCATGGCGCAGATTGCCAAGCAGAACAAGATCAAGGTCATCCTTACCTCCATCACGCCTTGTGAAAAATATGGCTGGCGCCCTGAAGTGACAGATGCCATTGAAAAGATCAGAAGCATCAACGCACGCATCAAGGAATATGCCCGAAAGAACAAGTTCCAGTACGTCGACTACTACTCTGCAATGGTCGAAGTTGATGCCAACGGGAACGCCACAGGCAGAATGCGCCCAGGCATCTCTGACAAGAGAAGCGACGGCACCGACGAGGGCTGCCACCCCAACCTGGCCGGCTACGCCATCATGGAGCCCCTCGTGCAGAGCGCTATCAAGAAAGTTGCAAAATAAACTAAGGCTTGATAAATGTTACACTAAAAAAACATTCTGCTATGAAACACGTATTCATGCTTGTGGCGGCATGCTTCATGAGCCTTTGCACTACTGCCCAGGAGCTCACCGTAGGCAGCTACAACATACGCTATAAGAACAAGGCCGACAGCATCGACGGCAACGGCTGGGCACGGCGCTGCACTAGTATGTGCAACCAGATAGCCTGGGAGCGCCCCGACATCTTCGGAGCACAGGAGGTACTACACCCGCAGCTCCTCGACCTCGAGCGCGAGCTGCCTGCCTACCGATGGATAGGCGTTGGGCGCGACGATGGTAAGCAAGCCGGCGAATATGCCGCTATATTCTACAACCCTGACCGCTTGGAACTTATCGACAAGGGGAACTTCTGGCTCAGCCAGACGCCCGACCGTCCTGGCCTCGGGTGGGATGCCGCCTGCGTGCGCATCTGCTCATGGGGACATTTCCGCGACCGCTTCTCGAAGAAAGAATTCTTCTTCCTGAACCTCCACATGGACCACGTGGGCGTCAAGGCGCGCGCCGAGTCGGCTAAACTCGTCATGCAACGCATCACACAGATGACCGACGGCGGCAAGAAGCTCGCCGTGCTCACCGGCGACTTCAACGTGCCGCAGACCAACGAGCTCTACAGCCTCTTCACTAACTCCGGAGTACTTAAGGACTGCTACGCCAGCGCCGCACGACGATTCGCCGAGAACGGCACCTACAATGCCTACGACTTCCTGTCATGGACCAACAATCGCATCGACCATATCTTCGTGACGCCCACTACGCAGGTCAACGCCTATGCCATCCTCACCGACGGCTACTGGCGCGAGGACAAAGATGGCCGTATGACACGGCACAATATTTCCGACCACTACCCCGTCTTCGCGCGCATAAGCTTCTGACGGCTGATGAGACAATAGTAAGACTAAGAAATACGGCTGGTCGCATACGCCTGTCTCACCGGTGAGACAGGCCCATTCGACCGGTCGTATCTCGTCATACATGCAGTGACATACGCACTCACATACGGGCATACGCGCTGACACGCCACAGAGCCTCTTCTGCCACAAATGCAGTCCTGAAACTTACACTATGAACGAAATATATCAATATTTCGCCCACTTTCATAATTGTTCGCAGTCGAAAACTACAATTTGTAATAATTATAACCTATCTTTGCACCAAATTGCAGCCTGACAAGCTTGCACCAAAGAACCACTCATGCAACTATTTGACGTATATCCACTCTTCCCAATAAACATCGTGCGCGGACAAGGATGCCGCGTATGGGATGACCAAGGCACTGAATACTTGGACCTCTATGGCGGACATGCCGTAATCTCTATCGGGCATGCCCACCCCCATTATGTTGAGGCAATAGCCAAGCAGGTGGCGCAGCTGGGGTTCTACTCCAACTCCGTCGTGAACAAACTGCAGCAAGAACTGGCCCAACGGCTGGGCCGTGCCTGCGGCTACGAAGACTACCGCCTGTTCCTCATCAACAGTGGTGCCGAAGCCAACGAGAACGCGCTGAAGCTGGCATCGTTCCACACCGGGCGCAGCCGTGTGCTCGCCGCACAGAAAGCGTTCCACGGGCGCACCAGCCTGGCAGTAGAGGTGACCAACAATCCCAAGATCATAGCCCCCATCAATGCCAACGGCCATGCCACCTTCTTGCCGCTGAACGACTTAGAAGCGTGGAAAGCCGAGCTCGCAAAGGGCGACGTGGCAGCCTGCATAGTAGAATGTATCCAAGGCGTAGGCGGCATACAGCTGGCTACGGCAGAGTTTATGCAAGGTCTGCGACAAGCTTGCGACGAGACAGGCACCGTGCTCATCTGCGACGAGATACAGTGTGGCTACGGCCGCTCGGGCAAGTTCTTCGCCCATCAGTGGCTCAACGTGCAGCCCGACGTCATCACCGTGGCCAAAGGCATTGCCAACGGCTTCCCCATGGGGGCTGTGCTCATCTCGCCTAAGTTCGAGGCTGTTTACGGACAACTAGGCACCACCTTCGGCGGCAACCACCTGGCTTGCGCCGCCGCCCTCGCTGTACTCGATGTAATCGAGGGCGAAGGACTTATAGAAAACGCAAGAACGGTGGGAGAATATCTAATCTCTGCCATCAGCGAGATTCAAAATGAAGACACAGCCATTGACCATTCATCAACCGCCAGCCCTCATTCGTCGCTCATCAAAGAAGTGCGCGGCCGGGGCCTGATGATAGGCATTGAACTCAATCAACCTTATAAAGAGATACGCCAGCAGCTGCTCTTGGACGAACACGTGTTCACAGGCTGCGCCGGCACCAACGTATTGCGCCTGCTGCCCCCGCTGTGTCTCAGCATGGCTGAAGCCGAAGAATTCATTTATAAACTTAAAAAATACATTTAATCATTATGGATGAACAACTGAAACAGATTGGAGAACGCCTGCGCGGACTGCGCGACGTTATGGACATCGAAGCCAAGGACGTGGCCGCTCTCTGCGGCATTTCGCTCGAGCACTACCTGCAGATGGAGAGCGGCGAGGGCGAACTCTCGGTGGCCAACCTACAGAAGATTGCCAAGGAATATGGCGTGGAGCTCAACGTTCTGCTCTTCGGCGAAGAGCCACACATGAGCACTTACTTCCTTACGCGCAAGGGACAAGGCCTCAGCGTAGAGCGCCGCAAGGCCTACCACTACGAGAGCCTCGCCAGCGGCTTCCGCGGACGTAAGGCCGACCCGTTCATCGTAACCGTAGAGCCTAAGCCCGAAGGCACTCCGCGCGAGAGCAACTCGCACCCCGGACAGGAATTCAACATGGTGCTCGAAGGCACTCTCGAACTGACAATCGGGCAGAAGACCCTCGTACTCGAAGAGGGCGACAGCATCTATTTCGATGCCACACAGCCTCACGGCATGCGCGCCCTCGGAGGCAAAAACGTGCGATTCTTTGCCGTAATCTTCTAACGCACACACAAACATAAGCCCTAAGTTCTCCACATATGATAGAACGTTTCCTCAAACAAACACAATTCACGTCGTTCGAAGACTACAATGAGCATCTGCAATTCATAATTCCAGAGCGCTTCAACTTCGCATACGACGTCATCGACGCGTGGGCCGAAGAGGAGCCCGACAAGCAGGCCATCCTGTGGACCAACGACGAAGGCGCCGAACGACGCACGACATTCCGCGAACTAAAAGAGCAGACCGACCAGGCTGCAGCCTACCTCCAAAGCCTCGGCATAGGCTACGGCGACCCCGTCATGCTCATCCTCAAGCGACGCTACGAATGGTGGCTCTGCATGCTTGCCCTCAACAAACTCGCCGCCACCGCCATCACGGCCACACACATGCTCACAAAGCACGACATTGTATATCGCAATACGAGAGCGAGAGTGAAAACCATCATCTGTGCCGACGACCCGTACATCATGAGCCAGGTTGAAGCCGCCATGCCCGAGAGCCCTACGGTGAAGACGCTCATCAAAGTCGGACATACAGCCGCACAAGCCTCTGCTACTCCAAGCCAGGCAGCTGCCCAAGCTTCAGCACCGTCGGGTGAGGTGCGTACTCGCGACTTCTGGCACGACTGGCACACTGAGATAGCCTCTGCCCCAGCTTTCCGCAGGCCTACTACGCCCAACGAGAACACCGACATTATGCTTATCTATTTCACCAGCGGCACGTCGGGCGAGCCCAAGATGGTGGCACACGACTTCCTATATCCGCTCGGGCAACTGACCACAGGCGTCTATTGGCACAACCTGAAACCCGACAGCCTCCACCTCACCGTTGCCGACACAGGATGGGCCAAGGCTGGCTGGGGTAAAATCTACGGTCAGTGGTTTGCAGGAGCATCAATCTTCGTCTACGACCACGAGAAGTTCAATGCCGACCAGCTGCTGCGACAGCTCAGCAAGTACAAAGTGACCAGCTTCTGCGCTCCGCCCACAATCTATCGCTTTATGATTCGCGAAGACCTCTCGAAGTACGACCTCAGCGCACTGCGCTACTGCTGCACCGCCGGCGAGCCTCTCAATCCTGTCGTGTACGAGAAGTTCTACGAATATACCGGATTGAGAATCATGGAAGGCTTCGGACAGTCAGAGACGACGATGATCCTGGGCACGATGCCCTGGATAGAGCCCAGACCCGGCTCCATGGGTAAGCCCAACGGACAATACATCATCGAACTCTTGAAAGCCGACGGCTCGCCCTGCGAGGACGGTGAGAAAGGCGAAATTGCCATCAAGGTCGACGACGACCGCTACGTGACAGCCTCCGGATGGAAACTCGGAAAGCCCATAGGACTCTTCAAAGGCTACTATCGCGACCCCGAACAGACGCGCGAAGCCTGGCACGACGGATACTACCACACCGGCGACCTCGCCTGGCGCGACCAGGACGGTTACTACTGGTTTGAAGGACGAAAGGACGATGTCATCAAGTCCAGCGGCTACCGCATAGGGCCCTTTGAGGTAGAGTCGGCGCTGATGACCCACCCCGCCGTCGTGGAATGCGCCATCACTGGCGTGCCCGATGACATCCGAGGCATGGTCGTCAAGGCCACAGTGGTCCTCGGCAAGGAATGGAAAGACCGCGCTGGCGATGCCCTCATCAAGGAACTCCAGCAGCACGTCAAGCATGAGACAGCACCATACAAGTATCCCCGCATCATCGAGTTCGTTGACGAACTGCCAAAGACCAACAGCGGCAAGATTCGCCGCGCCGAGATAAGAAAGAGAGACCAGAATGGCCCCACCCCTTCGTCCCACAAGGGTTAGGCCTTCAAACCTAATTGATAACTTGACTCAGTCCCCAATCGAATAGAGTCCCTCCCACGGTGGAGGTTAGGAGGGGGTACCCATTATGATAGAACGTTTTCTACGTCAAACCACGTTCACGTCCTATGAGGACTATAATGAGAACTTAGAGTTCATAATACCCGAACACTTCAATTTCGCCTACGACGTCATGGACGCGTGGGCAGAAGAGGCGCCCGACAAGCTGGCGCTACTTTGGACAAACGACGAGGGTGAGGAACGCAGGGCCACTTTCGCGCAGCTGAAAGCTGAGAGCGACCAGGCCGCAGCCTACCTACAGAGCCTCGGCATTGGGCAGGGCGACCCCGTCATGCTCATTCTCAAGCGCCGCTACGAATGGTGGATTGCCATGCTGGCGCTGCACAAACTGTCGGCCGTCGTCATTCCGGCCACACACATGCTTACCAAGCACGACATAGTATATAGGAACACGCGCGCGAGCGTCAAGGCAATCATCTGCGTCGATGACCCCTACGTAGTCGGGCAGATAAACGAAGCACTACCCGAAAGTCCTACGGTGGAACACGTCATTACCATGGAACGCTGGCATGCCGAGATTGGCGCAGCACCCACCTTCCAGCGCCCGGCTGCCAAGAACTACAATTCCGACACGATGATTATGTACTTCACCAGCGGCACCAGCGGCGAACCGAAGATGGTGGCCCACGACTTTCTCTACGCAATGGGACACCTCACCACGGGCGTCTTCTGGCACAACCTCAAGGAAGACTCCGTGCACTTGACCGTGGCCGACACGGGTTGGGGCAAAGCCGTATGGGGTAAGTTCTACGGCCAGTGGTTCGCCGGCGCCACAGTCTTCGTCTTCGACCACGAGAAATTCGACGCCGACCGTCTGTTGCAGCAGATGGAAAAGTACCACGTGACAAGCTTCTGCGCACCGCCTACCATCTACCGCTTCATGATACGCGAAGACCTGTCGAAGTACGACCTCAGCGCCCTGCGCTACTGCTGCACGGCTGGCGAGGCCTTGAACCCGGCCGTCTACGACAAGTTCCTCGAGCAGACGGGCATACGGCTCATGGAAGGTTTCGGGCAGACCGAGACGACTATGACGCTTGGCACTATGCCCTGGATGGAGCCAAAGCCCGGCTCTATGGGCAAGCCCAACGGGCAGTACCAGGTGGAACTTCTGCGCGCCGACGGCACGCCATGCGAGGATGGTGAGAAGGGTGAAATCGTCGTTCGCGTAGGCGAGCAAAAGCCTGTAGGACTGTTCAAAGAATACTACCGCGACCCCGAACTGACGCGCCAGGCTTGGCACGACGGATACTATTTCACTGGCGATATGGCCTGGCGCGATGAGGACGGCTACTACTGGTTCGAAGGGCGCATCGACGATGTCATCAAGTCCAGCGGCTACCGCATCGGCCCCTTCGAAGTGGAGAGCGCACTCATGACGCACCCCGCCGTCGTCGAATGTGCCATCACAGGCGTGCCCGATGACATCCGCGGCATGGTCGTCAAGGCCACTGTAGTGCTCGGTAAAGAATGGAAGGACAAGGCTGGTGAAGCACTCGTCAAAGAGCTGCAGCAGCACGTCAAGCGCGAGACAGCCCCCTACAAATATCCCCGTATCATCGAGTTTGTGGACGAGCTGCCCAAGACAATCAGCGGCAAGATTCGCCGCGTGGAAATCCGCAACAAAGACAACAAGAAATGAAATTTGCCATCATTGGAGCCGGTAACATCGGCAGCGCATTGGCCTTTGGCCTCGCACAAAGCAAGCTGGTCCGCACAGAGGACATCAGCATCAGCAATACTCACCCCGAGAAGCTGGAGCGCATCCGCCAATGTGAGCCCCTCATCCACACCACTACCGACAACCGCGAGTGCATCGAAGGGGCCGACGTCGTGGTGCTGGCCATGAAACCTTGGCGACTGAAAGAGGCAGCCGAACAGCTGAAGCCTTGGCTCGACTACGACCACCAGATCGTAGCCTCCATGGTCGGCGGCGTGGGACTCAGCGACCTGAAGGAAATCTTTGAGCGGGACGGCCAAGTGCCCCCTCTATACTACCTCATCCCCAACACCGCCATCGCTGCCTGCCAGAGCATGACCTTCCTCTCGTCGGCTGGTGCCACGAAGGAGCAGGACGAGGCGCTGCTGGCCGTCTTCAAGGAACTGGGCGACGCCATGCTGGTGGAGGAACGTTTGATGAACGCCGGCCTGGTGTTGGCCTCCTGCGGCATCGCCTACGCCCTCCGCTATATCCGCGCCAACACCCAGGGCGGCGTACTCATGGGCTTCACACCCGCCGACGCCCAACGCATCGTGGCGCAGACGATGAAAGGTGCCGCCAGCCTGCTCAGCGCCGACGGCTCGCATCCCGAGTCGGAGATCGACAAGGTCACTACCCCTGCCGGTCTCACCATCCGTGGCCTCAACGCCATGGAGCGCAACGGTTTCACCACCTCCATCATCGAAGGCCTCATGGCCTCTATTCCCCAGAGTAAATAACCACCAGCTTTCAGGTTGGGTGCAGTGCCTATTCGCGCTTAATAATCTATTGCACCATGAGAATAGTCATCAAGATCGGCTCCAACGTACTCACCCGCAAGGACGGCAAGCTGGACGTGACGCGCGTCTCAGCCCTCGTGGACCAAGTGGCGTGGCTGCGGCAGCAGGGGCACGAGGTCATTCTGGTGTCATCGGGCGCTGTGGCCTGCGGCCGCAGCGAGCTGAAGGTTGACCACGCCCTCGATACCGTGGAGCAGCGCCAGCTCTTCTCGGCCCTCGGACAGGTGAAGCTCATCGGCCTCTACTACGACCTCTTCCGCGAGTTCGGCGTCCATGTGGGTCAGGTGCTGACGATGAAGGAGAACTTCGAGCCCGGCGAGCAGTACGACAACCAGCGGGCGTGCATGAACGTGATGCTGGAGAACGGCGTGCTGCCCATCGTCAACGAGAACGACACCGTCTGCGTCACCGAGCTGATGTTCACCGACAACGACGAGCTCAGCGGCCTCATCGCCCAAATGATGCAGGCCGACACGCTCATCCTGCTGTCCAACATCGACGGCATCTTCACCGGCCACCCCGACGACCCGCAGTCCAGGCTCATCCGCGAGGTGGCGCCCGGCACGGACCTCTCCACTTATATTAAAGAGGAGAAGAGCGCCTTCGGCCGCGGCGGTATGCACTCGAAGTACACCACCGCCAGCCGCGTGCAGGCCGCCGGCATACGCGTCGTCATTGCCAACGGCGAGCGCGACGACATCCTCCTCGACCTCATGCAAAAGCCTGAACAAACGCCCCATACCGCATTCATCCCATGCCTCTGACAGAAACTTTCCAGCGTGTGAAGCAAGCCAGCAGACGTCTGGCCCTCATGACCGACGAGCAGCGCAACCGTATTCTCAACGCGGTGGCCGATGCCATCATGGCCCGTCAGGCAGAACTCCTGGCTGCCAATAGCGAAGACTTGGCCAAGATGTCCAAGGAGAATCCGCTCTACGACCGTTTGCAACTGACACCCGAGCGTCTGGAGGCCATCGCCGCAGACATACGCAGCGTAGCCAGCCTGCCTTCGCCCCTCGGACATATCACCAACGAGCGCACGCTGCCCAACGGCCTACAGCTGCATCGCATCAGCGTGCCCTTCGGCGTCATCGGCATGATCTACGAAGCCCGTCCTAACGTCACCTTCGACGTCTTCTCGCTCTGCTTCAAGAGCGGCAATGCCTGCATCCTCAAGGGCGGACGCGATGCCGACGCCTCCAACCGCGCGGCCGTAGGTCTTATTCACGACGTGCTGCAAAGTCATGACGTAAACACGGACGTCGTAACCCTGCTGCCCGCCACCCACGAGGCCACGGCCGAACTGCTGCACGCCGTGGGCTATGTCGACCTCTGCATCCCACGCGGAGGCCGCAAACTCATCGACTTCGTGCGCGATAACGCCCGAGTGCCTGTCATCGAGACGGGAGCCGGCGTAGTCAACACCTACTTCGACAAGGACGGCGACCTCAGCAAGGGCAGCGCTATCGTGAACAACGCCAAGACGAGGCGCGTCAGCGTGTGCAACGCCCTGGACTGCCTGCTCATTCATCAGTCACGCCTCGCAGACCTGCCGGCACTGGTGGCTCCCATGGCAGCGCGCGTCACGCTCTATGCCGATGCACCAGCCTTTGCGGCACTCGACGAGCACTACCCGGCAGCGTTCCTGCAGCATGCTACGTCTGAGAGCTATGGCACCGAGTTCATGGACTATAAACTTGCCGTCAAGACCGTCTCTGGTCTGGACGAAGCCCTGGAGCACATTGCACGCTACGGCTCGGGCCATAGCGAGAGCATCGTCACCGAGAACCCCGAGACCGCCCAACGCTTCCTCTCGGAGGTCGATGCCGCCTGCGTATATTGGAACGCTCCCACCAGCTTCACCGACGGTGCACAGTTCGGATTAGGCGCAGAAATCGGCATCTCGACCCAGAAGCTCCACGCCCGTGGCCCCATGGCTCTTGAAGAAATCACCACCTACAAATGGCTCATCCGTGGCAACGGACAGACCCGCCCATAAATAAATCAGCTCTCTCTTATGAAACGAATCCTTCTTTTTCTCTTTATTCTCGTAAGTATACGTCCTGGATTCAGCGCTACTACTGCTGATAACGACACCCTCCTCCGCGTCCTCCGTGAGGAGCTGAGTGCCGATTTCGCCGAGCTTCAGAAGCAGGACATCAAACCCTACTTCATCAGTTTTCGTGTGCAGGAGTCATTCAACACGCGCATCACAGCTTCTTTCGGTTTCCTCGGCATCTCCAATCAGAATCACTCCCGCACGTTCACGCCGCAGGTACGTGTCGGAACCCCCGAGCTCGATAACTTCAAGTTCAACAACCAATCGCGCAGCGGCACCCAACCGCTTCCGCTGACGGACGCTTCGACCGATGCCCTCCGTACTGCCATCTGGTCGCAGATGCTCACTGCCTACGACCGCGCCACTGCCGCCTATCGCGATGCACAGAACCGCCTCCGCTCACAGGCCGACAACGAGGATAAGGCTCCCTGCTTTTCTATGCTCAGCGATTCCGTCGCCGAGTCTTACTATGAACCGCCCCTCACCCACCCCGCCCTCACCCCTGACGAACAACGCAAATGGGAAGAGCGTCTTTGCCGCATCAGTGCCGTCTTCCGTCAGTGGCCACAGTTCGGAGAGGCTGTTGCTAACCTCCAGGTGGAGAATCAGCGAACGCATCTCGTGAGCACCGAGGGTACTGCCATCGTACAGAACCGCATCAGCTATCGCGTCTTCATTCAGGCCCAGGTCAAGACCGACGACGGTATGGAAATGCCCCTTAACAAGACCTACTATGCCACTTCTCTCGATGCGCTGCCCGCTGAGGACGTCATGATTCGCGATGCCGAAGATGTCGGGCGCCGTCTCGAGGCGTTGTCCAAAGCTCCTGTTGCAGATCCCTTCACGGGTCCTGCGCTGATGAGTGGCGAGGCCAGCGGTGTCTTCTTTCATGAAATCTTCGGCCACCGCCTCGAAGGTCACCGCATGAAGACCGGTGGTCAGACGTTCCGCAAGATGATTGGTGAACAAGTTCTCCCCACCGATTTCCAGGTCTATTGCGATCCTACGCTCACCCACTACGGCGACCAGCCCCTCAATGGCGGCTACCGCTTCGACGATGAAGGCACACGCGCGCGTAGGGTAAATAATGTGATGGATGGCGTACTCAAGGAGTTTCTCATGAGCCGCGTACCCCTCGACAGCTTCCCCCAAAGCAACAGCCACGGTCGCACAGCCGAAGGCGGCACACCCGTTTCGCGTCAATCCAATCTCGTCGTGGAAACGCGCAAGCCCTACACCGAAGCCCAGCTGCGGCAGCTCCTGCGCGATGAGGCTCGCCGCCAGGACAAACCCTATGGCTATCTTTTCCAAAGCGTCAGCGGCGGTTTCACCCAGACAGGCGAGGGCGGCAGCATCAACTCATTCAACGTCACGCCTCTGGAGGTCTTTCGCATCTACGTTGACGGACGTCCTGACGAGCTCGTTCGTGGTGTCGATCTCATCGGCACGCCCCTCTCCATGTTCTCCAACATCACAGCCGGCGGCGACACGCCTGCGACCTTCATCGGTGTCTGCGGTGCCGAGAGCGGCTGGGTACCTGTCTCTGCCACCTCGCCCATGGTATTCTGCTCGAAGATCGAGACACAGCGCCGACAAGAGAAAAGCGCCCTTATGCCTGTGCTGGAGGCCCCTCATTTCATCACTCAGCCCTCTGCCCTCTGCCCTCTGCATGTTGCCGAGGATTCTGTCATCTTCGCGGCCCTCTCCGACGAGCTGCAGCGCAGCATGGACAGCCTTCGCATCGAAGGCCAGCCCGCACCCTTCATCATCGACTACCGTCTGCAGCGTTCACGCGAGTTCGACCTCACCTCTTCCTTTGGTGAAATCACTACCATGCAAGTGTCTCCCTGGGCGCAGAAGTTTGATGCCGAAGTCATTCTGGGCGACTATAAGCACAGCAGCTTACGCGAGCCCGAATCGGGCATGCGAGGCGTAGGCATCCCAATGGCTGCTGACTACAACAACCTACGCCGTCAGGCCTGGTTCGCCTCTGATGCGCGTTACAAACAGGCCATAGCATCCCTTGAGAACAAGCGCCAGCAATTGAAAAAGGTGCAACTGCCTGCCGACGAGGCAGCACTCGACGACCTTATTCCGGCGCAGCCCGTCACCAGCATACAAGTGCAGCCACGTGAGTTTAGCGATACCCTCGCCGATGAGCTCGCCGACTACCTCCGCCGTCTCTCAGGCATGGCCAAGGAATTTCCTGCGCTCATCCTCAGCGTGGCTAATATGAATCAGCACCAAGCCTACATCTATCGTCTCACCTCCGAAGGCGTACGTGTGGCACAGCTCCAGGACGACATCAGCTCCATCTCCTTCCGCTTCGCTTTCGCACGTGGCACCAACCCGCTCTCTTGGAATCATGACTACGCCTCTCCCTCCGAGCTGCTAGCTGATAGCGCCCGCTTCACCAAGAGGGCACGCGAATACGTTGCGCTACAATACAAGCTTTTCTGCGACTCCATCGCTGAGGAAGACTATTATGTAGGTCCCGTTCTTTTTGAGAACGGAGCAGCAGGTAGGATTATCTACAACCTTACCAGCGGCAACCGCCACAACTTCCGCGCCTGGCATCCTTACCTCCGCAGCGACAGAGCCATTTTCTCCAAACTCAACCGTAAGATTGTAGATGACAAGATCACCATCCGTCAGGATCCTACACTCACGAAATGGAATGGTCACGAACTCATCGGTGCCTACACCGTCGATGCCAACGGTCAGACACCGCAGGCCGTCACCCTCGTCGACCGTGGCATCTTCCGTGCTCAGCTCTGTGGCAGTACACCGGCCTTAGGCACCTCTAAACCCACTGGCAACCTGCGCTTCAACAAGCCCAACACATGGAACGGAGCCTTGGCGGCCAGCACGGCACCCGGCGTTATCCGCATAGAGAGCAGCAAGACCCTACCGCTCAAGAAGATGCGCAAGCAGCTCCTGCGCGACGCACAGCGCGAGGGCTACGACCATGCCTATATCGTGCGTAAGGATGCCCTCTATTGCGTCAACGTTAAGGACGGAAGCGAGAAACCGCTGCGCAAGCCCAACATCAGCCCAACCCTGAACATGATGCGCCACATTAGCGCCCTCTCCACCGAGCAGACAGATGTCGTCAACAGCGAGGATAACGGGGCCCGCTTCTCCATTGTAGGACCTAAGGCCATGCTACTCAACGATGTGGAAGTGCCGATGACTACGCCCGAGCAGCCCGCCAAGATTCCATTGACGTTCCCATTACATAGGAAACCCACTCCCTGACCCCTCCTTTAGGGAGGGCAGTAGTCTCCTTCAAGAATAGACAAATAATAATAACTATAAACATGACCCTGTAACAACCTCTCAAATACATTCCACTCCCTCCCTACAAGGGAGGGTGAGGGGTGGGTCTTCTTTTTATGAAAGTTTTTCAACACGTACAAGACCTTGGCGACCTGAGCGTCGCCCTCGCGGAAGCGCAGGAAGTGAAGCGCGACCGCTACCAGTGGCAGCACCTCGGTCGCAACAAGACCGCGCTGCTCATCTTCTTCAACAACTCCCTCCGCACGCGCCTCTCGACGCAGAAGGCTGCCATGAACCTCGGCATGAACGTCATCGTGCTCGACGTGAACCAAGGCGCCTGGAAGCTGGAGACCGAGCGCGGCGTCGTCATGGACGGCGACAAGAGCGAACACCTCTTGGAAGCCATCCCCGTGATGGCCTCGTACTGCGACCTCATCGGCGTGCGCTCCTTCGCCCGCTTCGAAAGCCGCGAGGACGACTACGAGGAGAAGATCCTGAACCAGTTCATCCGCTACAGCGGCCGCCCCGTCTTCTTCATGGAGAGTGCCACGGTGCACCCGTTGCAGGCGTTTGCTGACCTCATCACCATCAAAGAACAGACCCCCTCCCCGCTCCCCCTAAAGGGGGAGAGTGGTCACCTTCAAGATCAGGTCCCCTCTCAAATACATTCTACTCTCCCCCTTGAGGGGGAGCGGGGAGGGGGTCTGTGGTCTGGTCGGCCCATCAAGGTTGTACTCACTTGGGCTCCTCACCCCCGCGCTCTACCGCAGGCTGTTCCCAACTCGTTCGCCGAGTGGATGTTGGCCGCTTCCCAACAGGGACTTGGCATCGACTTCGTTATCACCCACCCCCAAGGCTACGAGCTCGACCCGCAGTTCGTGCAGGGAGCCCGTGTGGAGTATGACCAGATGAAGGCCTTCGAGGGCGCCGACTTCATCTACGCCAAGAACTGGAGCTGCCCGGGCGTCACACGTCCCCAGGACTACGGCAAGGTGCTCGACGACTACCACACGATGATGGACTGGTGCGTCAGCGCACGCCAGATGGCCGTGACCAACGACGCGCACTTCATGCACTGCCTGCCGGTAAGAAGGAACATGATTGTGACGGACGACGTCATCGAGGGGCCGCGCTCGCTGGTCATCCCCGAGGCCGCCAACCGCGAGATCTCGGCCCAAGTGGTGCTGAAACGAATGCTTGAATCGCTCTGAACTTTAAGCTTCCTAATTACAAAAGCCCCTGAAGCCATTGTGGCTTCAGGGGCTTTTGTTTTACTTTTGATGCGGCGATTTGGTCAAGACACCCTCTTCACCTCTTCGATTCCATCGATTTTCTGCAGCTTTTGGATGATGACATCGAGGTCGTCGGTGTCGTGCACGCTCAACTCTATATCACCTTGGAAGATACCCTCCCGCGCGGCTATCGAGAGCTGATGAACATTCACGTTGAGCTGCTCTGTAATAACATCTGTCATGCTCTTGATGATGCCTACGCGGTCGATGCCTTCGAGATGGAGTGTGGCAGCAAAACTGATTTGCTTATGAGTATCCCAAAAGACGGCCAGGATGTGATTCCCATCCACATTCTTCAACCTATTGGCGATACTACAATTGCGCTTATGCACAATCACGCGGTTTTGGTCATCAAGATACCCGAGTACCTCGTCACCGGGAATGGGGTTGCACGTGGGACACATATTGACGCGCCCAATATTCTCTTCACTAAGATAAAGCGGTTTCTTTCGATCTACGACGAATGTCGGTTGCTGCTCTTTATCCCGCGATTTTGTCGGAGCACTATCACTCGAACGTTTGCGCTTATAGAACGGGATATATTTAGTCCATCCTCGGCTTCCGCTTTCTTTGTTGCTATCAGACTTCAGCGTGTGCAGGTCCTCGTCGCTGAGCGTCACGGTTCCGGCACCGAGGCTTGTGTAGAGTTCCTCGCGCGTCTCCAACATATGGTACATGGCCAGGCGGTCGAGCATCTGGCTGTTGAGCTCCAGGTCGTTTTGCTTGCACCACTGCTCGAATATTTCCTCGCCTCGCTTCTGCTGCTCGCGACGTTGGCGACGCAATATTGCCTCAATCTTGTTCTTGGCCTTGGCCGTAGTGACGAAGTTAATCCACGAAGGCTCCACTCTCAACGTGTTAGACGTAAGAATCTCCACCTGGTCGCCGCTCTTTAGCCTGTAGCTTATCGGCACGAGCTGATGGTTGACTTTGGCTCCTATGCAGTGAGTGCCGAGCACTGAGTGAATAGAGAACGCGAAGTCGAGCGCAGTGCATCCTGCCGGCATAGTCTTGAACTCGCCTTTGGGCGTTATGACGAGTATTTCCGAGGAATAGAGATTCAGCTTTATCGTGGAGAGGAAGTCCATGGCCGACGGCTGCGGGTCGTCGAGGATCTCCTTAATTGTTGAGAGCCACTTCTCGAGCTCCGTCTCGCTGGCCGAGGTGTCCTTCTCGCCTTCCTTATATTTCCAGTGGGCAGCAAAGCCGCGCTCAGCCATATCGTCCATACGCCGAGAGCGTATCTGCAGCTCAATCCATCGGCCTTGCTTGCTCATGAGCGTAGTGTGCAGAGCCTGATAACCATTGCTCTTTGGGTTGGAGAGCCAGTCGCGGAAGCGGTCAGGGTGTGCCTTATAAATGCTGGTGCAAGCGGCGTAGATTTGGAAACAATCGTTGATCTCTGTGTCGGGCGAATGTGGGTCGAAGATGACGCGCACAGCCAGAATGTCATAGATTTCCTCGAACGTAACACCCTTGTTCTGCATCTTACTCCATATACTATATGGCCGTTTGATGCGTGCTTTTATATCGTAGTGCAAGCCGAGTTTGTCGAGCTTCTCGCGTATGGGCAGTATGAATGTGCGGAAGGCCTCGTCGAGATGTGGTCGAATATCGTCCAGCTGCTTGCAGATCTGTTCGTAAGCCTCGGGATGCTCGTAGCGGAAACTGAAATCCTCGAGCTCTTCCTTTATGAGGTTCAGCCCGAGTCGGTGTGCGAGCGGTGCGTAGATATACAGTGTCTCGCCCGCAATCTTATATTGCTTATGAGGTGGCTGCGAACCGAGCGTTCGCATATTATGGAGTCGGTCGGAGATTTTGATGAGGATGACGCGTATGTCGTCGCTCATTGTCAGCAGCAGTTTCTTGAACGACTCGGCCTGTGCCGACGCCTTATCTCCGAAGATACCACCCGAGATTTTTGTCAAGCCGTCGACAATCTGTGCTATCTTCTCGCCGAAGATATTCGTGAGGTCTTCGACGGTGTAGTCGGTGTCTTCGACGACATCGTGGAGCAGAGCCGCACAGATACTTGTGGAGCCGAGACCTATCTCGCCGCACACAATCTGTGCTACAGCCAGCGGGTGCATGATATACGGCTCCCCGGAAAGCCGGCGCACGCCTTTGTGTGCCTGCTTTGCGAAATTGAAGGCCCTTGAAATGATGTCAACCTTCTTGCGATGTGGTGAGGCAAGGTATGTATCGATGAGTTTCTGATAAGCGGCGCTTATCATCTCCTCATCAGCCTGCGCTTGGCGGATAGCTTCGTCGTCCATAATATGAATCAGTTACTTTACGCGTATCTTCTGTCCGGCTCTGATGTTGTTGCCCCTGATGCCGTTGAGGCGGCGCAACTTTGAGACCGTGGTGCCGTTGCGCTTAGCTATGGCGCTGAGCGTGTCGCCTCGGCGCACAGTAGCGGATCGCGACCCGCGTCCGGCGCTACGCCCACGTCCGCGTCCGCGGCGCGACGTTATCTTTGTGTTCTGAGGCGTGAGCTGTGCCTGTGCCACTTCGATCTCAGCGCGCGTGGCCAGGAGTTCTGTCGCACGGTAAGCATAGATGGAGTCGCCGGCTTCGATGAAGGCCGTCATCGAGGCATTGGGCAGGCGCAACGTGCAGGGGTGGCTGAAGCCTGGGATGAGGCCAGTGCGGTATTGTGGATTGAGCGCTTTGAGCGCCTCGGCCGAGATATTGCAGAGCGCTACGATCTGGTCGGCATGCAAGTTGCGGTCGACCATGACGGTGTCTGTAGCGGCAGGTAACTGTGCCGACGCCGGACAGATATTATGCTCGCAGTAGTAGGTCATAATATAGTTTGCGGCGATAAAAGCGGGCACATAACCACGCGTCTCCCGGGGCAGGTAGGGATAGATTTGCCAATAGTCCTTAGAGCCTCCAGCACGGCTGATGGCCTTGCGCACATTACCAGGGCCGCAGTTGTAAGAGGCTATGGCCAGCGTCCAGTCGCCGAAGATGTCGTAGAGGTCCTTCAGATAGTGGGCTGCGGCGTAGCTCGACTTGATAGGGTCGCGGCGCTCATCGATGAGGCTGGTCACCTCAAGGCCGTACTGCTTGGCGGTGGTAATCATGAACTGCCACAGGCCTACGGCACCGGCTCGGCTGACGGCCTCTGGGTTCAAGGCGCTCTCGATTACGGGCAGGTATTTCAGCTCCAATGGCAGCTGATAAGCCTCGAGAGCTTCCTCAAAGATGGGAGTGTAGAAATTCGACGAGCCGAGAATGATGCTTACCGACCTGCGCAGGCGCCCTGTATATTGGTCGATGAAGTGTCGTACGACATCGTTGTAAGGCATTTCTATGACGTTTGGCAACCGCTGCAGGCGATGTATGTACGTCTCGCGGTCGAAGTCGGGGTTGACGCCCGTGTCGGTGCAGTCGCCTTCAGGAATGAGATAAGTCTTGTTGTTCCATTCGCTGAGCAGGCTGTCCATCTCGGCCTCCATGCCGGCCGGGATATCTATTTCTGTGGTGACGACCTCATCGCCATCGTCGGCGCTGTCGTCCTCGTCGGTGAGATCGAGTGTCTCCAGCTCTTCATCGTCGTCAATGACTTGTGCGCGTACGACAGAACAAGGCATGGCTCCGACGCAGAGCAGTGCAAAAAGTATTTTAAACTGTTTCTTCATAATCTTGAGTTTAGCGGCCGTCGCGGCCTGATGTCAGAAATTTACGGCGAACGAGAAGCCGATGTTGGCTCCGCCTCGCGCGAAATCTGATGCGGAGCCGTGGGCTCGCGGATCAGTGGTGATGATTGTGGGTTGCAGTTGCAGCGAGAGGTCCTCTGAGATATCGAAGCTCGAGAGTTCGGCATCTACGTAGGCATCGATTACCGACAGCGCATAGACGGCGACGAAAGCCAGTATGCTCATATCGCGGTACTTGCGGTAGTAATTCTTACGATTCTTGAAGATCTCCTTGAACTGCTCTTCGCGCCCGCTCATGTTAAAGTTAATAGGCAGCATCTTTTCGTACGACTTCGTGTTGGGGTCGTCGTCCATGATGTCGAGGTATGCCTGAGAATAGTCGCTTAGCATCTGGTTGTTCCACGAGAGGGCGTATGTACACCCGAGGAATCCGCCATAGATGATGGGCAGTTTCCAGTACTTACGGTTGTAGATCTGTCCGCCGCCGGGCAGGATAAGTCCCAACCACAGGGCGCGTGTGGGGTCGGGCTTGAAACCGGGGGCCATGGCGTCGGCGATGCGCGTGGCCAGGCTATCGACGTTCACCTTCACCACTGCAGTCTTGCCCACGCTGTCGGGGCGTGCCAAGAGCACGCTGTCGGGCGTGAGTGCGAACTCGTCGGCCACGACGGTAGAGTCGGCCGCCTGTCGTGGTGCCTGCGCCGCCAAGCGCTGAGGACAAAGGACTGCGACGATGCAGGCTGCGATGACTGCCAGTATGCGAAGATTATCTGTCATGCCAGGTCGGGGTGAGTGGAATAGTGTCAACGTACGTGCCTCGTGGAGTTAATGTTTCAGTTTGTCGAGCAAAGCTACGATGCGCTCCAGCTCCTCCTCGTTGGCAAACGGGATAGTGATTTTGCCCTTGCCCTGATCGTTGCAGGCGAACTGCACTTTCGTGCGGAAACAGTGCGAGAGGTTGTCGCGCAGCAACTCAAAGTCGTGGCTCAGCTTGGCTTTCTGCGGGCGCAGGCGCTGACTGCCTACGCTGATGCTCTCGCCATCGTTGAGGCGCTTCACCAGTTCTTCGACTTTACGCACGCTCATGTGCTCCTGCTGTATCTGCTTAAACACCTTCAGCTGCAGCGAGGGGTTGTCGAGCGTGAGCAGTGCACGGGCGTGGCCCATGTCGAGTTCGCGGTTCTGCAGAGCCATCTGAATCGTGGCCGGCAGTTTCAGCAGTCGCAGGTAGTTGGTCACCGTGGCACGTTTCTTGCCTACGCGCTCGCTCAGGCGGTCTTGCGTGAGGCCGTACTGCTCGAGCAGATGCTGATAGGCCAACGCTATCTCGAGGGCGTTGAGGTCCTGACGCTGGATGTTCTCGATGAGCGCCATTTCCATGACGTTCTCGTCGTCGGCCGTGCGTATGTAGGCCGGAATAGTTCTCAGGCCGGCCATCTGCGAGGCTCGCCAGCGGCGCTCGCCGGCGATAATCTCGTAGGTGCCGTCGGGCATCTGGCGCAGAGTGATAGGCTGAACGATACCTATCTCGCGGATGCTGTCGGCCAGTTCCTTCAGCGCCTCGGGGTCGAACTCGCGGCGTGGCTGGTTAGGATTAGGATGAATGAGGGAGATGTCTGTCTCGCTGATTGACGAGGAGCCTTCGGTGTGCACCTCAGCCGTGTCAATCAAGGCATCGAGGCCTCGCCCGAGAGCCGGGAATTTCTTATGTGCTGCCATTGTAATTCTTTGTTACTTTTCATTCTTCTCGATAATCTCCTGAGCCAAAGCCAGATGATTGCGTGCGCCAGCGCTGTCGACATCGTAGAGAATGGCAGGCAGACCGTGGGAGGGAGCCTCGGAGAGTTTCACGTTGCGGTTGATGACCGTCTTGAACACGAGCTCCTGGAAGTGGCGGCGCACCTCGTCCTTAATCTGATTGGCCAGGCGCAGGCGCGAGTCGTACATCGTAAGCAGGAAGCCCTCGATCTCGAGCTGCGGATTCAGCTTCTGTTTGATTATCTTGATGGTGTTGAGGAGTTTTGAGATACCTTCAAGGGCAAAATACTCGCACTGTACAGGTATGATCACCGAGTCGGCCGCCGTGAGGGCATTTACGGTGATGAGGCCCAGCGAGGGCGAGCAGTCGATGAGTATGTAATCGTAGTCAGGAGCCAGCGGACGGAGCTGACGGGCCATAACGCGCTCGCGCTCGGGCAGGTTGAGCATCTCTATTTCGGCGCCAACGAGGTCGATGTGGCTGGGAACGACATCGAGCCCTGGAACATCGGTCTCGAAGATGGCCTCGCGGATGTCGGCACCCCCGATAAGGCAGTCGTAGATGCTCGTCTCCACCGCCTTCACGTCCACGCCCAGGCCGCTCGAAGCGTTGGCCTGCGGGTCGGCATCAACGAGCAGCACGCGCTTCTCCAGCGTTGCCAGCGAAGCGGCCAGGTTCATGGAGGTAGTGGTCTTACCGACGCCTCCTTTTTGGTTTGCTAAAGCTATAATTTTTGTCATGCGCGTATGTATACGTATGTAAATTGAGCTGCAAAGGTAAGCATTTTAGCTAAAACTACGGCCCCTTTTAAAGCTTTTTATGCTTTATTTGCCCCTTTTCTTGCTTCAGTCGATGGCATTTTGTAACTTTGCGCCAATTAACGAGGGCGCTATGAGCCCACTTGTCACAAAGCAGGAATAGTTATGGAAGACGACGTAAGATACATGAATATGGCGCTGGCCGAAGCGCGCCTGGCAGCCCACGAGGGTGAGATTCCCGTGGGGGCCGTGGTGGTGGCGGGCGGACGCGTCATTGCCAAAGCCCACAATATGACCGAGCGGCTGCGCGACGTGACAGCCCACGCCGAACTGCAAGCCATCACGGCAGCAGCGACGGCCTTGGGCGGGAAATACCTCACCGACGCCACACTCTACGTGACGCTCGAGCCCTGCACCATGTGTGCCGGGGCTATAGGATGGAGCCAGATGGGCCGCCTCGTCTATGGCGCCGACGATCCCAAGCGCGGCTTCCGACGCTTCGCACCGCAGGCGCTGCACCCGCGCACAGAAGTCGCCTCCGGCATCCTCGCCGACGAAGCCGCCGAACTCATCCAGCAATTTTTCAAGGCCAAACGATAAGGGGCCCGGCCAAAAAAGGGCAATGAGCAATTAGCCCAGGGCACTGCTCTGGGTTAGCTTGTCAGCAATATACGCGCCCTGACGGGGCAAAAGCATTAAATAATTGGAACTTAAATCTTCCTTAAATCATTGCTGACTGTACAGCTCGTGTGCCTAATCGGCCACACGAGAAGCTACGGCTCCACAGAGCCTACGCATGGCAGGCACGAGCGAGTAGGCCGTATGCGGCCGTAAACTTCTGAGGCGATAAGCCGAAGAAGCCTTAAGAAAAGATTTAAGGTGAGATTTAAGGAAGATTTAAGTTCTACATATCTGTGTGCAATAGTGCTTTTGCCCCATCAGGGCGAATATACCTTTGTCGCGGGTTACCCAGGGCGCTGCCCTGGGTCAACTGCTATATCATTGCCCACAAAAAAACCTTGTCCCAGTCAATCACGACCGAGACAAGGGCGATTTGTAAATTATGCAAACGATTTTAGTCTGTAAGTGCCTACCTTTTACTGGATAGCAGCGTCGAGCTCAGCACCGGCCTTGAACTTAGCCTGCTTCTTGGCGGCAATAGTGATGGCCTTCTTGGTGAGAGGATTGATACCGTTGCGCTCCTTGCGAGCAGATACAGCGAATGTGCCGAAACCGATAAGGGCTACCTTTTCACCACCCTTGAGAGCGTCGGTGATAGCTTCGATGGTTGCGTCGAGTGCCTTCTTGGCATCTACTTTTGTCAGGCCGGCTTTTGCGGCGATGGCATTTGTAAGATCTGTCTTGTTCATAAATAGGTTTATTTAAATAGTTAAAGAAAAGTGTTTCAATCTTTGCTTTCTAGGCTTGCTAAGAGCCTATTCTTGTGGCAAATGTATATAAAGTTGTCGTTCGCTGCAAGTTTTTTACGAAAAAAGATATAAAATATCTCAATTTTATTCTCTTTTACCCTAAAATCACGGCAAAAATGCCTACTTTTGCGACCTCAGACAACAAAAACAATGTTTCATCACCGATTATGTTCAACATACCCCCTGTAACAAAGAATATCATAATCATCAACTTGCTGATGTTTTTCGGCAAATTGGTGGCCGTGCGCTACGGCATAGACTTCGACGACCTTCTGGGCCTGCATTTCTTCAAGGCCGCCGACTTCCGGCTCTACCAGTTCTTCACCTACATGTTCGTGCACGCAGGCTGGGAGCACATCTTCTTCAATATGTTCGCCGTTTGGATGTTCGGCCGCATCATGGAGCAAGTGATGGGTTCGCAGAGATTCCTCTTCTACTATGTTGTGTGCGGAATAGGCGCCGGCTTTATGCAGGAAGGTGCGCAATGGATTGAATTCGCCTATCAAGGCCTGGCCGACTACGAGCAGGTCAACGTCGATGGCATCGTCATGCCCATGAGCGCCTACCTCAACAACTGGACCACCGTTGGCGCCTCCGGAGCTGTCTATGGCATACTCCTAAGCTTCGGCATGACCTTCCCCAACGAGCGCCTGTTCATCATACCCATTCCCGTGCCCATCAAGGCCAAATGGTTCGTCATGGGCTACGCCGTAATCGAACTGCTGAGCGCCCTGAGCCACCGCGGCGACAACATAGCCCACATGGCACACCTCGGAGGCATGCTCATAGGCCTGCTACTCATACTCTACTGGCGCAAGCACGACGGCGGCGGCAGCGGCGGGCGCTTCTTCGGCGGCGGGCTCGGCAATATCGGCGGAGGCTATGGCAACAACTACGGCGGAGGCTACTACACGCGCTACGAGGACGTCACCGACAACAAACGCACAACGCGCACAAGCCTCGCCGGAAGCATCAGAAGCTGGTGGGACGGACTCAAGCAGCGATTCGCACGCAGCCGCAGGGCGCGCATGAACGTCACCACATCAGCCAGCAAGCACAGCGCCGACATGGAATGGCAGCGCCGCCAGCAGGAACGCCAGGAGGAAATCGACCGCATACTGGCCAAAGTGAAACAGAGCGGCTACAACAGCCTCACCGACGACGAGAAACGCAAGCTCTTCGAAGCCAGCGAGCGCTGAACCGGCAGCACATCAGCGGCACCCTGAAAGAGCTATTATCAATCGATGAAATGGGCAAAAAATGGCAATAAAATGGATTAAGGCCCTGCTCCTTCACATCTTCGAGGGAGCCAATATCGCCGTGGTCTTGTTGCTGTGGGCGGCAGCAGCCGTCACCTACATCAGCCCCGAGCACCACCCCTACCTGAGCCTGCTGACGCTCGCCTTCCCCATATTCCTCTTCACGAACGTAGCATTCATCGTCTTCTGGCTCATCTTCAAAGCCAAGCGCGTGTGGATCCCCATCACAGGCCTCGCACTCTGCTACAGCTTCGTCCGCGACTACTGCCCCATCAACCTGCCCACAGAGGCGGCCGACTCATCGCTGACCGTACTGACATTCAACACGCATGGTTTCGGAGGCCAGGACGCCGTGGACGACGAGGGCACCAACGGCGTAGTGCGTTATCTAGCACACTCCACCGCCGACATCATCTGCCTGCAAGAGACCTACTCAAACGCTTACCGCGCGGCACTCACCGACAGCCTCGACGCCAAAGGCTACCACAACGTCCTCTACAAAGGGCTCTCGCTCTATTCGCGGCTGCCGATAGTCAAGAGCGAGGAGCTCACCTTCCCCACGCACCACAACTCAGGATTCATAGCCCATCTGCTCTGCGGCCCCGACACCATCCTGCTCATCAACAACCACTTCGAGAGCAACTGCTTCAGCCCCGAAATGCGCCAGCGATATGTCGATGCACTCGAGAAAACGGCCGCCAACGACCGGCACAGCACTGCCGACTCGCTCATCGACGACGTGAAACCGCTGCTGCGCCTTATGGCAGAAGCCGCACCCAGGCGAGCCGTGCAGGCCGACATCATCGACAGCATCGTGGCTGAATGGCTGCCACGGCCCGTCATCCTCTGCGGCGACTTCAACGACACGCCCGTGTCCTACACTCACCGACTGCTCACCCGCAACCTCACCAGCGCCTTCCGACAAAGCGGCAACGGCCTCGGACTGACCTACCGCGAGCGAGGCTTCCCGGTGCGCATAGACCATATCCTCTTCAGCCCTCAGCATTGGAAGAGCAGCAGCACGCGAGTGGACAAGACCATGAACCTGTCCGACCACAGCCCTATCAGCACTGTTCTTTCACCCAAAAGCAGCTTTTAGACGTAAAAACAAGGGCAAAAAGCAAATATTTTATTGTTTTGAGCGTGCGCGTAAATAAAAAACACTATATTTGCGCGCTATTTTGGCTGACTATAACTAAAATCATTAAATAAACCATCAAACAAAATGCAAAACAAAGGATTTGTAAAAGTGTTCGCTGTCCTGCTTGCACTGGTCTGCATCTTCTACCTCAGCTTCTCGTTTGTCACACGGCACTACGAGGGCAAAGCCGAGAAGATTGCAGCTCTCCAAGGTGAAGCTGCCGGACAGCACTATCTCGACTCGCTCACCAATGAGCCTGTCTATTTCGGTGTGTGGACGCTCAAAGAGTGTCGCGAAATGGGTATCGGCCTCGGCCTCGACCTCAAGGGCGGTATGAACGTCATCCTCGAGGTCAGCGTGCCCGACGTTGTTGAAGCACTGGCCGACCACAAGGACGATGCCAACTTCAAGCAGGCTATTGCCCAGGCCAAGCAAGAGGTCAAGGAAGGCAAGGGCGATTTCATCTCGCTCTTCGTGAAGGACTATAAGACCCTTGCGCCCAACAGCAACCTCGCTGAGCTCTTCGCCACACAGCAGCTGCGCGGCAAGGTCAACACCAAGACCCCCGACCGCGATGTCGAGCGCGCTCTGCGCGAAGAGGTGAAGGCCGCCATCGACAACTCGTTCAACGTCATCCGCACACGTATCGACCGCTTCGGCGTAGTGCAGCCCAACATCCAGGCCCTCGAGGGTCAGGAAGGCCGCATTATGGTAGAGCTTCCCGGCATCAAGGAGCCCGAGCGCGTACGTAAGCTCCTCCAGGGCTCGGCCAACCTTGAGTTCTGGGAGACATACACCACCACCGAGGCAGTGCCCTTCCTCATCCAGCTCGACAGCAAGCTCGCTGCCGCTGGCACCGAAGGCACAGAGAAGGCCGACAGCACCGTGGCTGAGCCCGCTGCTGCCGAGACAGCCCAGGCTGCCACTCCCGCCGAGGAGACTAAGGCCGACAGCGCCAAGGCTACCGCCGACGATGCTCTAGCAGCCATCGCCAAGGGCGCCGCTGCCGAGACTCCCGAAGCCAAGGCCGAAGCCAACAGCGCCGCTGCCGACGAGCAGGCTCTCAAGCAGCACCCGCTGCTCGCTCGCCTGCAGGTGATGCAGCAGGACAACGGCGCATGCGTAGGCTATGCCAGCAAGCGCGACCTCGACGCCATCAGCGCACTCTTCGAGACCCCCGAGGCTAAGGCCATCCTCCCCGCCGACATGAAACTGCTCTGGGGCGTAAAGGGCATCGACAAGAACGACGAGGTCTATGAGCTCTATGCCATCAAGGTCACCGAGCGCAACGGACGCGCACCCCTCGAGGGCGACGTCGTCACCGACGCCAAGGACGAGTACGACCAGAACAGCCGCCCCTGCGTCAGCATGCAGATGAACGTCGAGGGCGCACGCCGCTGGGCAGCCCTGACAAAGGCCAACGTACACCGCCCCATCGCCATCGTGCTCGACAACTACGTTTACAGCGCACCTAACGTCCAGAACGAGATCACCGGCGGCAACAGCCAGATCACCGGTAACTTCACCGCTGAGGACACCCGCGACCTGGCCAACGTGCTCAAGTCCGGTAAGATGCCTGCTCCCGCAAACATCGTAAGTGAGGAAATCGTAGGTCCTACGCTCGGTCAGGAATCCATCCGCCAGGGCTTCATCTCAGTCATCCTCGCATTCATCGCGCTGATGCTCTACATGATAGCCATGTACGGCTTCCGCCCGGGCATGGTCGCCAACTGCGCACTGCTGCTCAACCTCTTCTTCACCCTCGGCATCCTCACCAGCTTCCAGGCCGCACTCACCATGAGCGGTATCGCAGGTATGGTGCTCACCCTCGGTATGGCCGTCGATGCCAACGTGCTCATCTTCGAGCGCACCAAGGAGGAGATGCGCGCCGGCAAGCCCGTGCGCCAGGCCATGCAGGCCGGCTACAGCAACGCCTTCAGCGCCATCATCGACTCTAACGTGACGAGCATCCTCACGGGTATCATCCTCTACTACTTCGGTACAGGTCCTATCCGCGGCTTCGCCACCACCTACATCATCGGTATCGTCATCTCGTTCTTCACCGCAGTATATCTCACTCGCGTAGTGTTCGACACGCTGATGTCCAAGGACAAGTGGCTCGACCTCACCTTCACCACGTCGCTCAGCCGCAAGTTCCTCCAGAACACCAACTACAACTTCATGGGTTCATGGAAGCGCTCCTTCGCCATCTTCGGCACCATCGTAGTGCTCTCCATCCTGAGCTGGGCCGTTCGCGGCTTCTCGCGCTCCATCGACTTCACCGGCGGTCGCAACTTCGTAGTCCTCTTCGAGAACGAAGTGTCGCCCGAGAGCGTTCGTCCGCTCTTCGCCGAAGCATTCCCCGAGTCGAACACCAGCGTCATCGCCCTCGGCACCGAAGGCAAGACACTCCGTATCTCCACCAACTATCGCATCGACGAGGACGGCATGGAAGTCGACTCCGAGATTGAGGAGAAGCTCTTCGACGTCCTCAAGGCCGGCGGTCAGCTCAGCCCGGACCTCACCGTAGAGAACTTCATCAACCGCGACGAGCGTGCCGGCGGCTCCATCATCAGCTCGCAGAAGGTAGGACCTTCAATCGCTGAGAACATCACCCGTGGCGCCATCATCTCCGTCATCCTCGCCCTCATCGTCATCTTCATCTACATCCTCGTTCGCTTCCGCAACGTCGCTTTCTCTGTAGGTGCTATCGTGGCGCTGACTGTCGACACCATCTTCATCCTCGGTATGTACAGCGCATGCTGGGGCTGGATGCCCTTCTCGCTCGAGATCGACCAGACCTTCATCGGCGCTCTGCTCACCTGTATCGGTTACTCCATCAACGATAAGGTGGTCGTCTTCGACCGTATCCGCGAGAACCTCGGCCTCTATCCCAAGCGCGACAAGCAGCTGCTCTTCAACCAGTCGCTGAACGCCACCCTGACACGTACCATCAACACGTCAGTCTCCACGTTCATCGTCCTGCTCTTCATCTTCGCATTCGGCGGTGCCAGCATCCGCAGCTTCGCCTTCGCAATGATGCTCGGCGTAGTAATCGGCACCCTCACCTCCATGTTCATCGCAGCCCCCACGGCATACCTCGTCATGGGTCGCAAGATTAAGGAAGAAGATGTAAAGGAATAAAGAACGTCCCTACTACACATTAATTATATATATAAGCTGCGCGAGGCCCGTGCCCCGCGCAGCTTTTTTCGTCCCCACGCAATATCAACAGCGTCCTGCGAGCGTTTATGGTTTAGCGATTAGCGCTTAGAGTATATGGTTTAGCGTTTAGGGGAGTGACTAGCGCTATTTATCATTCGTCACTTGTCACTCGTCATTCGCCATTCGTCACTCGTCATTCCCCACGCAGCTAATTTTCACTTTTCGCCAAAGATATTCGTTATTTGTCACTGGTCATTAGTCATTTCTTCATATCTTTGCGGCAGAAAACAAACCGACCACATGAAGAAGGCCCTGCTTACACGTATCCTAACGCCTGCCGTCATCACAATTCTAATGCTGAGTTGTTCCGGCGGCAACCGCTACCGTGCGCTGCTCGACCGTGCCGACTCCCTCATGGCCGAGCACCCCGATTCGGCTTACGCCCTGCTCTGCACCATGGATCCCTCTAAATCCCCCCGAGGGACAGCCCCCTCCCAGCCCCCCGAGGGGGCGTTCATATCCTCGGGCGAACAAGCGGAAACGGACTCCCCCCCGAGGGGGGGACGGGAGGGGGGTACTTCAACAAATGAATGCAATAGATGCTATTCCTAATATGAACCAATCCAAATTCCTTTATGAATTCAATCTTCGCATTGTACGACCTGTGAGGAATAACCCAGATATGCTATATAATAATTATTGGAAAAATCCAATAAAACCATAAAATTATTCGATAATGGAAACTATAAAATTTTATGAAATTATTGTTCGCGGCAACGCTAAAGGTGGTGTTTTATACGCACCCAAGTCATGGGTACGTCCCATTGCTCGTGATGGAGAAGTCGTACTCAATTGGCAATCACTCAAAGTTGAACTAAGAAACGGTCCTTATAGGAATTTCAATATGTGCGTAGGAACAGCCAATGTCATAAGCGAAGACTTTAAGGCCGCAATCCAAGAAGTAACAGGTGATGTCCCAAACTTGGAATTTCTTCCAATAATGGCAACCAGCAAAGAATATGGTGACCGGCGATATTATATAATGCACTTCACGAAAATATTTGATGTAATTGATGAGGATAACACGATTTATGAACCAAACTCAAATTCAATCATTAAGTTATGGCTTGATTATGATAAAGTAAAAGATTTAAAAATTTTTAATTCGCAGCCTTATATTAATGATGTGATTGTATCCGATGACATCCGAAGACTGCTAAAGAGAAAACATTTAGATGATGGAATAGAATTCATGCCTGTTTATTGTGAAATTAAAAGACATAATAATGCATGAACCGCCTAAACTCAAATATCGTTACAATCCAATACGATGCCAAGGGCAACGTCACCTCCAAATCCAATGTCGGTGCTACATTGACTATTGACAGGCGCAGCTGAGCGGTAAATGAAGAGTGAAACGCTCGACCTTAGTCGCTTCTTGAGGTATCAAGCGCCACCCTTCGGGATGCCGAGCGGATACTTCAAGAATGGTTGCTTCCGAGTGTTTTTTTTAAAAGTTTTTCAAAAGAGGGTTCATCTTACATTGTAAGTCGTTGATTCTCAATGAAGGCATCATTATCTGATGACATGTGCGGTAGAAATAAAACAAAAAATTATGTTGCGTTTCTACCGCACATGTCATTCGTGAAGTCATCCCGAAGAGTTCTTTGCGAAGCAAAGCGACGCATGCGTCGAGCGCTGGGCGAAAGTCTTAAGAGTTATGGGCAATAGTCTTAAGAGTTATGGCCGAACGTCTTGTGAGTGTGGAGCGACCCGCCCGGCCTCAATTATTCAAGTTTCGGATGTAATTATTTATATCAAGAATTCAAGAATTCAAGAATTATTCAAAGCAGGCAAACATTGAATTATTAAGAATTGGAGAAAAGTTTTTGCAAGGCAAAAAACTTCTTTTGATTCTCGCTAATTCATTTCCATGAGTTAAATTCTCTAAATCTCTAATTCTTGACATATAAATAATTGAAAGTTCTGGTTTAAAACATCCGAAACTTGAATGAAACAGATGTAGATTGACGTTCAGATTGACGTTGATTGACGTCCAATAAAAACGTTGAATAAAGCGTCCATATCCCCTGTGATTAAGACGTCAATCCACGTCAATCAATCGTCAATCTTCGAAAAAAACATTATCGATGCACCCTATCGAATCGGCCCACACGCCCTATCGCATCCGCCTATTCGCCCTATCGCATCGGCCTATTCGCCCTATTGTATCGGCCCACACACCCGCATGCATCTGCCCATCCGCCCTATCGCACATAGAAACCGGCCGGCCGCATCCCCCGATGCGCCCAGCCGTCATTTTTCACTCTTCATTCTTCACTATTAATTAGCGGCTCCGCCGCGCCCCTCCGTGTCCTCTGTCTTCTCTGTGCTCTCTGTGCCTGCGAAGCAGGCCTGTAGTCTGAAGTCTTGTTTGAACAAAAAATTTTTTTGCCATGACAGGAGTTCGAGCCTATTGTGGATTATTATGCCCTCGTTTTTGCTGTCTTTTTGCTATTCTAAGAGCCGTTTTGCTTAAATATTTTTCTCTCACGACACTTTTTCCTTTTCACTTTCAACTCATTTCGCATAAAGTTACTATTTTTGTGCCTGATGGGCCGCCCTAAACGATAAACGACAAACCCTAAACGATAAACGATAAACGATAAACCCTAAACGATATGAAGAAACTCTTACTACTTACGTTGTGCATAATAACTGCCGTGTGCACCCACGCACAGGACGAGTTGTACTATGGCAAATACCGCGGCAGCGGCACGCTCAAGGGCATCGGCACGTCGAAGGTGGAGAGCTACGATGTGGCCATTCACCTCGACGACCCAACACTCGTGGGCATGGAGATCCGCGGCCTGCGAATCCCTGTCAACACTAACGCCAAGGACGTCAGCGACTATAAGGCGTGGCTCTCGAGCGAACTTACGGTAAGCGGCGGCAAGAACGTGGCCGACATTGCCAGCGTGGACTTCACGCCCGACAGCCGTTGGGTCGACGTGACGTTTGAGACGCCCTACACGATCACAACCGACGGCGTTTATGCCGGCTATTCGTTCACGGTGAACAGCCTGTCGTCGACCACCGACGCTGCCGCGACGCCCGTCATGGGCATCAGCGGAACGGACATCGACGGGCTCTACATTCGCACGTCGCGCTCCTACCGCAAATGGATTCCTTTTGCCGAGAGCCTCATCGGCGAGCAGGGCACGTTCGCCTTCGTAGTGCGCCTGGGGGGCGACCGCATCAAGCAGCACGCAGCCACGCTGCTGCCGCCGAGCGACCTCGACGCCTATGCCTACGTAGGCAAGACGTACACGGCCACAATCACGCTGGTGAACCACGGCTGCGCCGACATCAAGAACATTGACTACGCCATAGAGCTCGACGGACAGCGCGTGGAGCGCCACATCAACGTGAGCGTGAAAGGCACCTACTACGGCCAGCAGGGCACTTTCAAGGCCGCCATTCCCGCAGTGGAGACGCGCGGCACGCGCCCGATCGACATTCGTCTGCTGAAGATCAACGGCGAGGACAACCAGGACGACGAACCGTCGACGACGATGAACCTGGCTTTCCTGGCCGAGACGCCCAAGCACAAACCGCTCGTAGAGGAGTACACTGGCACGTGGTGCGGCTGGTGCCCCGGCGGTATGGCTGCGATGGAGTATCTCGAAGAGATGTTTGGCGACGACTTCGTGGGCGTGGCCCTGCACAACGGCGACCCCATGGACGTGACCGACAACATCTACCCGAATCCGGTGACGGAGTTCCCGCACCACTTCATAGACCGCACCATCGAGGGCACGCCCTTCGAGTACACCACCAACACCAGCTTCAGCATCCTCAACGACTACAAGAAGCGGCAGAACGTGCTCGCCCCCGCCACTATAGAGCTCGACGCACAATGGACCGACGAGGCACAGACGGCCGTGCGCGTGACGTCGCACACATCGTTCATCCGTAACTTCACCGACAGCCCCTATCGCCTGGCTTATATGCTGCTGGCCAGCGGACTGAAGGGCAATACGGGCTCGTGGCGCCAGACCAACTACTTCTCAGGCAACACGGGCTACAGCGCCCACAAATACCTCGGGCCGCTCACGCAGCAGCCCGCCAAGCTCGGCGACATCGAGTTCAACGATGTGCTGATTCAGTTCTCGTCGGTCGGTCCGGCAGCCATCAGCGAGAGCCTGCCGGCGGTCATCAAAGAGTACGAACCGTATGAGCACACCTACGTCTTCGACATCTCCAAGAACACGCTCGCGCAGGACAAAGGCAAGCTGAAGGTCGTGGCCGTACTCATCAACACTCTCACCGGCGAAGTCGCAAATGCCGAGAGGGTGAACGTGGGCAGCACGGATGCCATCATCTCAAAGCAGGCGAAAGAGATCGTCGGCACGAGCTATGTCGACCTCTCGGGCCGCAGCGTCAGCCCCGACCGCAGCGGCATCTACATCCAGACCGTCACTTACAGCGACGGCTCGCGCCACAGCACCAAGATCAGCAAATAACAAACTCCCGAACAAGCATACACACCTACATCAATGAAAAAGATAATCCTCATGGTTGCAGCAGTAGCTATGGCAACCTCATCCCTCGCTCAGAACAAGCTTCAACAGCAGTCTGCAACCGAGTTGCAACAGTTCGCCATCACCAAGAACGACGGCGATGCCCGCACCTTCCCACGCCTGGCACCCGCCAAAGCCGCCAACCACGGCATCATCAGCGAAGAGCCCGAGGGCGACCACCGCATGTACGTACGCTCCGGAGGCGCCACCTACGCCACCATGTACTTCCGTGCCGACCCGCAGGACGGCATCCTCGGCGAAGTCGTCTTCTCGCCCGACGGCAAGAAGGCCTACTTCAAGAACATCATCTCACACGCCGCCACCAACACCTGGGTCGAAGGCGACATCGAGGGCGACAAAATCAACGTGCCACTCGGGCAGATGGTCTACTGGTGGGACGTCGACGGCGCCGGCCAGACGAACTACGGCATGATGCTGGCTCGAGTGAAAGTCAACGGCAGCATCAACAAATATACGTCGGTGACCAAAGGCACGGTCACCTTCACCATCCGAGACAACAACCTCTACCTCGAGGACACCAGCGGAAACCCCGACGAGACAGTCTACGACGGACTCGGACTCGTATACACAGCCTACGGCAGCACGCCCGCAGGCGAATGGAGCTACTATCTCGACTACGGCACAGTCATGACATTCAAGGACGTACACGCCACCGTGCCACCCGCAGACCTCGTCACCGAGACCTTCTCCATGGAGTATGAGAACTCCGGACAGGTCGTAAACGTGGGCTACGACGGCTCCGACGTCTACATACAGGGCGTCTCCACCGACTTGCCCGAAGCATGGATGAAAGGCACCGCCAAAGGCAACCAGGTGACCTTCCCCCTACAGTATGCCGGCAACCTCACCAGCTACCTCCTCTATTTCTGTGGCGCCGACTTCGGCTACGTCACTGACGAGCAAGGCTATGGCAACTGGGTTTACTACTGGAGCGACGGCGCCGCACACTTCACCGCCGACCCCATGACCGGCGCACTCTCCACGACACAAGCCCTCTGCGTGAACAACAGCGACACCAAGATCGACCGCGGCGAGATCTACAGAGCACCCGTCTTCAAGCCCTGGACTGAAAAGGCCGCCACGCCCGCAAGCCCCAAAGTGTCGTACTTCGCAGACTACTTTGCCGCCGGAGGCTTCAGCATCATGATGATCGACCTGCCGCTCAAGGACACCGACGGCAACTTCATCGACCCGCGCAAGGTCAGCTATCAAATTTACGTCGACGACGACGAGCCCTACACGCTCTACCCCGACGAGTACAAATACATTGATGAAGCTATCGACGAGGTGCCCTATCTCTTCGACGAAGAAATCTACGAAAAGTACAACCGCTCCTACATCTACGAGAAGGCCTATGCCATCTACATCTACCAGAGCGGCTTCGAGCGCATAGGCGTGCAGACCATCTACCGTGGCGGTGGCGAGGAGCACCGCTCAGACATCTGCTACTACGACCTTACCGAGACCGCCATAGCCGACACTAAGGCTACCGCTTCCAAGGCCGCACAGCACTACGACCTGCTCGGGCGCCCCACCACGCCCAACCACCGCGGCATCACCATCAGCCGCACGGCCGACGGCCGCGTAACGAAGCAGTTGCGACCCTGACCACACGCCAACGACGCCACAATAACAAGCAACATACAGCAGCCGACAGACAGCGGAAGAAAACCCCGCTGAACTATCGGCTGCTATTGATAAAACATTTTGGCAATAATATTTTGCGAGAAGGAGCGCATCGTAGGGAGTAAAATAAGGCTCTACTGATAATCAAACGCTTACAATGTAAGATGAACCCTTTTTCAAAAAACTTTTTGTTTTTGCAATAAAGAAGCAGGCCTCGAAGTGAGGCCTGCTTCATAAAAGGCTTTGCTGGTTGGGATACCCGGATTCGAACCAGGAAAAACAGAACCAAAACCTGTTGTGTTACCATTACACCATATCCCAATCCTAAGGCTTTTATTGCTAAAAGCGCGGCAAAGGTACAGCTTTTAAATGGAAAATTGACAATTGACTATTGAAAATTAGCCTTAAAACCCTTATATTTAACTTTCTTTTAGGTTTACTGGGCGTACTTGACCCCGGATGAGGCCCCTTCAATCAGCTATGAGCAGGAAGTAGTTCTTCTTACCCTTCTGCACGAGCAGGTAGCGGCCGTCGATGAGGTCGGCAGCGGTGACGGGTTGGTCGAACTGCACGAGCTTCTCCTTGTTGAGGCTCACGCCGCCGCCCTGCACCATTTTGCGCATCTCGCCCTTCGAGGGGAAGCACTGCGTCTCGGTGGCCATGAGCTCTACGGCCTTGATGCCTTCGCCCTCGAGCAGGCTGCGGCTGATGCGGAACTGCGGCACGCCGGCGAACACGTCGAGCAGCGTCTGCTCGTCGAGCTTCACGAGGCTGTCCTTCGTAGCTTTTCCGAAAAGTATGTTCGATGCCTCGAGGGCCATCTCATAATCCTCGCGGCCGTGAACGAGCGTTGTCACCTCTTCGGCCAGACGCTTCTGCAGCACGCGGCGGCCGGGATCCTGACGATGCTCTTCGATGAGGGCATCGATGGTCTCCTTGTCGAGCGAGGTGAATATCTTGATGTAGCGCTCGGCCTCTTCGTCGCCCACATTGAGCCAGAACTGGTAGAAGACGTATGGGCTGGTGCGACGGCGGTCGAGCCATACGTTGCCCTGCTCCGTCTTGCCGAACTTCTTGCCATCGGCCTTGGTGATGAGGGGGCAGGTGAGGGCGAAGGCCTCGTTCTCAGCGCCCAGCTTGCGGCGGATGAGTTCGGTGCCGGTGGTGATGTTGCCCCACTGGTCTGAGCCGCCCATCTGTAGCTTGCAGCCCTTCGTCTGGTAGAGATGGAGAAAATCGTAGCCCTGAAGGAGCTGATAGGTGAACTCGGTGAACGACATACCCTCCTGAAACTCGCCATTGAGGCGACGCTTCACGCTGTCCTTGGCCATCATATAGTTGACGGTGATGCACTTGCCGATGTCGCGGGCAAAGTCAAGGAAGGTGAAGTTCTTCATCCAGTCGTAGTTGTTAACCAGTTCGGCCGCATTGGGGGCATCGCTGTCGAAGTCGAGGAAGCGCGAGAGCTGCTCGCGTATGCAGGCCACGTTGTGACGGAGCGTGGCCTCGTCGAGCAGGTTGCGCTCCTGGCTCTTGCCCGAGGGGTCGCCGATCATGCCGGTTGCCCCGCCCAGCAGAGCGATAGGCTTATGGCCGCAGCGCTGCAGATGACGCAGCATCATCACACCACAGAGGTGCCCGATGTGGAGGCTGTCGGCCGTGGGGTCGATGCCCACATAGGCCGTTACTTGTTCTTTCTGAAGCAGTTCTTCGGTGCCCGGCATCATCTGGTGGATCATGCCGCGCCAAGTGAGTTCTTCAACGAAATTCATCGATGTAATTTACTATTAATGATTTACTTTTTTCTATTTGCGGGCGCAAAGGTAGGGATAATAATGAAAAATGAAAAGTGAAAAGTGAAAAATTAAACTATGACCTATGAATTAAATGAGAAATGGAAAGTGAAAAGTGAAAAATTAAGGCAACAATATAGCTGTTACCCCCATAATAGATAGGCGAGCGCCCCAGAGGGGCAATGAGCAGTTAACCCCGGGCAGCGCCCCGGGTGACCCACGGCAAAAGTATATTCGCCCTGACGGGGCAAAAGCACTATTGCACACAGATATGTAGAACTTAAATCTTCCTTAAATCTAACCTTAAATCTTTTCTTAAGGCTTCTTCGGCTTATCGCCTCAGAAGTTTACGGCCGCATACGGCCTACTCGTTCGTGCCTGCCCTGCGTAGGCTCTGTGGAGCCGTAGCTTCTCGTGTGGCCGATTAGGCACACGAGCTGTACAGTCAGCAATGATTTAAGGTGAGATTTAAGGAAGATTTAAGTTCCAGTTATTTAATGCTTTTGCCCTTCTTGAAGTGTCCGCTCGGCATCCCGAAGGGTGACGCTTGACACCTCAAGAAACGTCTCTTTGAGTCGAGTGACAGGCCGCTTTGGGTCAACTGCAATATTATTACCAAAATTAAACTATATCTACCCAAACAGCCAGTCCAGGAAGCGCATAAGGAGGTCCGGGCCAAAGCCGAGGATGGCGCAGCTAGCCAGAAGGCCGATGATGATGAAGACGATGAAACCTCCACAGCCACAGCCCTCTAAGATGGTGCCGCCAAGGTATTCCGACATGTTTTCGTATGTGACATAATCACCATACTTGGTTTTTCTTGTTATTTTCATTTTCCCTGGGTATTTCGACGCAAAGGTAGGGATAATAATGAAAAGAGGAAAAAGAAAAGAGAAAAATTTGTCGGGAGTGAAAAGTGAAAAGTGAAAAATTTTCGTCTAAATACTTGACATCGCCTTTTTGAGGTTGTATCTTTGCAGCCGAAATTGAGCTTATAAGCAATTCTACAGATGAAGAAACTCTTGATAGAGACCTACGGATGCCAGATGAACGTGGCCGATTCGGAGGTTGTGGCCTCGGTGATGCAGATGGCCGGCTACGAGGTCACCGACGATATAGATGCTGCCGATGCGGTGTTCCTCAACACCTGCTCGGTGCGCGACAATGCCGAACAAAAGATTGTACACAGGCTGGAGGCGCTCAACGCCCTTCGGCGCCAACGGGGCGGCGCACTCATCATTGGTGTGCTGGGGTGTATGGCCGAGCGCGTGCAGCAGGAGTTGCTCGACGCCCACGGCGCCAACCTCGTCTGCGGCCCCGACGCCTATATGTCGTTGCCCGAACTCATAGCAGAGGCTGAACTGGGGCATAAGGCCATCGACGTAGAACTATCCACGACGGAGACTTACCGCGACGTCATTCCGCAGCGCCTCCACCGCGGCGGCATAGGCGGCTTCGTAAGCATTATGCGCGGCTGCAACAACTTCTGCCACTACTGCATAGTGCCCTACACCCGCGGCCGCGAGCGCAGCCGCGACGTCGAGAGCATACTGCGTGAGGTGCGCGACCTGCGCGACCGCGGCTTCAAGGAGGTGACGCTGCTGGGGCAGAATGTGAACTCATACCAATTCACAATTCATAATTCACAATCCATAATTAAGTTCCCCGACCTGCTGCGCGCCGTAGCCCGTGCCGTGCCCGAGATGCGTGTGCGCTTCACCACGAGCCACCCAAAGGACATGAGCGACGAGACACTTCGCGTGATTGCCGAGGAGCCGAACGTATGCCGGCATATCCACCTGCCAGTGCAGAGCGGGTCAGATGCCGTGCTCGCGCGTATGAATAGAAAGTACACGCGCGCGTGGTATCTCGACCGCGTCGAAGCCATACGCCGCATCATCCCCGACTGCGGCCTGTCAACCGATATCTTCGTAGGCTACTGCGGCGAGACAGAGGAGGACCACCAGCTATCGCTATCGCTCATGCGTGAGGTGGGCTACGACTCGGCCTTTATGTTCAAGTACAGCGAGCGCCCCGGCACCTACGCCTCGAGGCACCTGCCCGACGACGTGCCCGAAGAGGTGAAGCTGCGCCGCCTGAACGAACTCATCGCCCTGCAGAACGAGATGTCGGCTCAGCGCAACGCCGAGCAGGTGGGGCGGATGGTGGAAGTTCTCGTGGAAGGCTACAGCAAGCGCTCGCGCGACCAGCTCTTCGGGCGCACCGAGCAGAACCGAGTCGTCGTCTTCGATCGCGGCAACCATCGAATCGGCGACCTCGTACAGGTAGAGATAACTTCCAGCAGCTCGGCAACGCTTTTGGGAAAGGAGAAAAAAATGAGACAGGGATAAATAATAGATTCAGAATATTTCAGAGAATTCATCAATCATGAAGAAGAAACGTCACAAGATTTTCGGACGGATGCAGTGGCTGACGTCGTGTATCAGCACGACGCTGGTGCTGTTGCTGCTGGGCCTTGTAGTGCTGTTTGGGCTCTCTGCCCGCCAGCTCTCAAAGGATGTGAAGGAGAACTTCACCGTGACGCTGCTGCTCGACGACGACCTCGAGCCGGCCGACGCCGCTAAGTTCCAGCAGCGCCTTAATGCGCAGCCTTACGCTCGCGCCACCACGCTCATCACCGCCGAGCAAGCCCTCAAGGAGGAGAGCGCACGCATGGGCACCGACCCGTCGGAGTTCCTCGGCGAAGACAACCCCTACACGGCCAGCATCGAGATGAACGTCACGGCCGACTACGCCTGCACCGACAGCCTCCTGCGCATCACCCGCGAACTGAAGAGCCTCTGGCAGGTGGCCGACGTGGTTTACCAGCGCGACATCATCGACAACCTCAACCATACGCTGCGCAAGGCCACGCTCGTGCTGGCAGCCTTGGCCATACTGCTGATGATCATCTCCGTGGTGCTCATCAACAACACCGTGCGCCTGAGCGTATATGCCCGTCGACAGACAATCCACACGATGCGTCTGGTAGGAGCATCGTGGGGCTTCATACGCTGGCCGTTCATCAAGCGGAGCCTCGGCATAGGTCTGGTGGCTGCAATCATAGCCATAGCCTTGTTGATGGCCGGCGTGCACTGGGCCGAGGCTCAGGACTCTTATGTGGCCAGCATCATCACTGGCGAGACCATTATCGCAATGGTCGTCAGCGTGCTCGCGGCCGGCCTGCTGCTCACGCTCGTGTGCACTTGGTTCAGCGTAGGCCATTTCTTGCGTATGCGCGAGAATGAAATGTATGAGTAGGGTTTAGCGTTGAGCGTTGAGGGTTCTTCGCCAAGCGAAGCGGCAAAGCCGAGCGGAGCGTTTAGCGTCAATGTTCAATGGTCAATGGTCAATGTTCAATGTTAGCTTCGCTGACTTTTGTCACGACTCGGCAATCCAAGCAAGCTTGATTGCTCTCACTGCTCCAACAGTTCAATGTTCAAAGTTCAAAGTTCAAAGTTTAATTATATGGAAAAGAAAAAAGATTTTGCTTTCAGCCGCATGAACTTCATCTTGCTGGCTATAGGCGTAGTAGCTGTGGTGTTAGGCTTCGTGCTCATGTCCGGAGCCGGTTCCACCGAGACGGAGTTCAATCCTGAGATCTTCTCATCTATGCGCATCAAAGTGGCACCGGCCGTGTGCTTCCTGGGCTTCGCCTTCATCGGCGTAGCTATCATGTTCCGCCCCAAAGATAAGCAGGAGAACTCATGAGCGTATTCGAAACAATCATCATCGCCATCGTCGAGGGGCTGACAGAGTTCCTGCCCGTGTCGTCAACAGGCCACATGATTATAGCCCAGAACCTGCTGGGAGTGGAGAGCACGCCCTTCGTGAAAGCTTTCACCATCATCATCCAGTTCGGGGCCATACTATCGGTGGTGTGCCTCTACTGGCAACGGTTCTTCCGCCTAGACCACACGCCGGTTCCCGACGGCAGCACGCCTCTGCAGCAGTTCCTGCACAAGTGGGACTTCTACTGGAAGCTGCTTGTGGCGTTCATCCCTGCCATCGTCATCGGTTTCCTGGGAAAGATGTCGGGACTGATCGACCGCTTCCTCGAGAGCGTTGAGGTGGTAGCCGTGATGTTGGTCGTTGGCGGTGTGTTCATGCTCTTCTGCGACCGCCTGTTCAATAAGGGCAGCGAGCAGACGCCGCTGACCGAGCGCCGCGCCTTCCGCATAGGCCTCTTCCAGTGCATAGCCATGATCCCGGGCGTCTCGCGCTCGATGGCCACCATTGTAGGAGGTATGGCGCAGAAGCTCACGCGCCGCGCCGCGGCAGAGTTCTCGTTCTTCCTCGCCGTGCCCACTATGGCAGCCGCCACAGCCTTGGATGTGCTCCAGCTGTTCTTCGGCAATGAGGCCGATGCCAGCTGGGCCACGCGCGACAACCTGCTGATGCTGGCGCTCGGATGCGTTGTAGCATTCATCGTGGCGCTGCTGGCCATGAAGTGGTTCGTAGATTTCCTTGCCAAATACGGTTTCAAAGCCTTCGGCGTGTATCGCATCATCGTGGGTGCGGTCATCCTATTGCTGCTCTGGACCGGTCACTCACTCGTAATGGTTGACTAATGAATCCACAGGAAGGAGAAATACTGTATATCGACAAGCCGCTGCGCTGGACATCGTTCGACGTGGTCAACAAGGTGCGTTGGCTGCTATGCAAACGCCTCGGCGTGAAAAAGCTGAAGGTGGGACATGCCGGCACCCTCGACCCGTTGGCTACGGGAGTGATGATTGTGTGCACAGGCCGCGCCACTAAGCGCATCGACGAGCTGCAGGCCGGCGTGAAGGAGTACGTAGCCACGCTGCGCCTCGGAGCCACAACGCCGTCGTTCGACCTCGAGCACCCCATCGATGCCTACTACCCCACCGAGCACATCACCCGCGAGCTGGTGGAGAGCGTGCTCCGGCAGTTCCTCGGGCGCATAGAGCAAGTGCCGCCAAGCTATTCGGCCGTCAAGGTCGACGGCAAGCGAGCCTACGACCTCGCGCGCAAGGATAAAGATGTGGAGCTGAAGCCCAAGGTGCTGGTAATTGATGAGATAGAGCTGTTGGAATATAAAGCCAAGCCCCTCTCTGACTCCCCCCGTGGGGGGGAGGACTGGCCCCTCTCTAGATCCCCCCGTGGGGGGGAGGACTCCATGTCCTATGGAACAAAAGAAAATGAACCAGCTATTCCCCGCACCGGCATGCGCAACAAAGCCTTCCTCACGGCTACAGTGCCCGACGACACGACGACGGACTATCCCAGCATCACCATCCGCGTGGTCTGCTCCAAAGGCACATATATCCGCGCACTGGCACGCGACATTGGATCAGCGCTCGGCAGCGGAGCACACCTGACAGCGTTGCGCCGCACACGCGTTGGCAACGTCAGCGTAGCCGACTGCATAAGCATGGACGCCTTCCCCGACTGGCTCGAACAACAAGAGATTGAAGTAATGCATAATGCTTAATTCATAATTCACAATGCATAATCCATAATTAACAATTCATAATTTGCAATTCATAATTTGTCATTTGCAATTCATAATTTGTCATTTGCAATTCATAATTTGTCATTTGCAATTCATAATTTGTCATTTGCAATTTGTCATTTGTAATTCGTCATTTGTAATTCGTCATTTTGTAATTTGTTACTCGTCATTAATCATATGAAGCTCTCACAATTCAAGTTCAAGCTCCCACAAGACCGTATCGCTCAGTATCCCATGCCCTTCCGCGACGACTGTCGCCTAATGGTGCTGCACAAGAAGAGCGGCGTGATTGAGCATCGCGACTATTTCTACGACATCCTCGAGTACTTCGACGAGCACGATGTCTTCGTATTCAACGACACGAAAGTCTTCCCCGCGCGCCTCGAAGGCAACAAGGAGAAGACCGGCGCCAAGATTGAAGTGTTCCTCCTGCGCGAGTTGAACCCCAACATGCGCCTGTGGGACGTCCTCGTGGAGCCTGCCCGCAAGATCCGCATCGGCAACAAGCTTTACTTCGGCGAGGACGAGTCGATGGTGGCTGAGGTAATCGACAACACCACCAGCCGCGGACGCACACTCCGGTTCCTCTACGACGGCCCGCATGAGGAATTCAAGGAGGCCCTCTACGCCCTGGGCGAGGCTCCGCTGCCCCGCGAGATGATCACTCGTCCGGCTGAACCCCAGGACATGGAAGACTTCCAATGCGTATTCGCCAAGAACGAAGGAGCCGTGACGGCGCCTGCCTCAGGCCTTCACTTCTCCAAGCATCTGCTCAAGCGCATGGAGATCAAAGGTATAGACATGGCCTACATCACCCTACACTGCGGCCTGGGCAACTTCCGCGACATCGACGTCGAGGACCTCTCGAAGCACAAGATGGAGAGCGAGGAGATGCACGTAGGGGCCGAAGCATGTCAGATGGTGAACAGCGCCAAGGAGCAAGGGCATAAGGTATGCGCCGTAGGCACCACCGTCCTGCGCGCCATAGAGACTGCGCTCGGCGCCGACAACCGCCTGAAAGAGTTCGACGGTTGGACTAACAAGTTCATCTATCCCCCCTACGACTTCGGACTGGCCGATGCCATGGTGGCAAACTTCAACCTACCCTACTCCACTCTACTCATGCTCACCTGCGCCTTCGGCGACTACGACCTCGTAATGACAGCATACAAGGAGGCCCTGCGCGACAGCCGCTATCGCTTCGGCACATACGGCGACGCTATGCTTATTCTCGACGACTAAAGCCGCAACACCCTCACTACGATGACTGACATCTATCTCGGCCTGGGCAGCAACCTGGGCGACCGCCACACTGTGCTACTGAGCGCAATAGAATTGCTGATAGCACAGGTGGGCCCCCTCGTGGCGGCCTCGTCGTTCATCGAGACCGAGCCATGGGGCTTCGAGAGCGAGCACCGCTTCATGAACGCCGTGGTGCACATGCGCACAGAGCTCTCGCCACACGAACTGCTGACAGCCACGCAAGCCATAGAGCGCCAGCTCGGGCGCACCAGCAAGAGCCAAGGCGGCCGCTATGCCGACCGCCCTATCGACATCGACATACTGCTCTATGGCGATGAAAAGATCGACGAGCCCGACCTCGTCGTGCCACATCCGTTGATGCACGAGCGCGATTTCGTGATGAGGCCTCTTAAAGAGGTTCTTAGGTGCAAAAAAGATCACACAATTTGATTGAAAGTATTAGTAAAGAGGAAAATTTCAGCCTGCCGACTGATTTTTTCCTCTTTTTCTTTTGGAGAAAACGAATAAGTGTTATTTTTGCACCAAATAAACTAACTAAGACTCTTAACTCTATTATGCGCATCTTCTTAGCATTAGCTCTCGCACTATCAGCCCTGAATCCCGTTCAGGCCAAGGCTGTCAAGACAAGTTCAGCAGGCTATCCCATCACTCCCGTGCCTTTCACCAGCGTCAAGGTCACCGACTCCTTCTGGGGCCAGCGCCTCAAGGCCAGTCGCGAAGTGACCATACCTCTCGCTTTCTCGAAATGCGAAGAGACGGGGCGCTACAAAAACTTCGAGAACGCCGCCGCCCACATGAAAGACCCGTCGAAGGTCTTCAAAGTAAGCGGCTATTCGTTTGACGACACCGACCCCTACAAGACCATCGAGGGCGCCAGCTACCTCCTACAGACCTACCCCGACAAGAAGCTCGAGCACTATCTCGACTCCGTCATAGCCATCATCGCGTCGGCACAAGAGCCCGACGGTTACCTCTACACCTCACGCACGCAGAACCCCGGACACCCACACGAATGGGCCGGCGACCGCCGCTGGGTGAAGGAGGAGGACCTCTCGCACGAGCTCTACAACCTGGGGCATATGGTAGAGGGCGCTATCGCTCACTACCAAGCCACCGGCAAGCGCAACTTCCTCGACATTGCCATCCGCTACGCCGACTGCGTCGTGCGCGAGGTTGGTCCCAACCCCGGCCAGGCCTGCGTAGTGCCGGGCCACCAGATTGCCGAGATGGCTTTGGCCAAGCTCTATCTGGTCACAGGCGAGAAGAAATACCTCGACGAGGCTAAGTTCCTGCTCGACTACCGCGGCAAGACCACCATCACTCACGACTACTCCCAGGCCCACAAGCCCGTCGTCGACCAAGACGAGGCCGTAGGTCATGCCGTACGCGCTGCTTATATGTATGCCGGTATGGCCGATGTGGCAGCACTCACAGGCGACGAGAGCTACATCCACGCCATCGACGCCATCTGGGACAATATCGTCACGAAGAAGCTCTACATCACCGGCGGCATAGGTGCCACCAGCAGCGGTGAAGCTTTCGGCCGCAACTACCAGCTGCCCAACATGAGCGCCTACTGCGAGACATGCGCTGCCATCGGCAACGTTTACGTCAACCACCGCCTGTTCCTGCTCCATGGCGAGTCGAAGTACTACGACGTGCTCGAGCGCACTCTCTACAACGGCCTCATCAGCGGCGTGTCGCTCGAGGGCAACGGCTTCTTCTATCCCAACCCCCTCGCATCCATCGGTCAGCACCAGCGCCAGGCATGGTTCGGCTGCGCCTGCTGCCCCTCTAATATCTGCCGCTTCATCCCCTCGCTGCCCGGCTACGTCTATGCTGTCAAGGACCGCAACGTCTACGTCAACCTCTTCCTCTCGAACAAGAGCGAGCTGAAGGTCGGCGGCAAGGCCGTGAGCCTCTCACAGCAGACCGAATATCCGTGGAACGGCGACATCACCGTAGCCATAGACAAGAACTCTGCCGGACAATTCGCAATGAAAATCCGCATCCCCGGATGGGTGCGCGGCAACGTGGTGCCCTCCGACCTCTATGAGTTCACCGACGGACGGCGCCTCGCCTACACCGTCAGCGTCAACGGCACAAAGATTGATGCCACACCTACGGCCGACGGCTACTGCACCATAGACCGCAAATGGAAGCGCGGCGACAAGGTACAGATTCACTTTGATATGGAACCCCGCACCGTGCGCGCCAATGCCCAGGTGCGCGACGACCGCGGCATGATCAGCATCGAGCGCGGACCCATCGTCTACTGCGCCGAACACCCCGACAACAACTTCGACATCGCCGGCGTGCTCATGAATCAGGAGCCACGCTTCCAGATGGGCGACACTAAGATTGCAGGCACCACCGTCAAGACCATCATCACCGATGCCCAACTGCTCAACTTCGACAAGGGCGGACGCCTCACGACGGACGACGTCCACCTCACGCTCATTCCATATTATGCTTGGTGCCACCGCGGCAGCGGCAAGATGCAGGTGTGGCTGGCTCAGGACCTCCTGGCCACGACACCGGCTCTGCCCGCAACCCTGGCCTCGGAAAGTAAGGTGGAATCATCGTCGCGCATCCCATCCATATCGAGCCTCAACGACCGCCTCGTGCCGAAAAACGCCGACGACCGCAGCGTGCCCTACACCCACTGGTGGCCCAAAGAGGGCACGAGCGAATGGCTTAGCTATACATTCCCGCAAGCTGCCACCATCAGCTCCAGCACCGTATATTGGTACGACGACCAACCCTGGCAGGGCTGTAAGGTGCCCGACAGCTGGCGACTGCTCTACCGCGACGCTGCAGGACAATGGCAGCCCGTGGCCAACCCCGACAAGTACCCCACCACCAAGGGCGCTGCCTGCACCGTCAACTTCGACCCCGTAGAGACCACTGCCGTGCGCCTCGAGCTTAAGATGGCCGAAGGCAAGTCGGCCGGCATCTTCGAGTGGAGCGTGAAGTGAGAGTGAAGAATGAAAAGTGAAAAATGAAAAGTGAAAAATGAAGATTACCTTATCATTTCACTCCCTTTGGAGGGAATCGTAGAGGACCTGAAAAGAATAGAATAATGATTACCGGACTGAACACATTAATTAAAAATTGCATTGTGCTCGCATGTGTCTGCACTATGGTGCCCGCAAGCACACAGGCACGCGAGTTGGTGCTGACGCTCAACGACGGCAGCCGCGTTGCCTTCCACCTCAGCGAGGACAACAAGCAGACAGCATGCCTCACCGTCAGCGACGAGACCATAGTAATCAACGGCATAACCTATGCCCGCGACCAGTTCAAGGAACTGCGCATCTACAAGGAACTGCCTGAAGGAGTTGACATAGCCGACGCCATCCAGGGCATAGGCGTAGGACCCGCAGCACCTGCCGACAACGCCATCTACGACCTCAGCGGCCGCCGCATCTGCGCTGCCGAAGGCTCACAGGCACAGCTGCGCAAAGGCGTATATATCATTAACCACAAAAAAGTTGTAAAGCCATGAAAAAAATAATACTCACAGCCATCATTGCCTGCGCAGCAGCCGCAGCTCAGGCACAGAGCATATGGGTGCAGGGCGCCGACCGCTACACCGTACCGAAGAGCTATGACATCAGCGGAGCTGACTCCATCGTCTTCCGCAACTCACAGATGCTTTTCTACACCCCCGACGCCACGCTCCGCTACACCTACTCGCGCGAGAAGATTATGGCCAACGATGCCGACTCAAGCCTCGCCATAACCCTCGACGAACCCGCCGACAAGCGTGTCATCTGGAAGCCTACGACCTCCGACAACGAGTACAACAACGACTACTACAACCCCAACTCGCGCTGGACTTTCAAGAACTCCAAGGAGAGCGAACACTGGATTGTTTACTGGGACAAGCGCTTCGGCGACAATCCCAACGCATCGACCGTGAAGTCGAACATGCGCGTCGATGTCGACGACCTTCTCGAGAAAGCCGAAAAGTTCTACGACACGAATGTCAACAAGCTCGGTATGGTTACCGAGGGCGAATCGCAGGTCGACAACTACAAGATGATCATCCATCTGCTCTACGACGAAGGCTGGACGGCCGTAGGCTCGGGCTACGACGATAAGATTGGCGCACTGTGGGTGACGCCGCAGACGTGCCACCCAGTAGGCCACACTATAGCTCACGAGACAGGCCACACGTTCCAGTATATGGTAGCCTGCGACCATCGCTACAACTTCGTCGGCAACTACACGCAGCGCGGCTGGCGCTACGGCTTCGGGCCCAACGGCTCGGGCGGCAATGGCTTCTGGGAGCAGTGCGCACAGTGGCAGGGCTTCCAGGACTATCTCGACCAGGTCTTCGGCTACGACGTCACCGTATGGCTCGCTAACTACCACCGCCACCTGCACCACGAATGGATGCGCTACGCCTCCTACTGGTGGCCCTTCCACCTCGTGGAGAAGAACGGGCACAAAGCCTTCGGCAAGCTCTGGCGCGAAAGCAAATATCCTGAGGACCCCGTAGAGACCTACACACGCCTCTTCTGCGACAACGACCTGGAAAAGTTCTGGGAGGACTACTTCGAATACTGCGGAAAGCTGCAGAACTATCAGTTTGAGGACGTACACAAGTACATCACCAAGAACTACAGCGCACGCAACTACAAGACGCAGATGTACAAGACCGACGACGAATGGTGGCAGGTGGCCTACGCCAGCTGCCCAGAGACGACGGGCATGAACTTCATTCCCCTCACAGGCCACAAACAGGGCGCAGAGGTCAGCGTAAGCTTCAAAGGCCTAGAGCCCGGTGCCGCCCTCCACGCCTCAGACCCCGGCAAAGCCTTCAACGGCGACCCGCTGGCATCAGAGAATGCCAACAACTTCAACAAAGTGACGACCTACAACAGCGTAGGCAAAACTGCCGACAAACGCTGGCGTATAGCTTTCGTGGCTGTTGTGCAGGACGGCGCCACGGGCGGCAGCACAATCGTATCTGATGCCGTGACGACTGACGACGAAGCCACCCTCACGTGGACTGTGCCTGCCAAGACCATACGCCTCTCGCTCCTCGTAGTGCCTATGCCTAAGACCTACCACCGTCACGCCTGGGACGAGGCAGACCGCAACGACGAACAGTGGCCCTACCGCGTGCAGTTCACCGACTGCAGGCCCAGCGGACTGTAGAGAGTGAAAAGTGAAAAATGAAAAGTGAAAAGTGAAAAATGAAAGTTTCTTTTCAAGACAACATTTAATAGCGACACATACATTTATTATTTACTAACTAACATCAAACGTTTATGAAAAAGTTCTTTACTCATTTCATGGCAATCATTGCATGCTTAGGCATCAGCATGAACGCCAACGCGCAGTTCAGCGCAACGATTGAGGACTTCCCGACCAATGATTGGAGCTGGAAAGGCCACGACTTCAGCCTCGATGAGGTTGCAACAACGCTCGGCACCGACGCTGCTACACTCGTTGCAGCACTCGACGCTTGGATGGCAGAAGAAGCTCCCACGGAATTCCTCTTCCAAACGGCCGACTTCGTGCCTACGACTATGGACGACTACGCTGCTGCAAATCGCGGCTTCTGGATGTCGCTCGACGGCGTACCCTCTGCATGGAACGACGATGTCCGTATCTACAGCCACTTCGAGTGGAATGCTGAAGCAGGCACCTTCACCGCAGGACTCGGACAGCGCGCCGATGCCCTCGAGCCTGGTGCTACAGGCCACGCCGTCCTCGTGCTAGCCTACAACGGCAAGAAGGCTACGTTCGACCTGACACTGAATGTCATCGAGGATCCCAATGCAACGACAATCCAGGAGATTGACCTCTCGACACTTGCTGTGCTCATGGAGGCCACTACTAATCTTCCTCAATATCAGGGGGGAACCACGGCCCAGGAAATCGACCTCACAGGTGTGGCTGCAATACTCGGCATCACCGACGAGGAGCTCGCTGCAAACCTCGCCAACTACCTGTTCGTACCAAAGATAGAACTCCGAGGTGAGACAGAAGAGAGCCAGAGACCTTATATGACTACAACACTGACCAACGACCCCTCGGCCAACGGAGTAGGATGGTGGTTTGCGGCTGTCTGGGATGAAGAGAACGAAGGCTTCTCTGAGGAAACAGCGCGCTGCATATGGGCTGACCATGCTGCCTTCCGTAGCATGTTCGCTGAAAGCTTCAGCTACGATGCTGCCACACACAAACTCAAGTGCACTACCGGATGGGAGAACAGCTCACTCGATCTGGGAACAATCTTCAAATTCCATCTATACCTCGTCAATGGCACCTTTGCCTACCATATTGTCAATGTAGTTACAATGACCGAAAAGCCTTATGTTGATCCCAGCGAGATGGTTGAAGTAGGCTCCGAGGACGTCGAAGTGGAGTTCCCCTACGATGCAAATGTGTATCCCGGCACTAACTTCAGCGTAGACCTCGACGCTATTCTTGCACTCCTCGAATGTGAAGCGACGGATATCACGTCATATGGCCTTATGGATGCCGAAGGCCACATGTCTGATGATTACGACGTAGCAAACGATGGCTTCTGGTTCACCGCCGAAGGACTCGTCTGCAAATGGGCTTCCGGTTATTTCTATGCCGGTCCCACAGCCGAAGATGGCTGGGGCGAATGGCTCGTAGGACAGTTCCCTGGAAAGAACGAGAATGGCGCTGAGTTCTCAACAAAGATTTTCCTTTCCAACGGCAACAAATACTACACCATTAACCTCAAAGTGACGATCACCGTCGAGGATCCCGGCGAGATTGTTGATCCGAACGAGTGGGAAAGCGTTGCCACATGGAATATCAATGCCTCAACATTGCCAAGCACCGATGGAAGCTACGCATGCGATGAAGAGCCAGCTATTGACCTCGATGCCCTTGAGGCTCTCATTGGGACTCGCCAAGCTACACTCTACGGTCTCCAGAATACCGAGGACGGACAGGTCTACAGCAAGAGCTGGAGCTGCACCCCGTACCCCGGCTTCTATGTCACCGAGGACGGTTGGGTCGGCAGTTGGAACAATGGTGACCCCTGGGCTTTCTCTTACCTGCCAGATGGCGAGCAATGCATCCGCTTCTTCCAGTATCCCGGCAAAAACGAGCTCGGCACCGTACGCAAGGGCACGTTCTTCCTCGTCAATGAGGCAACTGGTAAGATGATTACCATGAACCTCACCCTCATCTTCGGCGAAGCTGTAGACTACGACGACCTCGGCACAGCCGATGTTCTTCTTCCCTATGCCGACGAAGATATCGACGTTGACTTCACCACGGCTGTTGAAGGCATGGGCATCGCAGAAGTCAAGGACGTTCTTGGTACTAACCTGCGCGTAGTGCTCGACGACGGCCAGTGGAGCGACCTCATGGGCGCCGGCGACGGCGTGGCCATCAATGCCAACGGCGGCCTCGACCTCAGCGCAGGCAATGCTGATGCACTGGTTTACATCTACCCCGTACCGGGCAACGACGAGAAGACGCTCACGCTGCAGGTAGAGAAGGGCAATGTAGCCCTCGAGGCCGGAAAGCAGGTTCAGACGAAGCTCTCGTTCGAATACGAAGCAGAAGATGGCAAGACTAAGCGCTATATCCTCAACATCACTATCGTTGACGAGGAGACCTTCGTAGGCATCGACAGCGTAAGCTCTAAGGCCGTTAATGCCAAGGCCTACGACCTCAGTGGCCGCCGCAGCGACATGAGCCAGAAGGGCATCTACATCGTTGGTGGCAAGAAGGTTGTGAAATAAGACTCAACCATAATACTTCAAAAAGGGATTGTCTGACGGCCGTCAGGCAATCCCTTTTTCGTTTTAATTTATTGCTATTGTAGGCTTGAGAGAAGAAAAATGTGCGAAAGCAACAAAAAGTGGTAATCTTTCTGAGTTTTTGTGTCGTTTTATGCTTAACTTTGCGCGCGATAACGTTAAAACGTATTCAACAAACAAAAAACTATATTTCCACTAAACATTAATGGCAGAACAGTTAGACATTAAAGAGCTGGAGCAAGTGGTAGTGCGCTTCTCCGGCGACAGCGGCGACGGCATGCAGCTCGCCGGCAACATCTTCTCCACGGTATCGGCTACCGTGGGCAACAGTATCTCCACCTTCCCAGACTATCCCGCCGACATCCGCGCCCCGCAGGGCTCGCTCACGGGCGTGAGCGGTTTCCAGGTGCACATCGGTGCCGGGCAGGTCTACACGCCGGGCGACCTATGCGACGTGCTCGTGGCTATGAACGCTGCAGCCTTCAAGACGCAGCTGCGCTATGCCAAGCCCGATGCCACCATCATCATCGACACCGACTCCTTCGGCCCCAAGGACCTGCAGAAAGCTGAGTTCAAGACCGACGACTACATCGCCGAGATGGGCGTCGACCCCGACCGCGTCATCGCATGTCCGCTGACGACGATGGTCAAGGAGGCACTGGCAGAGACGGGGATGGACATGAAAGCTGTGCTCAAGTGCCGCAATATGTTTGCCCTCGGCCTCGTATGCTGGCTCTTCGACCGCGATCTCAACGTAGCTTTCAACTTCCTGCGCGAGAAGTTTGCCAAGAAGCCGGCCATAGCCGAAGCTAACATCAAGGTGATTCAGGCAGGTTACGACTACGGCCACAACACGCACTCGTCGGCTGCCAACGTCTACCGCATAGAGACAAAGGACAAGAAGCCCGGCCGCTATATGGACATCACGGGCAACAAGGCCACGGCCTACGGCTTCATTGCCGCAGCAGAGAAGGCTGGCCTGCAGCTTTACCTCGGGTCTTACCCCATCACGCCTGCCACCGACGTGCTCCACGAGCTGTCGAAGCACAAGTCGCTGGGCGTGAAGACCGTCCAGTGTGAGGACGAGATTTCGGGCGCAGCCTCGGCCGTCGGAGCATCGTTCGCCGGCGCTCTGGCCGTGACCTCCACCTCCGGCCCTGGCATCTGCCTTAAGAGCGAGGCTATGAACCTGGCCGTCATCATGGAGCTGCCGCTCGTCGTCCTCGACGTGCAGCGCGGCGGTCCCGCTACGGGCCTGCCCACAAAGTCCGAGCAGACCGACTTGTTACAAGTTCTCTTCGGCCGCAACGGCGAGAGCCCCATGCCTGTGCTGGCCGCCCTCTCGCCCACCGACTGCTTCCAGGCGGCCTACGACGCCTCGAAGATTGCGTTGGAGCACATGACGCCCGTCGTGCTGCTCACCGATGCTTTCATCGCCAACGGCAGCGGCGCCTTCAAACTGCCCGAGCTGGACAAGATGCCGGCCATCAATCCGCCTTACGTTCCCGAGGAACTGCGTGGACAGTGGACGCCCTACATGCGTGCCGAGAACGGCACCCGCTACTGGGCCGTGCCCGGTCGCGAAGGCTTCGAGCACATCTTAGGCGGACTGGAGAAGGACAGCAAGACTGGCGCCATCTCCACAAACCCCGAGAACCACGACCTGATGACACGCCTGCGTGCCGAGAAGGTGGCCAAGATTGAAGTGCCCGACCTCGAGGTCGAGGGCGACAAGGACGATGCCGACCTCCTCATCGTAGGCTTCGGCAGCACCTACGGTCACCTGCATGCTGCGATGGATGAGCTGCGCGCCACCGGCCACAAGGTGGCCCTCGCCCAGTTCCGCTACCTCAACCCTCTGCCCAAGAACACGGCCGAGGTGCTGAAGAAGTATCCGAAGGTGGTGGTGGCCGAACAGAACATGGGCCAGCTCGCCGCCTACCTCCGCATGAAAGTCGACAACTTCGTGCCCGCACAGTTCAATGAAGTCAAAGGCCAACCCTTCCAAACCTCTTCTCTCATTAACTATTTCAAAACATTGTTTTAATATGACAACAAATTAGACGAATTAGACGAATTCTTCAGCAACATGGAACTTATTTGTAAAGATGAGGCTTTTCAAATTCTCGGTGCAGCCATGTCTGTCCATCGGGAATTAGGGTCTGGTTTTATGGAGAAAGTATATCAAGATGCACTTGAGATTGAATTCCAAGAACGTGGTATCTTATATTTAAGGGAAGAACCTATCCATGCTGTCTATCATAACATTGTTTTACCAACTGAATTCAAGCCTGATTTCATTTGTTTCAATAAGGTTATTGTAGAATTGAAGGCCGTTAAGGAACTCGATGATATATATCGTTCTCAAACGATTAACTACACCAAATTAGCAAACATGGATTTAGGTTTACTCATCAAATTTAGGTCAAAAAGCCTCTACCATGAGCGCTTCCCGAACTTCGACAAATTAGTATGATTCGCTGGTATATACAACCATAATTAAATAATTCGTCAAATTCGTTGTCGGAAACAAACAATTATGATTCGTAGCCATCTACCCTCACAGTTAAATAATTCGATTAATTCGCCAAATTCGTTGTCATAAATAAACAATTCGTAGGCATCTACCCTCATAGTTAAATAATTCGTTTAATTCGTCAAATTCGTTGTCGGAAACAAACAATTATGATTCGTAGCCATCTACCCTCACAGTTAAATAATTCGTGTAATTCGTCAAATTCGTTGTCATAATAAACAATTCGTAGGCATCTACTACCCTCATAGTTAAATAATTCGCGTAATTCGTGGTAGAAAATAAAAATATTATGTTTACAGCACAAGACTATAAGAAAGGTCAGCCGCGTTGGTGCCCCGGGTGCGGTGACCACTTCTTCCTGGCCAGCCTGCACAAGGCCCTGGCCGAAATCGGTGTGGCACCCAAGGACATCGCCGTCATCAGCGGGATCGGGTGCAGCTCTCGTCTGCCCCACTATATGGCCACCTATGGCATGAACACCATCCACGGCCGCGCAGCAGCTATCGCCACCGGCGCCAAAGTCACCAATCCCAAGTTGGATGTGTGGCAGGTCAGCGGCGACGGCGACGGCCTGGCTATCGGCGGTAATCACTTCATCCATGCCAACCGCCGCAACATCGACCTGAACATGATCCTGCTGAACAACCGCATCTACGGCCTGACAAAGGGACAGTATTCGCCCACCTCGCCGCGCGGTTTCGTGTCGAAGTCAAGCCCCTATGGCACCGTGGAAGACCCCTTCCGCCCCGCTGAGCTGTGCTTCGGTGCCCGCGGCCATTTCTTCGCCCGCGCCGTGGCTACCGACGCCCCCGGCACCATCGAGGTGCTGAAGGCAGCCCATGCACATAAAGGCGCCAGCGTCACCGAGATCCTGCAGAACTGCGTCATCTTCAACGACGGCACTCATGCCAGCGTCTACGACAAGGAAGGTCGCAAGAAGAACGCCATCTATGTGCGCCACGGCGAGAAGCTCGTGTTCGGCGAGAACAATGAGTTCGGCCTCGTGCAGCAAGGCTTCGGCCTGAAGGTCGTGGAGATTGGCAAGGATGGCTACACCATGGACGACATTCTCGTTCACGACGCCCATTGCGAGGACAACACGCTCCAGCTGAAGCTCGCCCTCATGGGCAACGGCGACGGCTTCCCCATCGCCCTCGGCGTCATCCGCGACGTGGAGGCTCCTACCTACGACGAAGCCGTGGAGGCACAGATTGCCGAGGTCAGCGCTCAGAAGAAATACCACAACTTCGCCGAGCTGCTCGAGACCAACGACATCTGGGAAGTCCGTGAGTAAACGAGCGGAGAGCCAAGCTCGCTTGAGCTCTCACCGAGCGTGAACGGACTCGGCATGAAATGCCACGTGAAGCAATAGAGAAACACGACCGGTCGCGCAGGGCTGTCTCACCGGTGAGACAGGCCGATGCGACCGGTCGAATCCGACAGTCTCACCGCGAGACTGCCCAATACGTATAGGTTAAATAAGAACATATGACAGAGCCTTTGCTCATCACAAGCACTCAGAACCCTAAGATCAAGCGCTTGTTGGAGCTCCAACAGAAGTCATCGGAGCGCCGCAAGAGCGGACTGTTCGTGGTCGAAGGCCGCCGCGAACTCGAGCACTGCTTGGCGGCAGGCTACGAGGTGGAGAGCGTGTATGTAAAGCCCCTCTCTAACTCCCCCCGTGGGGGGGAGAACTCCCTGTCCTCTAGTAGAAATGATGTCATAGGCTTGGCGGCCCTCCCCCCCACGGGGGGAGCGGGGAGAGGGGCCGTTTATTACGTCTCTCCCAACGTCTACGAGCGCATAGCCTATCGCGGCAGCACGGAGGGCATCGTGGCTATTGTTCGAGCAAAGCGTCTTACACTTGAAAGCCTCAGCTTGGCGGCCCTCCCCCCCACGGGGGGAGCGGGGAGAGGGGCCGTTGGGAGCGAGCCTCCCTTATTCATCGTCCTCGAGTCGGTGGAGAAGCCCGGTAACCTCGGAGCCGTATTGCGTTCGGCTGATGCCGCCGGCGCCACGGCCGTCATCGTCTGCGACCCGCTTACCGACCTCTACAACCCCAACCTCATCCGCGCATCCATTGGCGCCTGTTTCACCGTGCCGACGGTAGCCTGTAGCTCGGAGGAATGTATTGCCTTCCTAAAGAAACACGGCGTGCAGATTCTGACGGCTCAGCTGCAAGATTCAAAGCTCTACTACGATACTCCCATGACCGGACCCACAGCCATCGTCATGGGAACGGAGTCGACAGGCCTCACCGATGTGTGGCGCGAGGCTGCCGACGCCCACATCCGCATCCCCATGCTCGGCCGGCTGGACTCGCTCAACGTCAGCGTCTCGGCGGCCATACTGCTTTTCGAGGCCGTGCGACAGCGGCAAAACAACGAAACCGGAAATCATGAGTAAGCACAAAAGTGCAATAGAAGTGCCCGAGGGCCTCGAGCGCGTGCTCCTTCACGCCTGTTGCGCCCCTTGCTCAAGCGCTATCGTAGAGTGGTTGTTGGCAAACGACATCCGCCCTACGATTTTTTATTACAACCCCAACATCTTCCCTCGCGAGGAATACGAGATCCGCAAGGCGGAGAGCAAGCGCCACGCCGAGAGCCTCGGAATTGAATGGATCGACGACGACTGGCGGCACGAGGAATGGCTCACGTGCGTCTGCGGGCTCGAGGGCGAGCCCGAGCGCGGCCGCCGATGCGAGCGCTGCTTTGAGCTGCGCCTAACGGCGGCAGCCCGCAAGGCCGTGGAGCTCGGCATCAACTGGTTTTCGACCACCCTTGCCTCCTCCCGCTGGAAGCGCCTCGACCAAATAGAGAGCGCCGGCCTTACAGCCGAGGCTGCTGTGGCCGGCGCCCGTTTCTGGGCTCAGAACTGGCGCAAAGGTGGGCTGCAAGAGCGGCGGGGCCAGTTGCTGAAAGAGTATGGTTTCTACAATCAGCTCTATTGCGGCTGCGAGTTCAGCATGCCCTCTCAGTCGAAGACTCTGAACTCATAGCCTTCGGCAATAAGCCATTCGAGCGCCTCGGGCAGTATCTTTCGAAGTTTGTCGATGCTGCGAAGCGAGTCGTGGAACGTTATGATAGAGCCATTGCGCGCATAGCGCTTCACGATGGCCAGCACCTCATCAGCGTTGAGGCGGCGGCTGTAGTCGCGCGTGACGAGGTCCCACATAACAATCCTGTAGCCCTTATAGCGCATGACCTTGTATTGGAGCGTGCGCATCCAGCCGTGTGGCGGCCTGAAGAGAGGCGCTGAGTCAGGCAGGCCTTCAAGGGTAGTGTGGCCCTCGCCTACTATCTGATTATATGTTGTCTCTATCTGTTCCTGAGCTTTGTTGGCATTCTTGAGATAGTTCTTGCTCAAGTATCTCAGCCCACCGATATGGTTGAACGTATGGTTGCCGATGCGGTGACCTGCCTCCACGACCTTTCGGAAGACATCAGGATGTTTGCGCACATTATCGCCCACCATGAAAAACGTTGCCTTGATACCGTAGTGAGCTAAGGTATCAAGGACAAAAGGCGTAGCCTCGGGAATGGGTCCGTCGTCGAAGGTCAGATAGACGGCCTTCACCGACGGATCCATTCTCCAGATGGCATGAGGATATATCCACCGCAGGAAGCGGGCAGGTTGCTCTATGAACATCAGTAGTTGGTTCGGCGTTGGAACTGCTCGAAGTAGGTCTGCAAGGCGACATCGTACTTCGCGGCCTGCTTGGCATCAGCCTCATCGAGAATCTTCATGGAGTTGGAGAGCTGCAGGAGATAGTAGTAGCAGTCCTCGGCGCTCATCTGCAGACGGCGGTCGGAGAGGCTGGTGTACCAACGGCAGTACTCCGAAGCGTTCTGTGCCACAGCCGCTGCCAGTTCGGCCGCTTTCTGCTTCTTGCCGCAGTCGAGATAGACCTGAGCCAGCTCGAGCGAACCGCCCTGATGGTTGTGGGGCACGCTGGCAGCCGGAATCTCCTTCTCGATCTTCTCTACCACCTTCAGGGCCTTGTCCTTCTGCCCTTCCTTCATAAGGTCGACAGCCAGCTGTGCGAAGATGCGGCGATGTGTGTAGCACATGCGCATGACTGTCTCGTCGAGATAGATGTCAGGGTTGTCAACGCCTCCGAACTTGAAGCGATTCATGAGGTTGTCATACATCTTCTCCGTGTCGACACGGCGTCCCGAGGCCTTGGTGTTGAAAGGCGTGATGCGGTAAGCCAGGCCCTCCTGCACGAAGTTGTTGCCGAGGTTGCCGTAGTTGTCGGAGCCTACGGTCATGGCCACATAAAGCGGACGTTCCCAGTTGCAGCGCGCCAGCATCTCATACATCATCATTTCGCTCTTATAGACGACATTCTTGCCCTTGAGCGAGATGTGCATCACGTCGGGGATGGAGTCGTTGGGAATCATCATGCCCGAGCGGCGCACGGCCTCCTTGTCGATAGTGATTACCATGGAGTCGGTGGGGAACATCTGCAGTTCCTTCTTGTCGTTGAGAATCCATTTATCGATGATGGTCGAGAGTTCATAGGGATTCTCGCCGAGGATCTGCCGCGAGGCTATGGGATCTTCCTTATAGTACTCAATTGCCTGCTCGAGGGTTCCAGGCTGCACGCGTATGCCTTCGCGCGTGCCGGCTACATATTGGATACGTTCCCACGAGATGGGCACGCTGGGCGAGTCGTAGGCAGGACGGCGCATCTGGTCGATATACCAGTCGGTCTGCAGATACGAGAGGTTGCACACGCGGGCATCGGTGCGCACGCCTTCGGTCTCTTGGTTGTACCAGAGCGGGAAGGTGTCGTTATCGCCGTTGGTGAAGATAACGGGGAAGCCCTTCTGCGGCAGCGACTGCAGGTAGTTCTCTCCGAAGTCGCGGCAGGTGTAGCGCCCACTGCGGTCGTGGTCGTCCCACGTCTGGCTGACCATCTGCAACGGTATGAGCAGGCACACGAGCGAGAGCAGTGCACCAAGCATGGCCTTGCCCGTGCGGCGCTCCAGCCAGTCGGCCACGGCAGCTGCGCCAAGGCCTATCCAGATGGCAAAGGCATAGAACGAGCCGGCATAGGCATAGTCGCGCTCGCGCGGCTGCTGCGGTGTCTGGTTAAGATAGACGACAATGGCCAGACCCGTCATGAAGAAGAGGAAGAAGACCACCCAGAACTGCTTGACGCCGACAGGGTCAGTAGCATCAGTATTGCCGGGAACGGGCCTTTCCTTCCACGCCTGCCAGCACAGGCCGAGCAGGCCGAGCAGCAGTGGCAGGCAGTAGAACACGTTGTGGCCCTTATTCTCACGCAGGTCTGAAGGCAGCATCTCCTGGTTGCCCAGGCGCATATTATCAATGAATGGAATGCCCGAGAGCCAGTTGCCGTGCTCGAGTTCGCCGTTGCCTTGGACGTCGTTCTGTCGGCCGGCGAAGTTCCACATGAAGTAGCGCCAGTACATGAAGTTGACCTGATACGAGAGGAAGAAGCGAATGTTCTCCAGCTGCGTCGGCATCTTCACCATGATAGGCTCGCCGCAACGGTCGTAAGGCACCTGGTAGCCCTCGACACCTCCCATCCACGACTCGTAGGCCGGGGCGTGGCGGTCGGAGTACATACGCGGGAAGAACATATTCTGGGCATAGACGTATTCTATGTCGTGGCGCTGAATCTCATAGCGGTCGGGCTCGTCGGGCGAAGCCTTCTCCTTACGCTGATAGACGGCGGCGCCTTCGTTGCTGACGGGCACGCAGTAGCCGCCTTCGCTCTTCAGCTTCACCTGCGAGTTGTAGGCCTGGCCGTAGAAGAGCGGGCGCGAGCCATACTGCTCACGGTTGAGATAGCTGCCGAGGGTGAAGATATCCTCGGGCGAGTTCTGGTCCATGGGCGTATTGGCCGTAGAGCGGATTACTATGAGGGCGTACGACGAGTATCCGATCATAATCATCAGCATGCAAAGCAGCGAAGTGTTCATCACGCGGGCCGACACCAGCGGCGTGCCCTCGCGCTTCCATTGCAGCAGGGCATACAGTGCGCCCAGGACTAAGGCTCCGATGATAATACTCTTCACGCCATAGCCGTAGAACGGTATGCCCAGCATAGCCACGGCGATGAGATAAGAGACGTTCATGCGAAGGCGCGAACGCTCGCTCACCGTCTCCCAGATAGCCCACAGCACTACGCCCACGAGCAGGATGATATATACGATAAGGCCGCTGTTGAAGGGCAGGCTCAGCGTGTTGACGAACAAGAGTTCAAACCATCCGCCCACCTTCACGATGCCAGGCACGATGCCATAGAGGACGGCAGCCACGAGCACAAACGAACCGATGAGCGCATAGATGGAGCCCTTGAGCGTTGCGTTCGCCGAGCGCTTGTAGTAATAGATGAGCACCAGGGCCGGCAGGCACAGCAGGTTAAGCAGGTGCACGCCGATGGAGAGACCCGTGAGGTAGGCTATGAGCACGAGCCAGCGGTCGGAGTGCGGCTTGTCGGCATTGTCTTCCCATTTGAGCATAAGCCAGAAGACGACGGCCGTGAACAGGCTCGAATAGGCATAGACCTCGCCCTCGACGGCCGAATACCAGAATGTGTCGCTCCAGCAGTAGGCCAGGGCGCCCGTCATGGCAGCGCCCTCTACGGCGATGAGCTGTGCTGGCGTGCTCACCCAGCCGTCGGCGCAAATCAGCTTGCGCGCCAGATGCGAGATGGTCCAATAGAGGAACATTATGCACAGGGCGCTCAGCAGCGCGTTCATGATGTTCACCATCAGCGCCACCTTGGCGGGGTCGCTCGTGAGCTGCGTGAACAGGTTGCCGGTGAGCATGAAGAAAGGTGCCCCTGGCGGGTGACCAACTTCCAGCTTATAGGCTGTGGTGATAAACTCGGGGCAGTCCCAGAATGAGGCTGTCGGTTCAACGGTGGAGCAGTACGTGAAGGCTGCTATGGCAAAGGCCAGCCAGCCCAGGACGTTGTCCACAAGACGAAAATGTTTCATAGTTATGCTCGGCTACGCCGAAGTTGAAGGTTGAATGTTGATGTTTAAACGTATCACGCCCGCAGGCGCTGCGCATAATGCGGTGCAAAATTAGACAAAATCCTCGTAATGGGCGAATGAAAATGGAATAATCTTCGCACCAACGCCCATTTTTATTGTGCGCCGCGCACGAAAGGCGCTTGGAAGATAACCGAAAGGCAGCGGACTGGTATAAGCAGCAGGGTTCTCGGCAGAGGGGTGAAAAAAGGTGAAAAGCGTCAATTTTCGCCCATTTCATCGATTCGCTGGCGGCTGCGAGGCACGTACATAATCACGAATGGCATCATAGCGAAGCCCACAAAACACGGAATCGGCGCCACACGTATGCGCCGCGCTTCAAAAGCCCCTGGGCCTGGCGTCGGAGCAAAGCGACCGCCGGGGCGGTTGCGCACGTCAGCTTCAGGAAGCATCAGCAGGAAGCCTGTCACGATAAGCGCCACGGCCACAGCCGTCAAAGCGTAGTGCTGCCAGGCGAACACCGTCTTCCACGACCGCGTTGCCCGCTGCCGCGCACTGTCTTTCTTCTTTTCTGTCTTCATAGTTCGTTGGTTGTTTTAGTGATAAATTGTTTAATCCTTTTTCGGAATTCCTGGGCAAAGGTACGGCGCCGCGCCTTCGCCTCCAAGCATTCTTCCTGACATTTCCCTGACATTTTTAAAAAGTTTTTCAAAAAAGGGTTCATCCTACATTGCAAGTGGCTGATAATCAATAGCTGCTTCGCAGCCACAGAGGGCACAGAGGGGGCAGAGGACACGGAGGGGCGCGGCGGAGCCGCTAATGAAGAGTGAAGGATGAAGAGTGAAGAGTGAAGAATGAAGAGTGAAGAGTGAAGAATGAAGAGTGAAGAATGAAGAGTGAAAAGTGAAAAGTGAAAAATGCGATTTGGTTTATCGTTTATCGTTCGGCGTTTGGGGTTTAGGGGAGTGACTAGCGCTATTTATCATTCGCCATTCGTCACTCATCACTCACCATTCGTCACTCGTCATTCATCACTCGTCATTCATCACTCGTCATTCCACACGTAGCCAATTTTCACTTTTCGCCAAAGAAATTCGTTATTTGTCACTTGTCATTAGCCATTTCTTCCTATCTTTGCAGCAGAAAACAAACCGACCACATGAAGAAGGCCCTGCTTAGACATATCCTAACGCCTGCCATCATCACTATTCTGATGTTGAGTTGTTCTGGCAACAGCCGCTACCGTGCGCTGCTCGACCGTGCCGACTCCCTCATGGCCGAGCACCCCGATTCGGCCTACGCCCTGCTTGCATCTATAGACTCTGCCGACATGAGCCTGCAGCGCAAGGCCGTCCGCATGCGCTATGAACTGCAGCGTGCTGAAGCGCAGAACAAACTCTACACCCCCTTCACCACCGACTCCGTCCTGCGCCGCGTAGTCGGCTACTACGACCGACACGGCTCTGCCAACCAGCGGCTCAAGGCCCGTTATATCCTCGGCTGCGCCTACCGCGACCTCCACGAAGCCCCCATAGCCCTGCTCACATGGGAAGAGGCCATCGTCGCAGCCGACACCACCGCCGCCGACTGCGACTTCGCCACATTGTCCCGAGTCTATGGGCAGATGGCTGCTATCTATATGAGACAGCACTTGCCAGAGAAGCAATTAGAAGCATTAATGGCTTTTAGCAAATGCGCCCTTTTAAATGGCGACACGCTAAACTATTTACGCGGGTTATTACAATGTAATTCCGCATATTATACACTTGGCGACACTGCAGCCATATTCACCAACTCAGAAGAGATTCATAAGCAATACCTCTCACTCGGAATGATACAGGAAGCGGCCAAGGTCTATCCAACACCCATTCACGTGGCTGTAGAAAACGGCCAGTTTGACCGAGGCCGCACAATGATGGATGAGTATGAGCGATCGTCTGGCTTATTTGACGAATATGGTAATATCAAAGAGCCTTCACGAGTGCAATACTATTATTATAAGGGTTTGTACTATCTAGGGGTACAGCAGACAGACTCGGCAGAAATACAATTCAGGAAACTCCTACCAGACAGTCTTCATATTATAGATGCCTGTCGCGGCTTACTAAATCTCTATCAGGCTAAGCACAATGCCGATTCTGTATATAAGTATGGCAGATATTATGAAGAGGCTTTGAGCCGACATGCTGAAACCCTTAATGGAGAAGCGGTCATCCAAGCCGAAGCACTCTATGACTATCAGAGAAATGAACGCATAGCCAGAATACAGCGACAAAAGCTCAATAACATCTATTGGATGTGCGCTATAGCGGGACTTCTATTCACTGCAATCTCAGGCTTTACATATTACCGATACCGCATACGGAAACGACTGAAAGAGCAGGAAATCAGCATTCTCATCAAAAGCGTAAATCAGTCAGAAAATGAGAAGTCCCAGTTAGAGGAAGATTTAGTCATATTAAGTGAAAACCTTAAGGCCAGCGAGGATTCAAGACGGTTATTAACAAAGAAACAAGCTGAACTAAAATCTGTGACAGCCAAGCTCAAAGAGTATGAGATCAGGACAAAACAGGAACAAGCATCAACTATGGCCGGAGTCTTGATGGATACCGAGATTCTGAAAGTATTCAGGACTATTAGCGCCCCAAGACATCAACACGAAGGCAGCCATCTAAACATCATCCCTGCCAGAATTCCTTCAGACGAGGAATGGGAAATCTTATTCGCCACCGTCAGACAATACCTGCCATCCTTTTTTGCCTTCGTCGAGTCTGCTCTATCTCGACATACGCAAGAGTTTAAAGTCGCCCTGCTGACTCGTCTGGATTTCTCTAACAAAGAACTCGCTGCATTACTTGACACAAGCACGAGCAGAATCTCTACGGTCAAAGAAATAATCAATAAAAAGCTCTTCGGTAAGAAAGGGACTAAAAGCCTGATATTCAACCTTAAGCATTTTGACGGGCTTACAACATGAACTTTAGGTGAACTTTTTATTCAAACGCACTGATAATCAACAGACAAAGGTCCACAAGGTGAACTTTAGGTGAACTTTTTGTACCACTCTTTATTTGCTTTATTATAAGAAAAGGCTTATCTTTGCGGCGATTTTTAAAACCTCTTCATAAACACTTACGACTATGAAACACTTATTCTTCTACAGTTTTCTTGCACTATGTAGCATTAATTTGAACACGCTCTCAGCCAGCGGTGTATACCAAGAGAACATGGATTCCCTACTCCATAAAGTAAAAGGTCACCGTCAGGGCATAGTCACCCTAGATGATGAAGGCTTTAAGCTTAAAGTTTATATGTCATGCAATGAAAAAGCGCCAAACGGGAAACTCTATTATCGTTGGTGGAGTGGTGATTTTGTCTACTCTGTCCATGATTTAGAAGAAATGGCTAACGATGATAGCGCTAAACCATTAACTTACGGATACCGATTTGAAGACAACAAAATGTATGCATACAACTTCCTGACAAATGAGGAATCCGTTGCATATGACTTTACGCTACAGCCAGGAGAAGAGTTTACCACACCGGATGGTACGATATGGAAGGTCACAGATCGTAGGACAGAGATCTTAGAATCAGCTTTTGAAGGCCAAACTGACTACAAAAACGAACATGTGATATTAAGTGTGCAATCATTGGACGGAAAAACATCAGATGAATGGGTGCAGTATATTGGCTCGCTACATTATCCTATGCAGACTTGGGGACGAAAAGATATCAAGCTGTCGCATACGGCCTTCTTTAATCTCAGCGAAAATGATGACAAACTGGTGTTTTTCAATTTCTCTGAAGACCCCATTTACGGCCAGTCTGTTGATGTAATTCCCGGCCCCGATGCCCATACAGAACTATATAGGAACTATAGTATTACAGCGGACAAAGATACATTGAAAATAGCAATCAACTACTATACATGGTTTACCAGGCATTATTGCTACACCTATCGCAACGCCAATACTCTGGATATCCATTCCTTCGAGCTTGGGCCGTATCGCGATGGCAGTCAAGTCGGGACTCCGTCATTTAGCATTGCATTCCCCATTACCACATCATTTGACGACTGCAATATAGTTTATGACGGAGAAGCACTGCCAACTGTTATAGATACACCGCAAATATCAAATAACAGTCACTCATCTTTCGACCTCTCAGGCCGCCGCGTCTCTGTGTCCTCTGTGCCCTCAGTGCTCCCGAAGGGAGTATATATCAGGGACGGGAAGAAGGTGGCAGTTAAATAAAAAGTGAAAAATGAAAAGTGAAAAATGCGATTGGGTTTATCGTTCGGCGTTTAGGGGAGTGACTTGCGCTATTTATCATTCGTCATTTGTCACTCGTCATTAGTCATTTCTTCATATCTTTGCGGCAGCAATCTATCTGCAATTCTCATGGAAGAAATCCTGCTAGCATTATCTTTTTTGCAAAAAAAAACGCCTTTCACTGTAATATTTCAGTCCGAGAGTGTGTATATTAAAGAAAGGACATACAACTTTTAGAAACTAAAAAAGGGAAGTGAACAATGAAAAACTTCTTAAAAGCAATCATCCTTATGGCCACCATCTCGGCCCCATTTGTAATGCTGCCATCCTGTTCTGATAATGAGGATGACGTAGATTATAATTATGACTTGCCCCCAACGGCGGAAAAAGTGTCGGC
>JAFRNY010000019.1 GCA_017429945.1 Bacteroidaceae bacterium
AAGAAATAATTTTTTGTGATTATCCGCAATCTTACCACCAAAGAGACCGCAACGCGGTCTTCGCTTAATAACCGAGGGTACGAGCGTAGCGAGCACCCCCGGTTGACAAAGAATCGTGGAATATGCACTCTGAAAGAGTGCTCCATCATCACTTGAGGACGACCCTTCCAGGGTCGATTCTGATGCTGGCTGACATCCGGGGGTGCTGCGCACGCCCCGGTTACCAGAGCGATGACGCTTGCAGCGTCTTGCGGATAGTCATTTAATTTTTTTTTTGCAAAAGTACCGCACATGTCATTGGCTGCTCTCATTTCTGACTAAGCGGTAATTAATGTAAGAAAAAAATCCGTATAATCCGTGGTCGATTTTAATTCAGACGTCAATCGGCATCAATCGAAACGTCAATCATCATCAATGACTTTATTTCTCACGAATCACACAGATCACACAGATTTATATATAGATAACTTTTCCAAGCTCAAGGGCTTTGGTTGAACGTGCCAAGGGTTTAGGGCAAAAGTCTAAAGAGTTTTGTGCGAAAGTCTTAAGAGTTTTATGGTAAAACAAGTTGTTTTACTTTTATTCGACCAGTCGAATGCGCCGATGCGACCGCATGAATGCGCCGATGCGACCGCATGAATATGCCAATGCGACCGCATGAATACGTCGATGCGGCCGCATGAAAATAGCGATGTTTGTTTATGATAGGTCAGTGCTTCTTCTTCGGCTCTGGACTTCGGAAGATATGGGGGAGGAAGTTGCGGAGGCAGCGGCGCCAGGTGAGCCATTCGTGGTGGGTGCCGGGCGAGATGTAGAGGTCTGCCTTGATGCCGGCGTTGCGCAGGTTGCCAGCCAGAGCCTCTGTGCCGAAGTTCTCCTCGCTGCCGGCGCTGAGATAGAGGTAGTGGATTTTCTCGTTGAATTCATCGGGGCGTGTGAAGACGCCATTGTAGGCCGTAGTGACATCGAGGTTGAAGATTGCTCCGCTGAAAGCTCCCATCCATGCGAACTTATCCATATTGTTCAGCACGATGTCGAACGTCTGATGACCGCCCCACGAGAGGCCGGCCATGGCGCGGTGGTCGCGGTCGGTGAGGGTGCGGAAGGTGGTGTCGATATATGGGATGAGGTCTTGAATCATCACCTTATAGAACGAAGCGCCATAGGCCTCGAAGCCCTGCTCAAGGCGGAAGGGGGCTTTGATGTCGCCGCTTTCCATAACCACAATCATGGGCTCGGCCTCGCCGGCGGCGATGAGGTTGTCTATAATATGTTGCATATGTCCCTGCTTGCTCCAGCCTGTCTCGTCCTCACCCATTCCGTGTTGCAGGTAGAGGACGGGATAGCGACGCTTGGCGTTCTTCTTGTCGTCGTAGCTGGCAGGCGTATAGACCATGGCGTGGCGCCACTCCGATGTGGACTGCGCATAGTAATAGATGCTTCGCACCTGTCCGTGCGCCACGCCTTGGTGCGGACGGTAGTAGTCGCCCTCGGGGCCTTCGGGAATCTCTATACCGCCGGCCTCGCGGTTGCAGCCGAAGAACGTCTCTGTGGCGGGGTCGATGAAGTTGACGCCCCCGATGTTCATGAAGTAATAGTGGAACCCAGGCACGAGAGGATCGGTGACGGCCATATACACTCCGTTGCCCTCGGGCTGCATCTCGTACTTCTTGTTGCAGATGTCTACGATGACCTTGCCGCGCGCTTCGGGAGCATGAAGGCGGAAATAGGCACGGCCTTGCTTGTCGACTTTTGGGAACTCGCTGCCCGGCAGGGTGGTCTCGGCCACAAAGGCGTCGGCCGGCACTTGGATTTTCTTTTGCATCTCGATAAACGGGCGGCGGGGCTCATAGCCCAGGAAGCGTGCCACGGCCTCGCCATAGCGGCAGCCCAGCTCGCGATAGCCGGCGGCGTCGAAATGCAGGCGGTCGGGGCCGTTGCTGCAGTCGTCGCTTGAGATGACCTGGCAGGTGTGGATGGTCTGTGGCAGCTCGTCGATCTGCTTCTTGCAACCGATGCACACGCCTTGGCCGCCGGCCTGAACGATGTTGCCGACATAGAGGTTCACCTCTTCAGGTTTCAGGCGGAGGTCGCCGAGCAGGTTGTCATACACCTGCTGCACCATCCCGGCCCACTTGGGGTCGCCGGTGTTGGTCTCGCCCTGATGCATGAGGATGCCTTTGATGACGCCGTCCTTCTGCGCTTTCTTTGCCAGGCTGACAAGGCGTTGGTAGGGGTTGTTGTCGTAGGCTTCGAGCATGCCTTTCATCCAGTTGGGGGCTTTGGTGATGTAGGTGGCGATGCTGTCGGGCAGGAACCCCCTGATGTCGATGCCTCCGATAGCCACGTGAATGACTCCGACCTTGATATTCTCGGGCAGCGAGGCTACGAGTGTGCGACCGAACCAGTCGGCAGGCGTCAGGCCGGTGGTGGGGCGGCAGAGCGGCGGTGTGGCTTCGCACCACTCGCCCGTCTTACGGCCACGAGCGGGGTCGTCGACGGCGGGCATGAGCAGGAATCGCGGCCCGGGGCTCTTCAGGTCCTGAGCCTCGGGGCGGGCTGCTCCTTCCATGTTCGACTGGCCAAAGCACAGGAAGATGTAGAAATTCGGATCTACGGCCGCCACGGCGCGGGCCGCCACGACGAATAATAGGCAGGTGAAAGCAAATAGAGTGCGTCTCATTGTGGTGTGGTTACTCCGGCCTCGCTCACTTGCGATGAAGGACCGCAGGGGAGTTGCCGGCATTTGTGACATGTGCGGTACTTTTCAAAGAAAATTTTTAAATAATTCGCGGCTGATTCGAGCTTTAAGGAGGTGCTCAGAATAAAGCGGTCAGCGGCTGAGGACCTTGCGTGCGGAGCCGTCGGCCTGACGGATGATGCTGAGGCCGTGGGGCGCAGCGGTGGCTGGGAGGCGGCGGCCGCTGAGGTCGTAGCGCTCGGCCGCGCGGCTGTCGGCTGCGATGGCGCCGACGGCGTCCTCAGCGATGGGGCGAATGTCGAAGAATCGTTTCCAGGTGGCGGCGTTCTCGTAGGCTGAGAGGTACTCCTGCGGCACGTAGAGGATGGCGTTGGCGTGGACCCTGTTGGTGAAAAACTCGGGCACGGCGGCGGGGTCGGCGATGTAGGAGGTGACGGTCTCGAGGGCGTCGCCGAACTGGAAGTTGAGGTTCTTGACGAGCGGACCTATGGTGAGGTGGCGGACGCGCTCCTCCTCGTAGTCGTAGGGGGCGGCATTGAGGTTACGGCCGAGGTACACGCTCTCGATGGCGGGGTCGTAGTTGTCGAGCATCAGCGGGTCTTCGTACATGAACTCCAGGTCCTGGTCGCCGTCCTCATAGACGATTTCCTTGAGCTTGCAACCGGCGAAGGTGTTGGGGCCAAGCATGATGAGCGAGGGTGGCAGGCTGATGCGCGTGAGCTTAGTGCTTGCGAAAGCCTCATCGAGGAGATACTGCAGCGTGGGTGGCAGCGTAATCTCGGTGATGGGACAGCCCTGGAAGGCGCAGTAGTCGATGGCCTTGAGACCGTTGCCGAGGTCGACCTTCGTGAGCTTTTTGTTGTAGGCAAAGGCGTCTTCGCCCACGAGGATGATGTTGTCGGGCAGGTGGAGCTCGGTGAAGCCGCACTTGCGGAAGGCTTCGTCGTCGATGCCTCGGCAGCCTTTGGGGAAGTTGAAGGTGGTGAGCGACGTGCAGTTGAGGCACAGCGCGTTGGGGATGAGCTCAAGGCCGTCGGGCAGGCGCACGCTCTTCAGCGCCGAGCATTCGTAGAACACCTGCTTGTCGATCTCCTTGACGCGGTCTGAGATGACGGCGCGCTCAAGGCTAAGGCAGTAGGAGAAGGCGTTCCGTCCGATGGAGGTGACGCCGTGCTCCGCATCGCCTTCGATGGTGACGGGGGTTATGGGGGCGTTGGCGAAGGCGTTCTGGTCTATGGCCACGACGTCGAAGGTGTGGCGCCCCATGGTCACGGTGGCGGGGATGACGATGTCGCCCGAGGGCGGGTTGTCGTAGTCGTCGCAGATGCAGACGCGCGCCGTCATGGCATCAATATCGTAGGTGTAGTAGATGCCGTCCTTGACGAAGTCCGAGGCCATTGCGCTCACCGTAGCGGTGAGCAGCAAGGCGATGAGGGAGATTGTACGCATGATATCTGGTTTGTCGTTTGTCGCTTATCGTTTATCGTTTAGGGTTCTTCGCGGAGCGAAGCGGCAAAGCCGAGCGGAGGGTTTAGGGTTGAGGGTTGAGCGTTGAGGGCTTAGGGTTGAGGGTTGAGCCCCTCACCGCAGCACAGCAGCTCAGTTCTTCCCTAGGATGATGTTGACGAGGGCTGTGACGTCGGCGATGGTGATGCCTTCGTCGCCGTTGACATTAGCAGCCTCGTGGTCATAGACGCCTTCGGTGTCCTTGCCCAGAATGATGTTCACGAGAGCCGTCACGTCAGCAATAGTAACATCGCCGTCGCGGTTGACGTCGCCGGGGCGGGTGGGGGTGACGGAGGTCACCTTGCGGTAGATCTGCGGCAGTGAGCCTGTTGACGAATCAGATGCATAGCATGAGAAGAGAGGTGTAGGTGGATTGGCTGTTGTGTTGGGGTTGAAGCGAAGAGTATTTCGGGTATAGGTTCCTTGGAAGGTAATGGTGGCATTGCCGTCTTCACCTATGCTTATAGTAGCTTTGGCATTATCGTCTGCTTCTGTTTCTGTTTTTAGATGATTGCTAGAACTTGATGCTGCATAGAGATAGCCGTCGCCAACGTTGAAATACCAACCATCTTCAAGCGTAATCTGCTGAACATTACTGCTCGGCGTTATTGTTCCGTCGGCATCCACTGTTACCGTTACAGCCTCGCGATTATTTGTCTTTTGGTTGGTGCCAAGGGCATATGTCGTGGTAACTTCATCTACGGTATTAGCGCCGACAAGGATGACGACATCGTTGGCGGCAAGCGAAGTTACATCTGTTACGAGTTCGAACTTGTCTGTGCTAGGGATGGGCGCTTCATTGACGGTGATAGTGTAGCTTGCCTCTGCTGCCTCGTAAATGGTGTTGCCCGCGAATGATGCTGTGATGACAGCTGTACCGGCTGCTACGAGGGTTACAATGCCTTCAGCGTCCACAGTGGCGACTTCCACGTTATCACTTGAATAGGTAATGGTGCCATCAAAGCCTTCGACAAAGGACAGTGTAGGAGTGGTACACTCCTGGCCTAATGTAGCTTCGGCTGTGCTGGCGCTATATTTTAGCTGCGGATTTACCTTCTCTTCGCCTGTTGCTTTGTAGACAATGATCTTAGTTATTTGAGTGTTGTGTTTGCTAAGAACCTTCAGTGTGTAAACATTTCCAGCAGCTTGATATTCGGAAGCGATAATATAGGAGTTAGTCGCTTGTGCACCAGTCGTTTCTGTACTTACAGCTTCTTCGCCAACATAAAAGTTCTGTATGACGCTCCCAGATGCTCCGGAATTGCCTTCAACAACTATCTTGCCTACAGCGAAGTCGAAAGCAGGAAGAGTGAGATATGCGCCTCCTTTACCCAATATGAGGTAGTGGCCATTAGTCGTGTTGTAATAATAACCATTGCCCTCACTGCCGGCTAAGGTGATTGAGACCCCATTTGCGGTGAAAGTGTTTTCCTCAACGGTTTTGTTGGCACTGCCCTCAGGGAATCCCCATTCATTGCCATCAGTGTTGAAGAGGAACGTCGTCTTGTCGTCTTCAACGATAACGACTTCTGTCCCGTTGGTGTAGACAATGGTGTATGATGTGCTATATGGCTTATAGCTTGCGTTGCCAGGGAAAGAGGCGGTGATGACGGCAGTGCCTAGGCCTAGGATTGTTACGTCGCCCGTGGAGGCATCGACGGTTGCGACGGACGTGTTACTGCTTGAAAATACAATCTCCCCTGAGATGTTTGCTCCATTGCCAATAAACAGAACTGGCTTGGTATACTGCTCGGGAGACGTGATGGTGAATGTCCGCGTGGAGGCATCCCAATAGTCGCCGCTTGCAGCGAACGAGAATGAGACATCGATGGCCTCGGACGTGTTGGTGGTGCTATAGAGGTAGTTCCCCTCGCCAACTTCGTTTGTGCCGTGGTAATCGATAATGTTGCCATAAACAACGACTTCGTCACCAGTAGAAAGCTGGTCGCCAGAGACAAAAGCTGCGTTTTCGAGATATTTGCCTTTGTAAATGGTGATGTAGCTGCTGCTTTGGGCATCATCAGAAATATTGTATGTGGCGTAGCCTTGATTTGTATTAATGCCACCACCACTTGGATAAGAACTAACAATACCTCTTACGTACACACCCTCTTCGGGCGGTATGGCGAGAGCCTCGGCCACGGTGTAAGGATTTTCGGCCGTGCCCTTTGTGGCGTCTTTTATGTAGAACTTGGCTTCCGCCACAGCACTCTCTTCAGAGCCTTTAGTGGCCTTGGCGTATATGTCGTAAATACCTAAATCAGTGAGAGAGATTGCGCTGGTGTAGTCCTGCCATGTTTCGCCATCAAAGCTGTACTTGACGTTGGCGCCTTCGGTAGCGCAATTGATGGTGACAGTCTGGGCTTCGGTATAGGTGCCAGCAGCAGGCGAGAAGGTCGGCATGGCTACAGGGGCTTTAGTTAGCGATACCAGTGTGCAGCCTTTTGCGAACTCATATGTAGAGTTGTATTTCGTAAGGTTGCCAAAAACTACTACGATGTCGCCGACTTCTACGTTTGCAGCATCATTGCCTTCGCAGCGGAAGGCTTGCAAGAACTCAGAGCCTTCCTCGTCGATGATGTTGAATGTGATATTCTTGTAATCAGCGCTGTAAGCCGTAGGAATCTCAGAAACGATACCAGTAGCATAAACATTGTTGATGCCAGTGCCAGCATCAATGGCAGCGCGGGCCTGAGCTACAGTATAGGGAGTCGTATCTGTACCAGGCGTGCTGGGGTCAACAATTGTGTAAGTAGCCTCAGCCACCGTGCTGTTATCCATACCTTCCTTTACGGCGATAGCCTTAATGGTGGTCGTTTCGCTTACTGTGATGGGGTCTGTGTACGGAGCGTCCGTCGGATCCGTACCATCCGTGGTGTAATAGATGGTAGCACCGTCGGTGGCTGAGGTGATGGTTACGGTCTGAACTGAGGTGTAGATGCCGGCGGCAGGGGTGAAGGTGGGAGCGGAGCAGGTAGGATTGGCGGTTTCGTCGTAAGTGACGATAATCTTCTTGCAGTATAAAGCCTTTGTAGCTTTCGATGGCTTCTTAATTGTCACAACAATAGAACCTTGAGCGCCCCCTTCGAATGTATAGTCTGTAGCAGTAGAGGTGATTGGCTGAGCGTTTCCACCAAAAGCTTCCGCGCCTACGGTAACACCAACGGTAGCATTAGAAACGTTATTCGCTGTTGATGTATTAACGACGATTTTTTTAATGGTACCAGGTATGTCTGATGCGGTTAGGGTTATGTAACCAACAGCCGAGCTGCCTGTTCCATAATGAATACCCTTTGTGCTATCAAAAGTAGACTCGGAAGCATCTGATGTTATTGTCCATACTACTCCATCGTTTGCTGTACCTGAACCGTTACATTTTGCAGTAAAAGTTAAAGTGCTTGTCTTTTCTTCAGCCCTCACCCCGCTAAAAGCGCATACAAACAGCGCTATGAGCGTCAAGAGGCGGAGGCTCAATGATTTTAGTAAAGCTTTTTTCATAAGATTTGTTTTTATGTTTTAGTTTGATTTGTCATAGAAAGGCAAATGATGTTTGAGGGGCATACATCGGTGCAAAGTTAGAAAAAGATTGGAGATTAGAGATTAGGATAAGGGATTTTTTTTTGTTTCGAGTGTTTTTCGTGTCTGAAAGCTGTGGGCGAGGGAAAAAGACAAAAAAGAGCTGCGCCAAGATAGGCGCAGCTCTCAAGTAATTCATTCTGTATTATTTTCTCCGAGTTCTCTGTCTCCTCTGTGTGCTCTGTGACTGCGAAGCAGTTAGTCACTGATCAGGCAGCGGCCGGTCATGTCCTTCGGCTGGGGCAGGCCCATAATGTGGAGGATGGAGGGTGCTACGTCGGCGAGGATGCCGTCGCAGACCTTAGCGGCCTTGTTCTCGGTGATGTAGATGAAGGGCACGGGGTTGAGCGAGTGGGCCGTGTTGGGCGTGCCGTCGGGGTTGATGGCGTTGTCGGCATTGCCGTGGTCGGCGATGATGATGACTTCGTAGTCGCCCATGGCCTTGGCAGCCTCAACGACTTCGTTGACGCACTGGTCGACGGCCACAACGGCTTTCTCGATAGCTTCGTAGATGCCGGTGTGGCCTACCATATCGCCGTTGGCGAAGTTAACGACGATGAAGTCGTACTTGTCCTCCTTGATGGCAGCTACGAGCTTGTCCTTAACCTCGAAGGCCGACATCTCGGGCTTGAGGTCGTAGGTGGCAACCTTGGGTGATGCCACGAGGATGCGGTCTTCGCCCTCGTAGGGAGCCTCGCGCCCGCCGTTGAAGAAGAATGTGACGTGAGCGTATTTCTCGGTCTCGGCGGTGTGGAGCTGCTTCAGACCCTGACGGCTGATGTATTCGCCGAGGGTGTCGTCGACATTCTCCTTGGGGAAGAGGATGTGCACGCCCTTGAACGAGGCATCGTATGGGGTCATGCAATAGTACTGCAGGCCGGGGATGGTCATCATGCCCTGCTCCGGCATATCCTGCTGGGTGAGGACGATGGTGAGCTCCTTGGCGCGGTCGTTGCGATAGTTGAAGAAGATGATGACGTCGCCTTCCTTGATGGTGCCGTCGATGTTGGCGTTGTTGATGGGCTTGATGAACTCATCGGTGACGCCGTCGGCATAAGAGAGTTGCATGGCCTCTACCATGTCCTTGGCCTGGTAACCCTGGCCGCCGACGAGGAGGTCGTAGGCAATCTTCACGCGCTCCCAGCGCTTGTCGCGGTCCATGGCGTAGAAGCGGCCGATGATGCTGGCGATGTGTGCGCCGGTCTCATTGCACTTCTCCTGCAGCTGCTGGATGAAGGTGACGCCGGAGTGCGGGTCGGTGTCGCGGCCGTCCATGAAGCAGTGGACGTAGGTCTCGCGGACTTTGTACTGCTGCGAGATCTCGCAGAGCTTGAAGAGGTGCTCGAGCGAGCTGTGGACACCGCCGTTGGAGGTGAGGCCCATGAAGTGTACGGCCTTGCCCTCGCGCACGGCATAGCCGAAAGCGCTCTGTATCTCGGGATTGTCGAGGATGCTGTTGTCGCGACAGGCGCGGTTGATTTTCACGAGGTCCTGATAGACGATGCGTCCGCCGCCAATGTTGAGGTGGCCGACCTCGGAGTTGCCCATCTGCCCGTCGGGCAGACCTACGTTCTCGCCACAGGCCAGGAGCTGGCTGTGGGGGTAGGTTGCGTTGAGATAGTCCATGTAGGGCGTGGGCGTCTGATAGATGACGTCGCCCTTACCTTTGTTGCCGATGCCCCATCCGTCGAGGATCATCAATAAAGCTTTCTTTGCCATAATTGTTTAGCGGGCTATGCCCGTAAGTTTTGTGATTTAACGTTTTGCGGCTGCAAAGGTACGGATAATAATGAAAAGTGAAAAGTGAAAAATTTCAATATTTCAACCTTTCAACGTGCCAAGTAATAGTGCTTTGAGGTCTTCGAAGCGTGAGGAGAGCGGCGTGCTCTGCTTCTGTCCGCGCATGAAGGCTTGCAGGCGCTCGGGGATTGGGATGTCTGTTCCGAGGATGTCATCGACGGTCTGCTTGAACTTGGCGGGGTGGGCTGTCTCAAGAAAAATGCCGATTTCATCGGTTCGCAGCTGGTCTTTCAGGGCCTGATAGGCGCAGGCGCCGTGGGGGTCGAGGACGTAGCCGGTGCGTGCATAGCAGTCGCGCATTGTGGCTGCTATCTGAGCGTCGGTGTAGGTGGCGCCTGAGAGGAAGGAAGACCCGGAGGGGGCGGCTCCGTCGGACGGACCGCCGGACACTGAACCCATGGCGGGCTGAGGTGATGAGGCTTGGGCTGGTTCGGAAGGGAGGGGCGAGAAGCCGATACGCTCTTTGACGTCCTCGCGGCTGTAGAGGTCGAGGATGCGGGCGAAGTTGGAGGGGTCGCCGACGTCCATGGCATTGGCTATGGTCTGGACGGAAGGTCGAGGGCTGTAGATGCCGGTCTGGAGGTATTGATAGACGACGTCGTTGGCGTTGTTTGAGGCAATGAAGCGCTCTACGGGCAGGCCCATGACGTGGCCGAAGAGGGCCGAACAGATGTTGCCGAAGTTGCCGGAGGGGACGCAGAAGACGACGTTGTCTAATGAAGAATGAAGAGTGAAGAATGAAGAATCATGCTTGTCTAATGACGAATGACGAGTGACGAATGACGAATGAGATTTACCATCAGAAGAAGCAGGTGATTTATATTCGTCATTCAGAGCGAAGCGAGATTCGTCATTAGTCATTCTTCCTGATTCTTCATTCTTCTTTAGTTGCGCGTAGGCCCAGAAATAGTAGAAAGCCTGGGGCAGGAAGCGGGCGACGTTAATGCTGTTGGCCGAGGTGAGGCGCATGCGGGCGTTGAGCTCGTCGTCCATGAAAGCTGTCTTGACGAGTCGCTGGCAGTCGTCGAAGGTGCCGTCGACCTCGATGGCTGTGATGTTCTGACCGAGGGTGGTGAACTGGCACTCTTGGATGGCGGAGACTTTGCCCTTGGGATAGAGGACATAGACGTGGATGCCTTCGACGCCGAGGAATCCGTTGGCCACGGCAGAGCCTGTGTCGCCGGAGGTGGCTACGAGGACGTTAACTAAGTTACTATTTGACGATTTACTATTTGCATTTTCGCATTCCTGCGTGAGTGACCATTGCAGCAGGCGCGCCATGAAGCGTGCGCCGACGTCCTTGAAGGCGAGTGTGGGGCCGTGGAAGAGTTCGAGGGCGTAGATGTTAGGCTCCACCTGAACGAGGGGAGTGTCGAACTGGAGGGTGTCATATACGATGCGTCGGAGATCGTCGGCAGGGACGTCCTCGCCGAAGAAGGCGTCGGCCACGCGATAGGCAACCTCCTGGAAGGTGAGGTCGGCTATCTCTTCGAAGAAGTCTTTGGGCAGCTGCTTGATGACTTCGGGCATATAGAGACCGCGGTCTTCGGCGAGACCTCGGATGACGGCCTCGCGGAGCGTGGCGCGTGTGGCGTTGTGGTTGGTGCTGTAGTATAGCATCTGAATTGTCGTGGTTTTAATTATTTTATATTTAATGATTTATGCTTTGAATCATTAAATAGTGGTGCTCATAAATAGCTTTATGAATTCATCGCCTTGAAGCAGGCCGTAGATGCCTTGCTGGCAGGCGTCTTCGTCGAAGGTCTGCACGGCATCGGGCGTGAGGGCCGGGTCGTAGATGGCGAAGGGTATGGGGTCTGCGGTGTGAGTGCGATGTGCGCAGGGTGTGGGATGGTCGGGGAGGAGGGCGATGGAGAGGGGGGCTGGCTCGGCGGAAATGGCTTCAGGGGAGGCATCCTCAGTGGGCTCGGTGTATGGGGGGCAGAGGGCCTTGAGGATGGGCTGTATGAGGCGGTGGTCGAGGTCCTCAATGGTGCGTAGCTTGAGGGGTACGGAGCCGTCGTGACCTGCCTCGTCGGAGGCTTCTACATGGAGATAGACGAAGTCGTAGCCTTGGCGGAAGGCTTCGATGGCTGCAGCTGCCTTGCCTTCGTAGTTTGTGTCGGCAAGGCCTGTGGCGCCGGGGACGTCGATTACGTCGAGACCGGCGTAGCGGCCGATGCCTCGGATGAGGTCGACTGCGGTGATTACGGCGCCGCGGTGCACCTGCGGGAAGCGCTGTGCCAGGGTGAGCATGCGCGGGCGATAGCCTCCGCCCCACGGCCAGATGCTCGATGCCATATCTTTCCCCTCACGCGCGCGTACAATATTTGTATTATGCTGCGGCAGGAGCTCCTGAGAGCGCTCGACGAGATCGCGCAGAAGTGCGGCGGTGGCCTCGGCGGAGAGAGGGGGGAGGTCTGGCGAGGGAGAAGCGGCGGGGGAGAGAGCTTCCTCGGCGGTGATTTGATGGTCGCGCCAGGGTCGCAGGGGGATGTCGTGAGGGGGTGTGCAGTGAATATGCTTGTTGCCGCCTCTGACGACGAGGAGGTGACGGTACTGCACTCCTGTGTAGAAGCGGACGCGGCCTTCGTAGCGAGGGTCGGATGCGAGGCGCTCGTTGAGGAAGTCGATGAGGGGTGCTGCCTCTTCGGTGTCGAGGCGTCCGCAGGAGTGGTTCTTCAGCGTAGCGCCTTCGATGCAGACGAAGTTGCAGCGCAGGGCGAGGTCGTCGGGCTGCAGGTCTACGCCTATAGCCGCGGCTTCAAGCGGCCCGCGGCCTTCGTAGACGAGGTGCTGGTCGTAGCCGAGGATGCTGCTGTTGGCTACTTCGGAGCCTGGGTGAAAGCCATCGGGGACAGTGCGGAGCATGCCCGTGCGTCCGTGTGCAGCAAGCCAGTCCATGGCGGGCGTGTCGGCGTATTGAAGCAGTGTCTTGTCGCCGAGCTCTGCCACGTGCCAGTCGGCCATGCCGTCGCCCAGGATGATGAGGTGGCGGACTCGCCCCCCGCCCTCCCTGTCAGGGAGTGAGCAGTTACTATTGTGGTTTGTATTCTTTTCCATTCCTATTGCAACTCCCCTTCTTGAAAGGTTACCGCTCCCTCCCTAACAGGGAGGGCGGGGGAGAGTCTGCTCTTTAAATATTAGCGATGCTCATGATGTCGGCAAAGACGCCGGCGGCGGTGACGCTGGCTCCGGCTCCGTAGCCCTGAATGAGCATGGGGTATTCGCGATAGCGCTCGGTGGTGAGCATGACGATGTTGTTTGACCCTTCGAGGCCGTAGAAGGGATGGCCTTCAGGGATCTCGGCGAGTGCTACGCTGGCGTGGCCGTCCTCGTATTTGGCTACGAATCGCCAGCGCTTGCCTTCGGCTTCGAGCCGTGCACGGCGCTGCTCGAAGTCGGCGTCGAGGGCTGGTATCTGCTGCCAGAAGTTGTCGACATCGCCTTCGAAAAGCTCTTGCGGGATGAAGAGCGATGCCTCGACCTCGGATTGCTCGAGGCGGTAGCCTGCTTCGCGTGCCAGGATGACGAGCTTGCGTATGACGTCGGTGCCCGAGAGGTCAATGCGCGGGTCGGGTTCGGAGTAGCCTTCGTCCTTGGCCATTCGTACGGTCTGGCTGAAAGGCACGTCGGCCGCTATCTTATTGAAAATGAAGTTGAGCGTACCGCTGAGCACGGCCTCGATGCGCAGGATCTTGTCGCCGGAGTGAATGAGGTCGTTGATTGTGCGGATGATGGGCAGTCCGGCTCCAACGTTTGTCTCGAAGAGGAATTTCACGCCGCGGCGCTGTGCCGTGGACTTAAGTCTGTGGTAGTTCTCGTAGTCGCTGCTGGCCGCAATCTTGTTGGCCGCGACGATATTGACGTTGTGCTCAAGGAAGTCGTGGTAGAGAGCGGCCACCTCGGGCGATGCAGTGCAGTCGACGAAGACGGAGTTGAAGATATTCATGCCAATCACTTCGTCGTGCAGGCGTCTGACGCTGCTCTCGGGCGCCGTGGCGAGCAGTTCGCGGTAGTTGGCGAGGTCTAGTCCTTCGCGCGAGAAGACGGCGCGGCGGCTGCTGGCGAGTCCGACGACGTTGAGCTTGAGGCCCTGTTCGCGCATGAGCTTCTCCTGCTGCGATGCTATCTGCTCTATGAGCTGTCGGCCCACTGTGCCTACGCCGCAGAGGAATAGGTTGAGCACCTGATACTCAGAGAGGAAGAACGCGTCGTGAATGACGTTAAGCGTCTTGCGCAGGTATTTTGAGTTGACGACAAATGAGATATTCGTCTCCGACGCACCTTGGGCACACGCGATGACGCTGATGCCTGATCGCCCAAGCGTGCCGAAGAGCTTGCCTGCGATGCCGGGCGTGTGTTTCATGTTCTCACCCACGACGGCGACGGTGGCGAGGCCTCCTTCGGCCTGCATGGGGAACATTGAACCCGTGTGGATCTCTTTTGCGAATTCCTCGTTGAGCACTTGGCAGGCGGCATCTGCGTCCTGGTCGCGCACGCCGATGCTGGTGCTGTTCTCCGACGATGCCTGCGAGACCATGAATACGGAGATGCCGTTCTCGGCGAGCACTGAGAAGATACGGCGGTTCACGCCGATGACGCCTACCATCGAGAGACCAGCCACGGTGATGAGCGTAGTGCCTTTGATGCTCGAGATACCTTTGATGAGGCGTTTGTCGTCGGCCGCTACTTTTTTAATTATTGTGCCGGTGGCTTCGGGGTTGAACGTGTTGCGTATGCGGATGGGGATGTCCTTAATGCAAACGGGATAGATGGTAGGGGGATATATGACTTTGGCTCCGAAGTTACAGAGCTCCATGGCCTCGATGTAGGAGAGTTCGGGGATGACGTATGCCGATGAGATCACGCGCGGGTCAGCCGTCATGAAGCCATCGACGTCGGTCCATATCTCGAGCACGTCGGCATCGAGCGCAGCGGCAATGATTGCTGCGGTGTAGTCCGAGCCCCCTCGCCCGAGGTTAGTGACCTCGCCGCTCTCGGCATCGGTAGAGATGAAGCCGGGCACGACGGAGATGTGAGGCATCGAGGCCCAGGTCTGCCGCACCAGACTGTAGGTCAGCTCAGATGCTAGCAGCGACCGTCCTCCCTTGACTTCCGTCTTAATGAACTGACGGCTGTCGAACCATCGGGCATTGGTGATGAGCGTGGTTACGATCTGGCTGCTGAGGCGCTCGCCATAGCTTACGATGGCAGCTAGCGTCTTTGACGAGAGGTCGCGAATGAGGAACACTCCCTGATAGATTGAGCGCAGCTCGCCGAGCAGCGCGTCGATGGTCTGCAGGAGCGTGGCCAGTGACTCGCTGTCGCTGATGACGGCATTGCAAAGCTCGTGGTGGCGGCTTACAATGGCGTCGTAGTCTTGGAGATAGGCTTCGTCGCCCGTCACGGCCTTGTTGGCCGTGCGTATGAGTTGGTCGGTGACTCCTCCGAGTGCCGAAACAACGACGATGATGTCCTCGTGTTGTGATTCTACAATACGCTTGACATTGCTTATGCTTTCGATGGAGCCTACGCTTGAGCCTCCGAATTTCAATACTTTCATACTTCAGTGGTGCTTTGCGTGCAAAAGTAAGGGATTATTATCGTTTTGCGGCCAAAAGTGTAAAATTATTAACTTTTTACCCCTATTTTACTGAGATATCTCAAATTTTACGGCCTCTTCCTCGAGCATGCGGTGCAATATTTCGCCCACTGCTGAGCGTGGCAGGTCGGGCAGGCAGACGTCGTTGACCGATGCCGGGTGGTGCTTGTCGAAGAATTCGAGCAGGCGTCGGCGGATAGTTTGTTCGTCGGGCTCGGGCAGCGGCGTTCGCTGGAGGCAGTTGTCGCAGTGGCCGCAGTCCTCGGCCTTGGTCTCTCCGAAGTAGTTGAGGAGGTATCGGCTGTGGCACTCGCGTGTGTTCAAGTAGCCTATCATGGTGCTGATGCGTGCCTCGAGCTCGCGTTTGCGGTCGGCATATACGGCGGGTGGCAGCACAACCTCGGGCGTGTCGACTCGCCGACGAGTGAATGTGACGTAAGGCACGAATTTGCGTGGGATGAAGCGTATGACGTGGCGCCGGCTGAGGTCGATGAGCAGTTCGCTGACGGTGCTCTCGTCGATGTCCAGGGTGTGAGCTATGGTCTCCTCGGAGATGTAGGCGTATTCGCTGAAGATGCCGGTGCAGGTGCGTAGCAAGTGCTGCAAGAGACGCTCGTCGGCCTGCGGCAGTCGCAGACCGTAGAGCTCTTCGCGGGCGTAGAGCATCATGATGCGGCTTTGGTTGTCCTCGGCGTCGGTCCATTCGATATAGCCGGCGCGCGAGAGGAGTCCGAGGGCGTTGTAGGCTCGTGTGGGGAAATGGCGGAAGGCTGTGCAGAAAGCTTCGAGGTTGAATTCGCGCGTGACGCCCATGCCGTCGCCTACGGCCATCTGCAGGAAGCTGCCTATGTCCTCATAGACTTTCCGGACGTAGTCTTCAGGTGGGAAATTGTCATCGATGCGTCGGCGGAGCGTGGCAGCCGAGCGCTCATCGAAGAGCAGCACGGCATGCGCCGTGAGGCCGTCGCGCCCTGCTCGCCCTGCTTCCTGGAAGTAAGCCTCGGGAGAGTCGGGCACATCGGCGTGGACGACGAGGCGCACGTCGGGTTTGTCGATTCCCATGCCGAACGCGTTGGTGGCTACCATGACCCTTATTCGTCCCTGTTGCCACGCCGTGGCGCGCTCGTTTTTTTCGTCGTTGGTGAGCCCGGCGTGGTAGAAGGTTGCCGTGAGCCCCATCTTTGTGAGGTAGTCGGCAATCTCGAATGTGGCCCTGCGGCTTCGGGTGTAAACGATGGCCGTGCCTGATATTTGCTGCAGGAGCTCTGCTATGGTCTGCTCTTTCGTGGTTTCTATGCGGCGAACGCTGTAGATGAGATTCTTGCGCTCGAAGCTCATCCGGCACACGTTGGGCTGGCGGAAGCCGAGCTGTCGTTGGATGTCGTCGACGACGGCGGGAGTGGCAGTGGCCGTGAGGGCGAGCACCGGTGCCTGGGGCAGCAGCTGGCGTATGGCCGCAATCTCGGTGTAGGCCGGCCTGAAGTCGTAGCCCCATTGCGAGATGCAGTGGGCCTCGTCGACAGTGATGAAGCTCACGTGCATCCTTTTGAGTTTGGCCTGAAAGAGTTCTGATGAGAGACGCTCAGGCGAGACGTAAAGAAATTTATAGTCGCCGAAGATGCAGTTCTCGAGGGCTATGATGACCTCTTCGTGGCTCATGCCCGAATAAACGGCCGTGGCTTTGATGCCTTTTTGCCGAAGGTGCATCACTTGGTCCTTCATCAGGGCTATGAGTGGGCTGATGACAAGGCACAACCCTTGCTGCGCCAAAGCCGGCACCTGGAAGGTGATGCTCTTGCCTCCGCCTGTGGGCATCAGACCGAGCGTGTCGCGCCCGGCGCCGATGCTTTCGATTATCTCTTGCTGTATGCCTCGAAAGGAAGAGTAGCCGAAGTACTCTCTTAGAATGGAAAGATAATCAGCCATCCCTAATTCCTAATCTCTAAACCCTAATCTCTAAACCCTAAACTCTAAACTCTAAA
>JAFRNY010000020.1 GCA_017429945.1 Bacteroidaceae bacterium
CTCCACTATGCTTCAGACTGCAGCAGCAAAGGTACAAAATCATCTCAGATGCACCAAAGACTCAACGAAGAAATGCACCCTGCAATTTGAGCTATTGACTACCTACCAATCAAAAATACCCTGCAAAATGAGCTATACGCCCAAAATTCGATAAATTTTCAATTGGCTCTCACTATCAATAAGATACAAGCCTATTACTGATTCTCAGCACTTTAGCCCTCGCAAAAGAGCTCACTTACCCCCCGCATAAAACCGCTCTTTTTACCCGCATAAAATCGCTCACTTCCCCGCATAATTCAGGCCTCACGACCGCATGTATTTGTACATAATTCTCATCGCACTTAATCTTTTATATTACAGTCACTTTCGCAATGTATTATGTAAAAATGTATTTTTTATCGCTATTCATGTGATATTGATTACCGATCTCGAAGACACAACCTATCACCTTTGCTATTATTGCCACTCCCTCCGACACCACCATTCGTGTCAGCCTGCACATTTATACGTGTAGCACGTTACATATATACGCATAGCCTTACACCTATATACGTGCAACCCGATGCGTCTATATGTGTAGGTTGTTCGGTCTCGACCGAACAACCGAAGCGACCAAAAGGTGTTTGTGGCACGAAAACATCCATAACACTCGACGAATGATTGCAGCTCTCTCAACGAATGTTCGCAGCGCCTTCGAGAAACGTTATTCATGAATCTATTATACTCGGGGACAGCAGGTTTCTGGGTATTTTTGTTATTTTACAGCATGATATGAAAAATAATGTTCGAAAAATTGCGATTATCATAGAATCATCGTACCTTTGCCCTGCCTATCAGAGTTTTGCGTGTTTCCTAATCGCAACACTGAGACAAGTGAAATAGCTGACAAGGCCATATCCCTAGAACCATTTTTGCCCAGGAATATACGTCAATATTGAAAAATAAAAGTGTTGCAGAATTAAGGTATATGAAAAGGATTGCTATATTCTTAACCATAGTGCTCGTGGCGCTCTCGACCACCGTCGTCACCAATGGCTCAAAGGCTTATGCAATGAACCCGTCCAATGCCGCACAGGTTCAGGACACGACGGTTCTTGGCAAACTCTATTTCGCAAATCTCCAAGAAGGGGAAAAGCCCGTAATGACAGGCTTGAGCCTATTCGGCAACCGGTGCGGCTCTGAAGATTTCAACCATAAACCTTACGCCGCCGAAGGCATACGTTCGGTGTTTGAACTGGACGAGTGGATAGAGTTTCATCCTCAGGCAAGCGCAGGAACTGGTATCAAGGTGATGGTGTTCAAGCATAAAGCCGACCACACCTTTTATCAGAAAAACGCGCTGAACGACGAAACGCCCGATTACGTTCAGGCGCTTGATCTGAATAGAGATCCCGAGGCCGAGGAAAGCGAACATTGGGGCTCCTTCTACCTTCATCCCGAAGAGCTTGAACCGGGCTACTATGACTTTGTGTTCGTTTTCAACAACAAAGTGTTTGCCACGATGGTAACTCGATTCTATAAACCTGAAGAAATATTCGAGAAACCAGATTCGGAACTGGAGAAGATGATGAAGCAACCTATCAGCCAATAAATACTGTTTCATCGGCGGCATCAACTCCTCAGCCACCTTCCCAATCAGATTGAGAACTAAGCAGGTTAATCCCAAGTTATCGGAACCGTCTGGAGATTCAGATAAAGATATCTTGTTTCTCATTGCAAGAGTAAAGTATAAGACAATTTTTGCATATCTTTTTTGAATCTTTTCTTGAACTGGCCCGTCTCAATCAAGGGAATAACATTGCCAGAATGAAAAAAGTGGCTGAAAGTTTGGCAGTTTCGGGGAAAAGCAGTACTTTTGCGCCGCAAAAAGAGAAATAACGCTGGTACACAAGCCCAGCATAATATTCACCGTCGGTACACAAGCCCGACACAAAACACTCTCAAACAACAATGAAACAAGGAATTCATCCCGACAACTATCGCCCCGTCGTGTTCAAGGACATGAGCAATGGCGACATGTTCCTGAGCCGTTCCACCGCTAAGACCACCGACACCGTGGAATTCGAGGGCGAGGAATACCCCGTAGTGAAGCTCGAGATCTCCAGCAGCTCGCACCCCTTCTACACTGGTAAGAGCAAGCTCGTCGACACCGCCGGTCGCGTCGACAAGTTCATGAGCCGCTACGCTCGCAGCCGCAAGTAGGACTTTCACGCTTGCCGCTGGCAACCACAGCAAGGCCTCCGTCGATTTATTTCGACGGGGGCCTTGTCTTATTTACTGCTCCGCAGTCACAGAGCACACAGAGAAGACGGAGGACACGGAGATTTCTTGAACTGCTTCGCAGCCACAGAGCCCACAGAGAAGACGGAGGACACGGAGATTTCTTGAACTGCTTCGCAGTCACAGAGCACACAGAGAAGACAGAGGACACGGAGATTTTGAAAAGGGGCTTCCCCCCTCTTTAAGAAAGAGACGGGGGAAGGGGATGAGGCTGGGTGAGGCTTTTCCTCCTCTTTAAGAAAGAGAGGGGGAAGGGGATGAGGCTGGGTGAGGCTGGGTAAGGCTTTTCCTCCTCTTTAAGAAAGAGAGGGGGGAAAGGGGTGAGGCTGGGTGAGTTTTTCCACCTCTTTAAGAAAGAGAGGGGGTTGGGGGTGAGGCTGGGTGAGGCTTTTCCACCTCTTTAAGAAAGAGAGGGGGTTGGGGATGAGACTAGAACCGGAGTCCATAGCAGACTCGCAGGCGCCATTTGTCGTGGATTATGCGCACCTGCTTTTTTGAGCCGTGGATTGTGGTGTAATTTACGAAGGTGAGGTTTGCGAAATGGCGCTCGTTGAAATAATGCACCAGTGCGAAGCGCTCGGTGACGATCACCTCGGGGAAGGCATATTTGATACGGTTCTGTTCGCCCTCGATTGTCATCTTGTTGCACGGCACGACGTTGACGGTGGGCAACAACGAGCCGTGGATCATCCAGCGATGAGGCAGGCACCAGTTGTAGCCATAGCCGCCTCCGAGGCCAATATTCATCATACGAATCCGGGCCTCCGGCACCTCCACCTCCTCGGCGCGGTCCACGTTGATCCTGCCGTTGATGAGCGAGAGGGCCAGCAGCCAGCTGCCGGCGCTGCGCTTCTGGATATAGCTCTGCGTGAGGGCTGCTGGGTAAGAGAAACGGCGGAAGTTGAAGGCGTAGTAAGCGTTCATGTTCGTGATCTGCGAATGCACGAGGTCGGTCGTGAAATCCTCGTGCAGGCCGTCGTAGTCGCCCGTGCCCGAATACTGGCGGCTGTCCTGGTAAGCCAGGTCCATTCCGTAGCGGTTGGCGTAGAGCGTGAAATTAAAGCTCTTGCTCTTATCCTTGCCGAATAGTTTTTTCGGATTTATAGCCATGGCCACCGATAGTCCGCGGTAGGAAAGGGCCACGCTGGCCGTGGTCTGATTGGATGTCGAGAGGTCGTATTTGTAGCTGTGGCCGTCGAGCTTGGCCCGCGTTGAGATCTGACTTCCGGCTACATTATATCTCACTTTCACCGTGAACGGGTAGCGTGGCCGGCGGATATAGGCGGTGTCGTAGTTGCTCTTGTTGTAGCTTCGCGTGAGGAGGCTGTCGGCAATCATCACTTTCTGCCCGATGCTCGTGCTGTCCATTTTCCACCGGCGCATCAGCCTGTCGGCCTGCGCCATCGTCACGAGCGGCGCAAGCAGAAACACGAGGACTATTACAATTCTCGACATAAGCTGGGAAAAAAACTTATTTGCGCACGAAGCGGCGGCCGTCCCACAGCAGGCGGACAGGTCGCAGGCGACCGTTCAGCGCCCGCTTCTCATCCACAGCCATCTGCCCCGTCTGCAGCGTGAGCGTCAGCGAGGCCTCGTCGACCGCGAGGCTCATGCGCACGGGATGAAAATCGCGCGCCGAAGCCTTGGCCTGGTCGTAGCTGAAGCGCAGGCTGTCGGGCACGTCGTCGGTGAAGAAATCGAGGCTGTCGGCACAGCGCTCTACCGCTGCCGCCGCGCCCTGCAGGTCGGCCGTTGCGGGCGTCCAGTCGTCGGCATAGAAGCGGAGCGAAGAATCCTCGATGCGCGTCGGGCTGTCCGCCTCGCCGCACTCCACGGTCGTCACGGCGCAGAGCACCTGGGTCGTGTCGGTCTGCGGCAGCAGCTTCAGCTCCAATACCGCAGCTGCGCTCGTGCGGAAGCGTGCGTAGTCGGGCGTCAGGGCCTCGAGAGCCACGTAATCGTCGAAGGCGTTACGCACCTTAGCCTCGAGGCCGTTCTCGATGAAGTCTATGCAGTCCAGGCGGTTGTTCTTCGTCACGGCCGGCAGGAGGCTGTCGGGCATCTGTGCGAAGACGTCGCGCATCTGCGGCAGCGCGCGCTCCTGCGCCGGAGAACTGAGCGCGACTGCCAGCGCTGCTGCAGTCGCGAACCGACGGGCTAAGCTAATAATATTCATTCTGGGCTTTCGGTCATTTATGCCTGCAAAAGTAGTGCTTTTCTGCTTTCCTTACAAAAAATTGAGGCTAATTATTCAAAAAGCGGTAATATTATTGTACCTTTGCACCGCGAAAGCTGTAAGAACCGCCCCGATTGCCGAGCCGCGACAAAAGGCAGAAAAGCTAAAACTGAAATTTGGAATATGACAATAGCCGTAGATTTTGATGGCACGATCGTTCGCCACCGCTACCCCGAGATCGGCGAGGAAATCCCCTTCGCCGTAAGCACGCTGAAGATGCTCGTGGAAGAGCGTCACCGCCTCACCCTGTGGACTGTGCGCGAGGGCGAGCTCCTCGACGAGGCCATCGCTTGGTGCCGCGAGCGCGGCCTGGAGTTTTATGCCATCAACCGCGATTTTCCCGAGGAGGACATTACGCGCAACGAGAATTTCACGCGCAAGCTGAAGGTGGACCTGTGGATCGACGACCGCAACGTCGGCGGCCTGCCCGACTGGGGCACCATCTACCGTATCATCCACGAACACAAGACGTTCGAGGAGATTATCACCGAAGAGCTCGACCCCGTAGGCCACGCCAAGAAGCTCCGCAAACGGCCCTGGTGGAAGTTTTGGAAAAATTAGAAAATTAAAGAATTAGGAGATTGACGATTAGAAACGAATTACCGTAATTATCATAATAATAGGCTGCAAGCAAATGCATAATTATGACAATTACGGTAATTCGTTTCTAATCAATGTCCTGCAGCAAATGCAGAATTATGATAATTACGGCAATTCGTTTCTAATTAATAGCTTGCAGGCCATTATTATGATAATTACGGCAATTCGTTTCTATCTATTTCTCAACAATTACTTCAGAATAACCTTTTCCGTGCGGCCGTCGGAGAATTTTACGAGATTAACGCCGCGGGCGGGTGCGGCCAGGCGCTTGCCGTCGATACTGTAGTAGCCGGTGACGGCAGCTGAGGGCTCGCCCTCGAGCCGGCTCACGCCGGTGGCCGCGTCGGCAATCTCCGAGCGGGCGGCATTGACGATAAAGCCGTTCTTGCGGTCGATGAGCAGGGCTATGGCCGTCAGCTTCGCCTTATCCTGGATGAGCGTCGACGCACTGATGTCGCCCGTGTAAGCGAACTCCTGTACGGCGCCGTCGCGCACCGAGCTCTCCACGGAGCCGTCCATGCCGTCCTTCACATCCCAGCCGGCCACGGCCACGTGATCGTACTGCAAGTTGGAGACGGTGCTGCCGGCCTTACCCCAGAAGGCCATATCGGCCTCCACGGACCGACCGCTCAGGTAGTTCGTCTGTGCCCAGCGAGAGCCGCTGCCCTTGAGGCCGTCCTCCACAAGCACGAAGGCCAGGCCGTAGAGCTCCTCGTCGCCGTCGTAGAAGAAGCGCGTCGTCGTGCGAAATTCTACCGCCGTCTTCTCTTCATCGGTCCACACGGCGTTGAGCTCGAGCGAACCCTGCGTCAGCCGGTCGAAGAATTTTGTGAGATAACTCTTGAGATAATAGGGGTAGTACGACGTGCCCGAACGGTTGATCTGCGAGCTGGGGAAGCCGCTGGCGTAAGCGTTGACGACGTCATCGTAGCTGCTGACCTGCATCACGTCGCCACTGTGCACGGCGATGAGCGCCACGCGGTCGCCGTAGGCCTCGTGAGCAGCTTGCATACCGACGGTGCCGTAGGGGCAATAGCCGCACCACGTGCCCGTGAATTCCTCCACTACGGGCAGCACCGCGGGTGCGCTGCTTACGCCGATGAGGTCGCCGTAGGCGGTGCGCCGCTTTTCGGCGTTGTCGTTGCCGTTGACCTTCGTTATCGTAATCTGCTTGGAATATTTGCGCGCCTGCTCAGCCAAGCCCAGGTCCACGGTTATGCTCTTGCTGCCGCCAAAGCCTACCGGACTCACCGTCACCGTGCGCTCTTCGACCACAGTGGCGTCGTCGGTCGAGAGGCCGTAGGTGATGCTCGTGATGGGATTCGCGCCGGCGTTCGTGAAGCTGAAGCTGGCGCTGCCGTGCTTGCCCTGAAGCACTACGATGCGCCCGAAGTCCGTGGCAGCAGCGCAGTCGCGCGGGTAGTCGCCGCCGTCGAGCAGCAATTGAATCGCCAGCTTGCCGTAGCCCTGGCCATTGAAGTCGTACCACTGGTCGCCATTGTGGCGGAAGAGGAAGGAGTTTTGCGCGTCGGCTCCGTTGCTCACGAGGGGATAAGCGGCCGAGCGCGTCGAGAACGTGAAACCGACGAAGATGTCGCGACCATCTACGGCGAAAGGCGTCGAGAGAGCGATGTCGTTGGCGCCCTGCGTCAGCGACGACTTAGCCACCGTCTGCACGTAGTCGGCCGCAGCGATATCGGTGGGCTGCTGTGTCGAGATCCAGACGGTGAGGTCGGTCGACAACTTCGACACATCCGGGCCGAACCAAATTCGCACGGCGTTGATAGTGCTGCCGCTGACGAAGCGGTCGGTCATTGGCACGGCGATACCGGCGTCGAACGTCGAGGCCGAACCAAAGCCGAGGCCGCTGTCGTAGTCGATTGAGGCGGCGTCGCTGTCGGTGAAATAACCCCACCACATCTGCGTCTCGGTGGGCTCGATGGCGGCTTGCACCTGCGCGAAAGTGGCGAAGAGAGCAGCCGCAAGAAGGAGTAAATGTTTTTTCATAATCGTGTTTGTTTGTATTGATAATATAGTTGTTTTAACTTGTTAGGTTGTGAGGTTGTTGGGTTGTGAGGTTGTGAGGTTATGAGGTTATGAGGTTGTGAGGTTGTGAGGTTGAGAGGTTGTGAGGTTGAGAGGTTGTGAGGTTGTGAGGTTATGAGGTTATGAGGTTGTGAGGTTGTGAGGTTGTGAGGATTCTTACTGAGGAGCAGCGCAAGACGGACACGTCAGCGCGAACCGAGATAGAGGAAGACCATGCTCAGGAGCACCAAGGCGAGGTCTACGGCCTTCGACCGCAGGTTCTTCTCACGGAAGACGAGGGCGCCCACGCCAAAGCTCACCAGCACGCTGCCGCGACGGATCATTGAGACGACGGAGATGAGCGCATCGGGAAGGCTCAGGGCGTAGAAATATACGAAATCGGCGGCCGAGAGAAACAAGGAGACAAGGAGGATCCAGAAGAAGGAACGGGGTAAAACCCCAAAAACAATCCCCCCGAAGACCCTCTCCCCGCTCCCCCGTGAGGGGGAGAGCCTCGCTTCGCTCGAAGGCTGCGCCAAGTCACCACCGGTAAGAGGCTCTTCGTCAAGTTTCACCGCGCAGCCACTCCCCTCCCTTACGGGAGGGGTTAGGGGGTGGGTCTTTATCCCCCAGAACGTCATCAGCATCAGGAATTGATAGAGCATGAAATAGCTCTGCACAGCCATACGGTCGAGCCCTACCCCACCCTCGCCCGCAGGCGCCAGCAGGAACTTGTCGTAGAGCGCGCTGACGGCACCGAAGACGGCGCCCACGACGGCAAGCGCGATCCAACGGTTGTGGCGGAAATCAATCCCCTCTTTCTTGCCGCTGCGGCGGAGCATATAATAACCCACGATGGCCAGCAGGACGCCCACCCACTGATAGGCGTTAAGCCGCTCGCCAAAGACCACGATGGCGCCCAAGAGCACCATCACCGGGCGTGTGGCGTTGATCGGCCCCACGAGCGTCAGCGGCAGATTCTTCATAGCATAATATCCGCAAAGCCACGACGCCAGCACTATCAAAGCCTTGAGAAAGATATATTTATGCACTGCCCAGCCGCACAGCGGAACGTAGAAGAGCGACGTCTCAGCTATTACGCCTGCGGCCGAAAGCGCCACTAAAGGCATGAAGATGAGCGAGCAGAAAAAGGTGTTGAGCATAAGCACCGGAACGACCGGATTATCCCTCAACGCCTCTTTCTTCGAGACATCGTAGAAGCCGAGCAGAGCGGCTGAGAGAAAGGCTAGCAGTAACCACATAACAGACCCACCCCCAACCCCTCCCGTCAGGGAGGGGAGTATATAGTGTTAGACAATAGACGTATTATTCAAATCATACTCCACGTTTTGGAGAAACAGCCCGCGGGCCGGCACGCTGTCGCCTGCCGCCGAGCGGTTCTTCTGCTCGATGACACGGCGGAAGCCATCGACGCTGAGCGAGCCGCGGCCCACCTCCATAAGCGTACCCACGATGGCGCGCACCATATTGCGCAGGAAGCGGTCGGCAGTGATCTCGAAGCGCCATTCGAAGTCGGAGAGCTGGACCCACCGCGCCGCTGTGACGTGACAGATGTTAGTCTTCGTGTCGGTGTTGACCTTCGAGAAACTGGTGAAATCCTCGTAATCCATGAGCGTGGCAGCCGCGCTGTTCATGGCCGCGAAGTCGGGCGTCCTGACGAGCCGCCACGAGCGGTCGCGCAGGAACGGCGACTTACGCGTGTGCACGTAATAATAATATGTACGCGCACGCGCGGAGAAACGGGCGTGAAGGTCGTCGGCCACGGGGTAGATCTTGTGGACGGCGATATCGTGAGGCAGGACTCCATTGAGGCGGTAGACCAGGTTATCTAAGTCCAAGCCCCTCTCGAGGCCCCTCTCTAACTCCCCCCGTGGGGGGGAGGACTCCTTATCCTCTTGCGAACAGGAAGCCACAGGACTTGCAGCCCTCCCCCCCACGGGGGGAGCGGGGAGAGGGGCTTTCACGGGGGGAGCGGGGAGAGGGGCCTGAAGAGGGGCTTGAATATCAAAATGCGCTACCATCATTGCCGCATGAACGCCGGCATCGGTGCGACCGGCGCCGGAGACTTGCACGTCCTGCCGCAACAGCATAGAGAGAGCCTTCTGAAGGGTCTCTTGCACGCTAGCGCCGTTGGGCTGAATCTGCCAGCCGTGGTAGGCGGTACCGTCGTATGAGAGTTCTATGAAGTAACGCATTTTTTCGCGGCCTGAGGCCGTAGTTGAAAGTTCTTCACACGCGAAGCGGCAAGGCCGAGCGGAGAGTTTGGAACTTAAATCTTACTTAAATCTGAACTTAAATCTTTTTTATGGGCTTCTTCGGCTCATCGCCTCAGAAGTTTACGGCCGCATGCGGCCTACAGCTGAACCGCTGCTTCCTCTGTGTCATCTGTGTCCTCAGTGTCCTCTGCCTCCTCAGCTTCCTCTGCCTCCTCCGCCTCCTCTGCTTCCTCAGCCTCCTCTGTGTCCTCCGTCTCCTCAGCCTCCTCTGCCTCCTCTGTGTCAGCTGCCTCCTCCGCCTCCTCTGCCTCCTCTGCTTCCTCCGCCTACTCTGTGTCAGCTGCCTCCTCTGTGTCCTCCGTCTCCTCTGTGTCCTCTGTGACTGCGAAGCAGTTATTCGGTCTTCAGTTCGTCACCTTTATCGTTTTACCGCCTCGACGGACGACATAAATGCCGCGGCGGTGAGGAATAGTGCTGCCGAGGTAACGGCCGTGCGAGTCGAAGACCGCGTTCACGTCGGCCACAGGCGACATAAAGTTGGGCGCCACAGCGTCAGGCTCGTCAGCGATGGCCACGAGGACGTCCATCGAAGACATTCTAATCTGCTTGTTAGCCTGGCAGATAAACGGATTCATTGAGCCGCTCCAGGAGAATTTCTTGTCGGTGAACGAGTAGGACTCGCCATCGATGATTACAGAGCAACCGCTCTTCGAGCCGCCGTTGTCGTAGAAGGTGGCGCCTACAATCTCGCCGCCTTCGATGATGAAGAACGACTTGTCGTAGAAACGGAATTCGCCGAAATCAGCCACGTTTTTCGGTTCAACATTCGACTCTCCCTTATAGTAACTCAGCGTCAGGCCGAGGGCTGTGGCCGTGAAGCCGGGACCATAGACGGGGTGCGTCGTGGCGGTCCACGTCAGGTCTTTGAAGATAATCGTGCCGGACTCAGCGTCGGGGTTGACGGGATCATCGGGGTCATCGGGGTCGTCAGGTCCGAGAGGCTGGTCGCCGGGGTCGTAGCCCTCCTGGCCGTGGGGCGCATTTATGTCGAAGGCGTAAGCGATGCTGTCGCCCCATATGTATTCGTGGAGCGAGGGGAAGTCGACGAAGGGATTGCGGTTGCCCTGCACGGCGTAGACGCGCTCGTTGCGCGTGCGCTCCCAGTCCGACACGGGGTCCTCGCGGCACCACTTCAGCAGCAAATCGATAAACTCCTGCGAGTTGAATGTCGGCCAGTCGCCCTTCGTGAGCGTGCAGCCCAGGTCGTTCTGCCGCTGCCACGTGACATTGGAATAGCATGTGGCCACATACATGTAAATACGCGCGAAATCGCCCTTGTAGTCGTCGCAAGGCTCAAAGACATTATTGCCATGAGAGTCCTTGCCAGTCTTCATGCGCGTGTTGGGACCGCTCTTGGAGTTAGGATACGAAGGCGTGCCGACGACCACGCCGAGGGGATAGCTGCTCTTGGCGCTGTTGGCGCTCTTGTCAGAGGGTAGCACGTGGAAGATGTCGGAGCCCTGAGCCGGACTGGTGCCACCACCCCACCACGACTGGGGCACGGTGTGCTCCTTGTTCATCGAGCTGGGCTCGGGGAAATAGGCTATCTCGTCGGAGTAGTAGTCGAAGACTTGCTTGCGGCCGTTGCGCTCGTAGTAGTCCACTTTCTCGTAGTAGGTCCACAAATTGTTGTAGCCCAACTTAGTGTGGTCGGAGATAATGCCCTTGAGCGCGAGCTTCAGTTCGGCCTTCTTCTTATTGTTGGCCGCGGCATAATAAGTGCTAAGCTTAACGGCCTGGCTCTCAGTCGCGAAGGCGAAGAGAGCAGCGAGGATTGTTGCGAATAGCGTCCTGTTTTTCATCTCTTTTTGGATTTGTCTGCTGCAAAGGTAAGCTAAAAAGCTGAGCGAGAAAAATAAAAGCACAAAAAAAGAGTCAAGGCGGTGCACCTTGACCCTTTTTTGCTTCGTGAAGCAGCCTGTAAGATTTATTCTTAGCAGCTGTTTCGAATATTACTTACTCTGCGAGCACCTTCTTGTCGCCTACGATGAAGAGGCCCTTGCCTACGGCGCTCACGCGCTGACCAGCGATATTGTAGATTGCGGCCTTGGCGGCATCGGCCTTAACGGCGTTGACGTAGGTTGACTCGCCATCGAGGCTGTAGTCGGTGACGTTCTTCACGCCAGCCACGCTGAAGTATTTCTCGATAGTACCGAGCACCCACACCTGCTTGCCGAGGTTGTCGAAGTTATCTACAAGGTTGAGTTTGCTGCGGATGTCCTTCGACTCGTCCTTGTTGGTGGGCAGCTGCACGGGAATCATGTTTGCACCAGAGGTCTCTGCGGCGTCGTCGGCCAGCACGATGTTAGTTGCCAGAAGCTCTTCGCCCTGAACGCTGACGATGTTACTCATCGAGCTCTTGGCAGCACCCATGATGTAACCGCTGACCCAGACGGGCTCCTTCGGGCAGTCCTCGGCGTTGATCAGATACTGAACGTCCTCGACGGTGTAAGGCTTCTCGAGCGTGCCTTCGCCAACGAGCTCGTAAGGAATGGGCTCAACGCCGTTGTCAACATCCTCAGCCGAGCGGGGATAGAGCTGTACGGCGCCGTTGTAGAGAGCTACGAAAGCGGTGACGGTGTACGGAGTGGCGGTGTCGAACGTGGTGGTCGTCAGCACGTTCCAGTTGTCGCGAACGGTGATCTCGTTGTCGCTGTCGTCCATGAAGACGATATTGCGGTTGGCAAGAGCCTCAGCCTGGGCGGTCAGGCCCTCGATCTGCACGAGCTCGTTCTCGTAGTCCTTCTGGTTGTTGTTGACATCGGCGATGGTGACCTTCTGAGGCTCAACGGCGTTGTCGCTGGAGTTGACGGTGAGGTCTGCCACCTCTGTGAACGCGATCTCTGTGAGACCGTTGTAGAGATAGAGGTCGCCCGTGAACTTAGCAGTAATCTTGTCGCCGGCTTTGATGCCCTCAGCGAGCTTAGCATCGCTGGCGAAAAGGAGCAGGCCGTCGGTGCCGTCGAAGACGTAGACGCTCTTTCCGTTGACATAAGTCACGAGCAGGTCGGTTGCCAGGAAGGCAGCCTTAGCATGGTCGGTCGTAGCTGCAGCCTTGACGTCGGCAATCTTAGAGTACTCGGTCACGGTGGGGGCTGGGCCTTCGCCTACGACCTTAACCTCGGTAGCAAGGATATTGCCGTAAACCGTTGAAGAGCCGCTCTTGTAAATGAAGAAGCCGGTAACCTCAACCTCATCGCCGTCGCCAGCATCGCCGAGGACAGCGTCAGAGACTTGCAGCGAGCCCTTGTTCGTTGCACCTTCGACCTCCAGGTTCTTGTAGTTGCCGCTGATCGTCAGCTTGCCCTTAACCTTGACGTAAGTAACAACGGGAGCCTCGATGAGAGCGTCGAGGCCGGCGCCGTCGATTTCTTTAGCTGTGGGATAAGTCACAGTGGCTGTGCCGGTTTTCTCGGCTGTTGAGCCTTGACCGAACTGGAAGCAGCCGCCATATTGAGAGACATTGCCCGTAACCTTAACTACATCACCGACAGCAGCTGTTGCCCTATAGACGAAGATGTAGCCTGTGCCATCGCCTATGAGGATGCCGTTGGGGCATTCAGCAAAGACTGTTCCTGACGTAACGACAGCTGAAGCTGCGCCACCGGCAATAACCTCTGCAATAGTCTTGGCATCGCCTGGCTGGGGATCGTCACCTCCGGTGTCGCCGTTGAGCGAATAGATTCTACTGCCTTGGTTGAACTCAAGCGTTCCGCCGTGGTTCTTGACAAAACCTACGATGACAACTTCGTCGCCAACCTTAATCTGATCTTCTGCTGTGAAATCAGCACCCTTAAGGTACTTGCCACGGAAGACTTGGAATTGATTGTCGGTAGAGCCATTATCAGAGATAAAGTAAGTAGCGTTGCCATAGCCGCTGCCATCCTCAAGTTTGGGGCTTACCTCATCAATCTGAGAGATCTTACCTTTCACATAGACATCCTTGCCGCTGTCTGCTCCTTCCTCAAGTTGGGCTGCTTTCTCCAGGACCTGAGCTACTGTCAGAGGAGCACTTGCTGAGCTCGTCCAGTCGATAGTAGGCTGAGGCTCAGGCGTATCGCCACCTTCGAAGGAAACGATGATACTGCGAATCTGGCAGGTTGCCGTAGGACTGAACGTAACGGATTTTGCAGAACCCGTCCATACCTGGCCGTTCAAGCCCTCAGGGTCTGATTTGCATCCGAACTTGGATGCCTGACCGGTAAACGTGATGTTTACGATGTTTTGTTCGGCCGAGACAGTAAAGGTTGAACCTTTATAGACTCGAAGAGTAATCTCAGAGCCGGTATTCCACAAGCGGCTGGTAGTGCCTGCAGAACCCTTGTCGAATGTGATTGTCACACCTTCGTGCTCGATGACGCTGACATTACCCAAGTCCTGAGTGGTCTTGTCGTTGTCATCATTGTAGCTCACAGGCAGATCGAGATTGTTGTTCAGAAAGTCAAACGTCACCTGTGCGCCTGCCATGCCTGCGAAGGCGAGCAAGGCAAAGAGAAGAGAGTAGAATTTCTTCATAGATAATTGTTTTTAAGTGATTTATTGATTTTGTTAGTTTTATTCGCCACAAAGTTACAGCGATTTGTTGAAACAACAAAACTTGTAAGCAAATTTTTTTGCTTTATCCTCGTTTCGGATGTAATCTGCTTGCACGTCATCATAGTTTTTCCGTGTCCTTCCGTGTCCTTCCGTGTCCTTCCGTATCCTTCCGTGTCCTTCCGTATCCTTCCGTGTCCTTCCGTGTCCTTCCGTGTACTTCCGTGTACTTCCGTGTACTTCCGTGTACTTCCGTGTCCTTCCGTGTACACAAAAAAAGGCGCCAAAGGCTTCACAGTCTCTGGCGTCCTTCCTGTGCCGATGCACATGATCAATCAACAAATCAAAATGTGGTGAATAGATGATTTAAGGTTTCTGCGGATTATTTTTTCTGATCAGAAGCCACCGCCGGGGCCGCCGAAGCCGCCACCGCCGCCGAAGCCACCGCCTCCGCCGAAGCCGCCGCGCGGACCGTTGAAGTTGCCACGGTTGCCTTGGCCGCCTTGACGATTACGACCCTGCTGAGGCTGGAACACGCGGAGCAGCTGCTGAGGGGTGAGCAGGCCGGAGAGTTCGGCGCAATACTTCTTCTGGATGTCAAGACGAAGCTGCGACTGCTGAATCTGCTCTTCCTGACGAGTGAACACCTCCTGGAGCTGAGCCGTAGCCTCGGCCTCGGTGAGCTCCTTCTTGTTCTGCTGCTGAGCCTGTTCGCGGTTCTGGTTCAAGCGGAGCTCTGCGAGTTCCTTCTGATAATTTGTATAGATCGGGGTGAATTTGGCCTTCTGCTCGTCGGTGAGTTTCAGGTCCTTGACGAGCTGCTCGGTCATGCGTGCTTGCATCTCCTGTCGGCGGGCTGCACGATCGTTATCTTGTGCGTTTGCGTTTGTTGCACTGCCTAATGTAAGAGCGGCGAATGCAAATAGGAAAATAGACTTTTTCATAATGTAGCTGTATTAGTTTAATGTCATTGGGGGAACGTTTTGTGTGACGTTTTCTGTAGCGCTACGTTTTCTTTGATTGGAAAGTGCGGCTTTGGTTTAAAGAATAAGGCGATTTTATTATTCTTTAACATAAAAAACCTCCTTTTGAACCTGTAGAGACAAAAGAAGGCTATGCTTTAAGAAAAAAAGACATTATAAGTGGTCGCCGACCGCCGCCGTCAGCGCACCGTGATATGGAAACAGCCCTGCTTGACCTCGTATTTCACGTAGCAACGCCCTTCCTCGCGGGCATCGCGCAGGACTTCAGAGAGCACAAACTTCAAAGAATCGTTGCGCACGGCGCGCCGCTCGGGACCGCCTGGGGGCGATACGGTGTGGAACCGGTTGTACGAGATATCAAAAGTCGTGCCAAAGCGGTGACAGCTCTGCTCCGTGGCGTTGTGGTTGTAGCGCTGCAGGCGGGCCACGTCCTCCTCGGTGCGCAACACGCTGGTGACGATGAGTTTGTGAAGCGGTATCTGCTTCACTGCCAGCGAATCGAGGAAGCGGCGGCTGATGTGCTCGAGCAGATGGCTCGCGCGCGGCACGAGATACGGGATACTACGGTTCATGCGAGGGTCGATCTCGTAGTAGGGATTGGCGCCGATGTAGAGCAGCTCGCTCTTGCGCTTCTCAGCGTCGGCACGGCTGGCCACGGGCGTGACGCCGTGGGCTCGCGCCGCCACAATCTGCACGTCTTGGATATCGGGGAAGCACTCGCGATAGGAATAGACGCCACGAATCGGATGCTTGCTGCTGAAATCCAAGCGTGGGACTGCGAAAGGCTGAAAGGCTGTGGAAGCAGCGCCGGAGACTGCAGCGGCAAGGCCGTCAGACGATTCAGCGGCCGCGGCCGTTTCCGTTGGCTCAGCAGTTGATGTGGAAGTCGGGCTGTCAGCTGAAGCCGGACTGCCGGCCGGAGCTTCGGCTGTAGCTGCCACGGCCGTTTCCGCCGACTCTACGACCGCCGTGGAATCGCCACCGACGGCTACGCCAGCACTATCGATGCCCGCTGCGTCGGCCGACGTCCGGGCTACACTTGGAAAACAAAGCCGGATGATGAAGAGCACGCCTACGAGGGCGCACACGGAGCGTATAAAGAGGGTTTTGTTGAGCTTTTGCACGTCGTTTCTTAAAAAATCGACGCAAAGTTACAATAAAATTCCTAATATTAGCACGCAATTACGAGAGAAATAGTTAAATTTGCACCGAAAAATATTCACTATGACCGAAAAGCACTTTATCCTTGAAGAAGCAGACCCGCTCATCTTCTATGGCGTGAACAACGCTAACATGCAGATGATCAAGGCGCTTCACCCGAAATTAAGAATCGTCGGCCGCGGCAACGTCGTCAAAGCTATGGGCGACGAGGAGGAGCTGTGCGCATTCGAAGAGAACATCGAACGCCTACAAGCGCACTGCAACAAGTACAACAGCCTCAGCGAAGAGGACGTCCTCCATATCATACGCGGAGAGCACACCCGCCGCGACGGCATCACCGGAGCTATCGTATTCAGCGTCACCGGCAAACCTATAACGGCGCGCAGCGAGAACCAGCAGCGACTCGTAAGCGCATTCGAGCAGAAAGACATGGTCTTCGCCATTGGCCCCGCAGGCTCCGGAAAGACTTACACAGCCATAGCACTCGCCGTGCGCGCGATGAAGAATAAGCAGGTGCGGCGCATCATACTCTCAAGGCCCGCCGTAGAAGCCGGCGAGAAGCTCGGATTCCTGCCGGGAGATATGAAGGACAAGATCGACCCCTACCTGCAGCCGCTCTACGACGCCCTCGAAGACATGATACCGCGGCAGAAGCTCAACGAGATGATGGAGCAGAACGCTATTCAGATTGCGCCACTCGCTTTCATGCGCGGACGCACGCTCAACGACGCCGTCGTCATCCTCGACGAAGCACAGAACACCACGCCCGCGCAGATTAAGATGTTCCTCACTCGCATGGGCATGAACACCAAAATGATTATTACGGGCGACATCACACAAATCGACCTCCCGCGCCAACAGCGCAGCGGACTCATCGAGGCAATGACGGTGCTGCGCGACGTCGACGACATAGCCGTCATTCATTTCAATAAGAAAGACATCGTGCGACACCGCCTCGTCACAAAGATTGTCAACGCCTACGATAAATATGAAAATGAATCTCAAACTAAAGAAATACAAAACAACAATGAAAGCATTAACAAAGACTGAGTTCCAATTCCCCGGACAGAAAAGCGTTTACCACGGAAAGGTGCGCGACGTTTACAACATCAACGATGACATTATGGTAATGGTCGCCACAGACCGTATCTCGGCATTCGACGTCGTACTACCCAAAGGCATTCCTTTCAAGGGACAGGTGCTGAATCAGATTGCAGCCTCGTTCCTCGACGCCACGGCCGACATCGTTCCCAACTGGAAACTGGCTACGCCCGACCCGATGGTCACCGTTGGACTGAAAGCCGAAGGCTTCCGCGTGGAAATGATCATCCGCGGTTACCTCACCGGCTCAGCTTGGCGCGAGTATAAGAACGGATGCCGCGAGCTCTGCGGCGTGAAGCTGCCCGACGGAATGCGCGAGAACGAGCGCTTCCCAGAGCCTATCATCACCCCGACCACCAAGGCCGACGAGGGTCACGACGAGAACATCTCGCGCGAGGAAATCATAGCACAAGGCATCGTCAGCGCCGAAGACTACGAGGTAATGGAGCGCTACACGCGTGCACTCTTCCAGCGCGGCACCGAGATTGCCGCCAAGAAAGGACTCATCCTTGTTGATACGAAATACGAGTTCGGAAAGCGCGACGGCAAGGTCATCCTCATCGACGAGATTCACACGCCAGACTCCAGCCGCTACTTCTACGCCGAAGGCTATGAAGAGAAGTTTGAGAAAGGCGAGCCGCAGCGCCAGCTCTCAAAGGAATTCGTGCGCCAATGGCTCATCGACCACAACTTCATGAACCGCCCCGGCGACGTGATGCCTGAGCTCACCGATGCCTTCGTAGAAAGCATCAGCGACCGCTACATCGAGCTCTACGAGCACATCGTGGGCGAGAAATTCGTCAAGGAAGAAGCCGTGGAGGACGTAGCAGCGCGCATCGAAAAGAACGTCAGCGCCTGGCTCGCTGCCCAATAAGCGCCGCGGCCAACTCACCCTGCTGCACCGGTCATCTCACCCTGCAGCTCCGGTCATCTCACCCTGCAGCTCCGGTCATCTCGCCCCGCTGCTCCGGTCATCTCGCCCTGCTGCTCCGGTCATCTCACCCTGCTGCTCCGGTCATCTCACCCTGCAGCTCCGGTCATCTCGCCCCGCTGCTCCGGTCATCTCGCCCCGCTGCTCCGGTCATCCGACCCTGCAGCCCCCTTGCATTAGTATCATCAGTTGGGTGCTCGGCGTATCACGCCGAGTCTCCCTCTCCCCTCCCCTCTCCCCGCCAATGCCTCACAATCCCCCTGTCACCCCTTACGCCGCCAGCGCCGCCCCTAAGCGCGAGCAAGTGGAGACGATGTTCAACAACATCGCCCCCACCTACGACCGCCTTAACCACACCCTCTCGCTCGGCATCGACCGACGCTGGCGGCGCAAGGCCGTTGATGCGCTAAAACCCTTCCGACCCTCGACCATCCTCGACATTGCCACCGGCACTGGCGATTTCGCCATCCTCGCTGCCCGACGCCTCGCCCCCGACCGCATCATCGGCGTCGACATCAGCGAGGGTATGATGGAAGTAGGACGGCAGAAGGTGAAAGAAGCCGGGCTCGACACCGTCATCTCATTCGCAAAAGACGACTCCACCGGCCTCTCATTCGACGATTCCACCTTCGACGCCGTAACCGTGGCCTATGGAGCGCGCAACTTCGATGACCTCGAAGCCGGACTACGCGAGATGTGCCGCGTCCTCAAGCCTGGCGGCCACCTCATGCTCGTGGAGCTCACCACTCCGCCCCGCTTCCCGATGAAACAGCTCTTCAAGGTCTACGCCCACACCGTCATGCCCTTCATAGGCCGCATCATCAGCCACGACGACAGCGCCTACACCTACCTGCCACACTCCATGGAAGCCTTCCCGCAGGCCGAACAGCTCGTGCCGCTCATGCGCCAAAGCGGCTTCAGTGCCGTCAACTTCAAGCGCTTCACCTTCGGGCTCTCCACAATGTATCTGGCAACCAAATAGCTGGCTTGCCCAATTATGAATTGTGAATTATGAATTGTGAATACGGTCTTCTCGGTTATCCGCTCGGGCACTCCTTCTCGCGCGCGTACTTTAATAATAAGTTCGCAACAGAAGGAATCGATGCCGAATATCTCAACTTTGAGCTACAGTCAGTCGAAGAGCTACCGCAGCTGCTTGCCGAGCATCCCAGGCTCCGAGGCCTCAACGTCACCATTCCCCACAAGCAAGCCGTCATTCCGCTCCTCGACGAGCTTTCCGACGAAGCACGCGCCATAGGAGCCGTCAACGTCATAAGAATTGAGCGACAAGAGTCCGGCACCGCAAAACCATACCTCAAAGGCTTCAACTCCGACGTCATAGGCTTTGTCGAGAGCATACGTCCGCTGCTGCAGCCCCACCACAAACGAGCCCTCGTGCTCGGCACCGGCGGCGCATCGAAGGCCGTCTGCCGCGGACTTGAGAAGCTCGGCATAGAATGGCGCTACGTCAGCCGCAAGCGGCAAACCGCCACGCCCGCCCCCAACGGCCCGATTACCGCGCCCTCGGGTTCTCCCGAGGGTCCCCTCACCTACTCCGACCTCACCCCCTCGTTCATTGCCGATTACACCGTCATCGTCAACTGCACCCCGCTTGGTATGTTTCCCCGCATCGACAGCAGTCCCGAGCTGCCTTACGCCGCACTATCCAAGCACCACCTCCTCTTCGACCTCGTCTACAACCCCGGCATCACCCAGTTCATGCGCCAAGGCCGCCGCTTCGGCGCCACCGTGAAGAACGGACTTGAGATGCTACATCTGCAAGCCGACGCCAGCTGGGACTTCTGGAACGGAAAAGACTAAAAAAACAGCACGCTATTATGCAGCCACTCGTAACCATAGCAATACCAGCCTATAAAGCTACTTACCTCTGCGAGAGCATCGCAGCGGCACTGACGCAGACCTATCAGAACATCGAAGTCCTCGTCGTCAACGATTGCTCACCGGCTGATATAGCATCTATCGTCAAGGCTTTCAATGACCCGCGCATACGCTATTTCGTAAACAAGGAAAATCTCGGAGCCAAAGATCCTACGGCCAATTGGAACGAATGTCTGCGACTGGCTGAGGGCGAATTCTTCTGCTTGCTGTGCGACGACGACCTCTACGCACCCACCTTCGTCGAGGAGCTCGTCGGCCTGAGCGAGCGCCACCCGCAATGCAATGTCTTCCGCTCGGGAGTACGCGTCGTTGACGCCAAAGGCACTGAGACCGACAGTTTCCCCGCATCGCCCGAATGGGAGACGGTGGAAGATTACATGTGGCACATATATCGAGGACTGCGGCGCCAGACCATCAGCGAGTTCATGCTACGGCGCAGCGCCGTGCTGCAGCTCGGAGGTTACGTCGCACTGCCCTACGCCTGGGGCTCCGACTATCTCTCGACCTTCAAGTTCGGCCTCAGTGGCGGTATAGCATCTACCGGACTACGCCTGACGACATTCAGGGACAGCGGCGCCAACCTCTCGTCGGACAACGACAATATGGACGATAAACTCCTGGCATTCAAAGAATACATCCGCCAGACCAAAGAGATTATCAAAGACGAAAAGTTCGAGCGCGCCGATGATATTCTTCCTTACATCGACCGCCACTACGACAATGCCGTCATCGACCACATGCTCGAAGCCGACGCCGAGGCGTTCTTCCGTATAATCGCCAACCCAAAACTCTTTGGCGTCACAACACGTATTTTCTTCAAATACCTATACCGGAAACTAAAACGAAGATAAGCGATGAGAAGAACTCTGACATTCCTCATTTCAGTGATTGCGACCGTCGTGCTGATGGCCGCAACATATACGCCAGACAACCTGCCCATTCCTTACCTGCAGGACCGCACACAATATGTCTCCAACCCCGACGGTCTCCTCTCGCAGACTGCCGTCGACTCGCTCAACCTGTGGCTCGGCGAGATGGAGAAAACGCATGGCGTGCAGACCGTCCTGGCCGTCGTAGAGCGCATCGAGGGCGGCGAGACGTATGACTTCTGCATGGCGCTCGGGCGCAAATACGGCATCGGACGCAAAGAGCAGAACAGCGGACTCATCATACTGCTCTCCACAGGCGACCGCGCCTATACTATCCTCACCGGCCGCGGCCTCGAAGGCACTCTCCCCGACGCCATCTGCAAGCGCATCGAGAACTATCAGATGCTGCCCGCCCTGCGCGAGGGCGATTGGGACACAGCCATGCTCAACGCCGTGCGCGCAATAACAACATATGTCGACGGCGACGACTCGCTCGTGGGCTCGTCAGACTTCGACGACTCCGACACGGGAGCCCTCATCGGCTTCATCATCTGCATGGCGCTCGGACTGGGCATCATCTTCTTCGCGCTTTGGTACGACGAGCGTCGCAAGAGCTACTGCCCCAGTTGCAAACAATACAAAATGAAGAAGATAAGCGGCTACACTACCCGCAACAAACGCCTCGGCATACGCACTCATCATGACACTTACCGATGCTCGCATTGCTATTTCACCAAGGAACTGCACTGGGACGAGAACCTCAACAGCGGCAATGGCGCGGCAGCAGCCGGAGGCGCACTCGGAGGCAGCTTCTTCGGAGGCGGAGGACGCTCGTTTGGCGGCAGCTTCGGAGGAGGTTCGTTCGGCGGAGGCGGAGCAAGCGGAAGATTCTGACAAGTTGACGAGTTGACAAGTTGACAAAATAACAAAACAAACATAACAAACTAAGAAACAAACATTTATCAATCTTTTAAATTCTTTACGACTATGAAGACTCTAAAAGCAATCCTCGTCGCTGTCATGGCTACTTTCGCTCTGACAAGCTGCACCTACAACACGCTCGTAGAACAGGAAGAAGGCGTAACCCGCGCATGGGCCGACGTCGAAGCCCAGTACCAGCGCCGCGCTGACCTCATCCCCAACCTCGTGAACACCGTCAAGGGTTATGCCGCCCACGAGAGCGAGACGCTGGAGGCTGTCGTCAACGCCCGCACCAAAGCAACGCAGATTACCGTAGATCCCGAAAACCTCACGCCAGAGAAGCTGCAGGAGTTCCAAGCCGCCCAAGGCGAGGTAAGTCAGGCTCTCGGCAGACTCATCGCCATCACCGAGAACTATCCCGACCTGAAAGCCAACGAACAGTTCAGCGAACTGCAGGCTCAGCTCGAAGGCACCGAGAACCGCATCGCAGAATCACGACGCCTCTACAACGAAGCCGTTCAGACCTACAACACCTCTGTCCGCAAGTTCCCCAACAACATTTGGGCTATGATTTTCAGCTTCGATAAGAAGACTCCATTTGCGGCCGAGGCTGGCGCTGCGAAAGCACCTGAAGTACAATTCTGATGGACAACAAACAACGTTATATGGCGCGCGGCGTCTCGGCCGCCAAGGAGGACGTCCACGCCGCCATCAAGAATATCGACAAGGGCATCTTCCCACAGGCCTTCTGCAAGATTATACCCGACATCCTCGGTGGCGACCCCGACTACTGCAACATCATGCACGCCGATGGCGCCGGCACGAAGAGCAGTCTCGCCTACGCCTATTGGCGCGAGACGGGCGACCTCAGCGTGTGGAAAGGCATTGCTCAGGATGCCCTCATCATGAACACCGACGACCTGCTCTGCGTGGGCGCCGTGGACAACATCCTCGTCTCCTCGACCATCGGGCGCAACAAGATGCTCATCCCCGGCGAAGTCATCAGCGCCATCATCAACGGCACCGACGAGCTGCTCGCAGAGCTGCGCGAGATGGGAATTGGAATTTACGCCACCGGCGGTGAGACGGCCGACGTGGGCGACCTCGTGCGCACCATCATCGTGGACTCGACCGTCACCTGCCGCATGAAGCGTAGTGATGTCATCGACAACGCCAACATCCGCCCGGGCGACGTCATCGTCGGTCTCGCCAGCTTCGGTCAGGCCACCTATGAGCACGAGTACAACGGCGGTATGGGCAGCAACGGACTCACCTCCGCACGCCACGACGTCTTCGCCAAATATCTCGCCGAGAAATACCCCGAGACGTACGACCACGCCGTACCCGAGGAGCTGGTGTATTCAGGAAGCTATAAGCTTCAAGATCCGCTACCTTCTAAGGTAACCGCTCCCTCCCTTACAGGGAGGGCGGGGGGAGGGTCTCTCTCGGTCGGTCGCCTCGTCCTCTCCCCCACCCGCACCTACGCCCCCGTCGTCAAAGTGCTCCTCGACCAGTTGCGCCCCCGCATCCACGGTATGGTGCACTGCACCGGCGGCGCCCAGACCAAGGTGCTCCACTTCGTGGGCGACAACTGCCGCGTCATCAAGGACAATATGTTCCCCGTGCCGCCCCTCTTCCGCATCATCGCCGAGGAGAGCGGCGCCGACTGGAGCGAGATGTACAAAGTGTTCAACTGCGGCCACCGTCTCGAGGTCTATGTCAGCCCCGAGGATGCTCAGCAGGTCATCGACATCTCCAAGAGCTTCAATATCGACGCTCAGATCGTGGGCCACATCGAAGAGGGTCCGCGGTCGCTTACCATCCGCAGCGAGTTCGGCGAGTTCAACTATTGAACTTGCCGGCCTCGGCCGTGGAGGCTTTTTCGACATTTTCTTTCTGCAAACACAAAAACACCTTAACTATGACGCCCCGACTCCACCTCGAAGAGGAAGCGGCGCGATGTCTGTTTTGCATCGACGCCTAAGGTACTGCCAAGCGAATTCCGAAAAAGGCCAAATGACCTCTTCAAGTGTACGACAAAGCCCTGTCGCCTGACGCCAATGGCGTCGTGCGGCAGGGCTTAATTCTTTGTTATCGATGGTTAATATGCCACTCGTTTCTGTCCGTCTTGAATGTAGAAACCTTTCTTCGGAGCGCGCAGCAACTGCCGGCCTTGCACGTCGTAGCACCTGCCGGCGTCCTGATGCGAAGCAACCTCAGCGACCCCATCTACCTTTTCTACCGTTCCTGGTAACTGCGTCACACGCCCCACGAACAGCACAACGTCAGCCTTCTGAATGGTAAAGTAGAAGGGGCGGTCGACATTGAAGTCTTGAAAATCTTCTGGATCAGGGCCAATACCATCAGGCACCTCAATGATAGTTATGGCCGCTGCCTCGGTTCCTTTCTCATCCACGATAATCTTGCTCAGCTGTCGCACATTACTTATAGCGCGCGGATGTTTACTCATCTTTGAGAAATCGGCGTTGCCGACAAAAGCATCGGTCATACCCAAGCCCTTTAGGACGTCATTCAAATTATAGTTGCCGTCTATCTCAAAGCGAGGCATCTGCAGGTTCGTAGGAATCTCTTTACCAGAGCGCGATGCGCTCCATTCTTCGTAAGTCAGCTCAGGCAACTGCGTTTCCTCTTTCGGCACGAAAACTGTCATCGAGAAATCACCATCCATGCCATATCTTAACGTTATGGTACGGAACGAAGGCGTTGCACCGCACCGCACATAATCGCGCATGAACATCATATCTGCACGCACGAAGGTCTGGTCATCAATCCAAAACGGTTGTTTGCTGGTCGCCTCCTCATTAAACGGCACGACCCAACTCCCCTTGAAATACAAGGCATTTGTCAGCACAACAGCCAAATCGCTGGACTGTGGCTGATTGTAGATCTTCGGTATCAGCCCATGGGTGTGTTCGTCTGCCCAAGCGTTGATTCGTCCGATGCCCTCCCATGTACTGAACTCCACAGGTTCGGTGGCAGAATCATAATATGTGCGCAGAGCCTCAACGAAATCATCGTAGAGCTCAACGTCAGGCCGCGTCCACAGGGCGTTTGCCAGTTCACAGATGGGGTAGCACGAATTGTATGCCTCTTGCGGGTCGGGCTCTTGTTGCCACCAGTCATGGGCGTCGAAAGGCGGACGCTCGGTGATTGACTTGGAGAGGGTGCGGTTGAAATCGCCTATCTCCTCATTACTGAAATCCGTAGTGCCGAGCGCCTGCTGCATCTGCTGCAGCGTATTGCCCGATGCGCCATTCTGCACCATCGACAAGGCCAGTTGCAGCGAAAGCGGCGAGAAGCACACATTGCCCGTCTGGTTCTCAGCCACGGCATTAAACAGCGAGAAGGCTGATTGCTGGTAAGCTTTCGTGAGCTGCTTACTGGTATCCTGTGCCGCCACGTCAACTGTCAGCGGCAGCAATGAAAGTAGGAGTATAAACTTGTTCATAGGCATAGAATTTAAAGAATAAGTTTGTTTAAAAAGTCACATCTGACACCGCAAAGTTATCTCTTTATTGTTATTCTGCAAAACTTTTAACGAAAAAAACTTCTTATAAGCAAAAAATAATGAAAAACGTTGGGCATTTCAGAGAAACATTGTAACTTTGCAGCCGCAAACCCAAGGATAGGAGCGTAGCTCAGTTGGTTCAGAGCGCTTCAGTCACATTGAAGAGGTCATCGGTTCGAGCCCGATCGTTCCTACTACCCAAATGCGAGGCGGGCTTCCAAGCAAGGAAGTCCGCCTTTTTATTTCTCAACGACCGATTATACTCATTACACGAATATATTTTTATGGCTATAGAGAACAACGAACTGCTGGACCGCCTCGAAGGCTTGGTTTCACGCTACGAGGAGGTGGGCACGCTCATCACCGACCCGTCGGTCATCGCCGACCAGCGCCGCTACGTCAAGCTGACGAAGGAATACAAAGACCTGGGCGCCATCGTCAAGAAACGCGCCGAATACGTGCAGACGCTCACGACCATCGACGAGGCTAAGGAGATGCTCGCCGCCGAGGACGACGCCGAGATGCGCGAGATGGCTCGCGAAGAACTCGCTGCCGCACAGGAGCGCATTCCCGAGCTCGAAGAGGAAATCAAGCTGCTGCTCATCCCCGCCGACCCCGAGGATGACAAGAACGTCATCATGGAAATCCGCGGCGGCACGGGCGGCGACGAGGCTGCCCTCTTCGCCGGCGACCTCTTCCGTATGTACTCAAAGTACTGCGAGACGAAGGGCTGGCGCATTGCCGTATCGAGCTTCACCGAAGGTGCAGCCGGAGGCTACAAGGAAATCATCTTCTCGGTAACGGGCGAGAAGGTCTATGGCACGCTGAAATACGAGAGTGGCGTACACCGCGTGCAGCGCGTGCCGGTGACCGAGACGCAGGGCCGCGTCCACACCTCCGCCGCCACCGTCGCCGTGCTGCCCGAGGCTGAGGAGTTTGACGTCGAAATCAACGAAGGCGCCATCAAGTGGGACACCTTCCGCAGCCAAGGCGCCGGCGGACAGAACGTTAATAAAGTGGAATCGGGCGTACGCGCGCGCTATATGTGGACCAACCCCAACACGGGCGAGACCGAGGAGATCCTCATCGAGTGCACCGAGACGCGCGACCAGCCCAAGAATAAGGAACGCGCACTCGCACGCCTGCGCACGTTCATCTACGACAAGGAGCACCAAAAATACATCGACGACATAGCCGCTCGCCGCAAGACGATGGTCTCCACCGGCGACCGCTCAGCCAAAATCCGCACTTACAACTACCCGCAAGGACGCATCACCGACCACCGCATCGGATACACCATCTACAACCTCGCAGCCTTCATGGACGGCGACATCCAGGAGTGCATCGACCGCCTCACTGTGGCTGAGAACGCCGAACGCCTGAAGGAAAGCGCGCTGTAGGAAGTTGAAAGTTGAAAGTTGAAAGTTGATAATGGACAATGGACAACGGACAATGGACAATGGACAATGGTCAATGGTCAATGGACAATGATCAATGGTCAATGGTCAATGATCAATGAAGATTAGCATCAACTTATTCACGTCTGCCTTATGGATTTACCTGGTATCATTTCCCGTGCAGCACGCTCCTGCTTTCAGCGTTTCCCCGCCCCAGCGGCTTTCGCGACAGCGCTCGCGGCGTATGCCATCTTCGTCATTCTATCCGAACCTAAGACCGACCAACTCGTAGGCGCCATCGCCTACTTCCTCTCGGTGGGCTTTGTGCTCTCGTTGTCATTGAAACTGTGGAGCGAGGAGCATCAGTGGTCGCGCAAAGACTGGGTGATTCACTCCACCGCCTACCTCATCCTCCTCGTTGATGCCATCTACCTCTACCACATCAACTTCGGACAGGGAGGACACGGCTACGAGACGTTTCTGATGCACGCCTCTGCCATCCTGGCGCTGACGCTGACGGTCTTCTTCTTGTCGTTCAACCGCGAACGCACCGACATCCCATCGTGGAACTTTGCGTTGCGCGTCATCGCAAGCGGAGTCATCTGCGTGGCTATCGGGCTGATTCTCTGGGGCGGACTAAGCTTACTGCTGACTTCATTGAACTGGCTGTTCAACATCAATCTGGGCTGGAAATGGTATAGCATCACAGGCGTGCTCGTCGTAGGCTACCTGCCGGCATTGCTTTTCTTGGGACGCATCCCAGGCGGCGATGAGAAACACGACCGCGAACCGCTGCGCTCTGCTTTCCTCGCTGGTGTGTTCCGCTATCTCTTCCTGCCGCTGGAGGTGCTGTATATCATTGTGCTTTTCATCTACGCCATTCAGATTCTCGTGAACTGGGAATTGCCAAATGGTCAGGTGTCTTGGCTCGTCATCGCCTCGATGGTGGGGCTCATCGCCATCGAGTTCGGTCTCTATCCCACCCGTCACGCCGAGAACCGCCCCTTCGACCATGCCGTAGCGCGCTGGCTGCCGCTCATCCTGACACCTCTGCTGCTGCTCATGACCGTAGGCATCGTCCGCCGTTTCTCCGACTACGGCATCACCATCGCTCGCCTCTACCTCGCCACGCTGAACGCCTGGTTCTACATCGTCTGCCTCGGCCTCTTCTTCACTCGCGCCCGCCGCATCCATTGGATTCCCATCTCCTTCGCCGCCCTCTTCCTGCTGACGTCAGCGCTGCCGTTGAACTACACAAGCCTCACGCGACGCACGCTCCTGAAAGAAGTGGAACGCGCGCTTACGCAGGCAGGAGCGACAACACTGCCAGTCGATGCCGCACGCTTCGATGCCATCATGAAGTCGCTGCCCGCGCAAGAGGCTTCACGTATCAGCTCTAAGCTGAAGTATCTCGAGCAGACTTTCAGCAGTGCAACCATCGAACCACTGACGACGCAGAAGGATGCGCCAATTCCCTTCAAACAGTATATTGACGGCATCAAAACCAGAGATATAGCAACCCCGGATTACAATGGATTTGTGCAGATCAAGCAAATCCATATTCCTGAGGGCTATACAGAGCTGCACCTTGGCGTGGAATGTCAAAACTATTCTATCGACCTCCAAAAAGACACCATCGAAGTGCCAGTCACGAATGATGAGGTCTCGGACACCATCATCGTCAGCCTCCGCGCACTGAGAGCGCTGGACAAGCAGATGGACGACCTGGTGGCTCTGCCCACAAAATCCTCCGACAACCGTTTCTTCCTCCAGCAATTCTTCCTCTATGAAGGCATGACAAGCGACGAAGGCGACCGCATCCCATCACCCAAGCTAAACCTCAGCGGTTACCTGATAACGAGAGGAACAACAGAATAATAATAGAACACACCTAAACACATATAATCAGCCACTGGAGCGTACGTTAAGACGAGCCTATGACACGCTTCGCCAATACTCTTCTGATAATTCTCTTGGCTCTGGTCTGTGCCGTAAACGCCTTTGCACAACAAACTTACACCGCACGCGTTGTAGATGCCGCGACCAATGAGCCTCTGCCCTTCGCCCAAGTCTATGTGGGTGCAGGTCGGGGTGCGGTGACTAACTACCAGGGCACTTTCAGCATCAATGCGTCCCCCGACGAGACGCTCAAGATCAGCTATATCGGCTATACCTCCGCCTATATTATGGCTGCCGATTTGCCACAGACCGTTCGCCTCAAGGCGACGGAACACCAGTTGCGCGAAGTAACGGTGACGCCGATTCAGCCGCTTCTGGTGCGTGCTTCCAAAAAACTCTATGCAGAATACAAGAAGCACAGGACAGCCTCTTCCACGTTCTTCTTGCGCATTCGTAACGACTTCTTTTCGGACTCCGCCACATGGGCAGGGCACAAAGCACAGATGACAGAGGCTTTCATCCAGGGTCAATCAGCCGTCAACCTGCGCCATCCCGTCGCGCTGACAGGCTATCGCAGCGGCTGGGTGCCGGAAAATCTCTACGGGTCTGGCTACCAATGGTTTCAGTTGGGCGTCATGATGCACGGCGACGAGATAAAGTTGCTCAGCAGCAACAACTTCATCACCCCCCTGCACAGACGTGCTTCGAAGAAATACTATGAGAAATACTATCACATCACCTACACCACCGTAAATGACGAGAGCGGTCGCCACCTCAGACGCATCACCTTCCGTCGATGGGACGATGTCAAGGAACCCATCATCACAGGAACACTGCTATTGGATGTCAATACGTTAGAGCCAATCTCCTTCGATGGTATCATCAACAACATCAGATTCCTTCTTAACGTTGACCAATATCGTGCTCTTGAAACAATCCAACCCCGATTCCACATAGACTACCGCCATGATCATGGATTCACAGAAGTAGCACATTTATTCGCCCGCAACAGGATGAGCAAGCTGGATGAACGCTACACGATGGTCAATGTAGGCGCTGTCGACCTGCCAGATGGAGTGCAAATAGATAGGGACAACTTCTGGGCTGCCCTCGACAGTGCGGGGTTCAACCAAAACTTCTGGCAAGAGCATGAGACGGTGATGCGTACTGCTGATGAGGATGCACTCTTCAGCCTCAAGCAGCAAGGTAAGGCAGATTTTTATGATTCCTCTATACCTGATGTAGAAGCTGAGAAACACTTGGCAGCAGAACAAAGAGCAAAAAGAGAACAACGTCGCAGGGACAGCATCGCCCTCAGCCGCATCAGTGGCATCCTAATCTATGATTCCGTCGCCCGCAAGCCCATTCCTTTTGCCAGAGTGACAGCCTTGAGCAACAACCGGCACACCATGAGCAACCTCCAGGGATTCTTCTACATGAAAATGGGAGTGACAGACACCTTACGCTTCCACGCCTACGGCTACGAGGAAAGGCTACTGCCCGTAGCCCACCTAAGCCGCATTGTGTACCTTAGCCCGTTGAAGAAGGACCTGATGCCATTCGATATCACCATCAGCACACTTCTGGCGCGATTGAGCGAAAAGCTCATGGCGGAACGACAAGCCCATGAACACGAACGCGCCCCCTTCTTTTTCAGGCGTCTGCGCAAGATAGAGCATGACACGATCATGACGGAAGCCATTCTCAATGTCTCCTCGGTCTTGCAGATCACACAACCGACGGTCGTGCATGGACATCACTTCGTAGCGCTTCACAACGACACAATATCTGATGAAGCCCTCATGCAATATGCCCCGGAAAAGACGGATTCCATGTTGATGGACATCCTGAACCCGAATCACATCAACAGTGAAACAGCAAGAAAACTGCGGGAACAAATACGCGAGACAACCATGAAGAGCTACGACAAGATGACGAAAAAGAAAGGGGATTTCAGAAAGCCGTTCGTTCCCTTACTTGGTACGGGTCGCGAACAGCACTACAAACGTCACTACGACCTTAGCCTGGTGCCATTACGCGATCGTCAGGGTCGCCATTACGTCCGCATCATCTTCGACCGCAAACCCAATTGGTGTTATCCCGTCATCACAGGCGAGATGCTCATTGACCTCGACAGCCTCCGGCTGCTCAGCTTCGATGGGATCCTTGATGGTAAATATGCCGTATTCAGTCGAACGAGAAAGGACTACAACATGATTAGCCTACGCCCTTCCATCAGCATACATTACGACTTCAGCCACGAGCGAGGATTCACGGAGGTCATGCACGCCGCCTTTCACACGTCGGTCGGACTGATGGACTTTAGCACCTTCACAGAGGAGTGGTACGTCATGATGAACTGCCACGACATGACCATTCCAGCAGAGAGTGAGTTAGGGAATACCGTCGTGCGGATGTATTACGAGGAGCGCGTCACACGCCATCCCCGCCTACCCCTGACCAAGCTGCTGCCCGAACTGATTACTTTCGACATTTTCAGCGAGAAAGCAGACTGGCGACTACTCATGTAACGGCTCCTTTCAACGATTATAACTTTTTTTGTGAACTTTATTTTGGCTAAACGAAGAATACACGCTATCTTTGTGGCGGCAAAAGCATGGTCACGAAGATATGTTCGAACAGGAAATCACACAATACGAGGAGGTGCGACACGAATATGAGTCGCGCATCAAGGCCAAGATGGCGCCAGAGGACTACATGGACTGGCATGAGATCCTTTTCTCCTGCCATTCGTGCGCCATTGAGGGCAATTCGTTTACCGTCGACGACACCCGCATCCTGAAAGAACAGGGACTGGCGATGGTGCCGGTGGGACATTCGCTGCTGGAGTGCGCCGAGATGGCAGACCACTTCCGCGCCTTCCGCTACGTGGTGTCGCATCTGAACGCTCCTTTCGACGAGACCTTGTTGTGCGAGACGAACCGTCTGGTGACAGAGAACACCCTCGCTTTCCGTGCACCGGGAGCCGTCGCTGGCGCCTACACCACAGAGGATATGGCTGCCGGCGACACCATCTTCGGCGACCACGAGACACTGGTGGCGCGTGTGCCGTCGCTGCTGACATCCACGGCCGAAGCTTTACAGCGCGACATCCACCCCATGATTGTGGCAGCTCGCTTTCACGGCTTCTTCGAGTACCTTCACCCCTTCCGCGACGGCAATGGCCGCACAGGCCGCCTCCTTTCCAACTGGATTCTCATGCGTGCCGGACACCCGATGGTCATCATCGACATCAAAGAACGGGATGCTTACATCGATGCCCTCAGACAGATCCGCGGCGAAGGCACCGATGAATACCTCATCTCGTTCTTCTTCCGCGTTGCCGTGGAACGTATGCAGAACGAACTGACGCAGAAGAAACGCAACACGAACTTAGGGCTATTCCTATTCTAACTTGATTCAACTTTCAACCATTCAACGTTTCAACCCTCAACAGTACAACGTTTCAACATTTCAACCTTCAAGACCACAGACCCTCACCGCTCGGCTCGAAAAGACGCTTGACCCTTCAAAAAGGAGGAAGATGGACTGTCTTGCTCATGGCCATCCTTTCTTGAAAGGTGACCATCCTCCCCCTTGAGGGGGAGCGGAGAGGGGGTCTTCAACTTTTCAACATTATATGACACGCGAACAACTTTACGACAACATCCTCCGCAAGCAGAGCTTCCTCTGCGTAGGACTCGACACAGACCTGAAGAAGGTGCCGCAACACCTCATCGAACGGGCTGCAAAGGACGAGAGCTTCGACCCCATCTTCGAGTTCAACCGCGCCATCATCGACGCCACGGCGCCCTACTGCATCGCCTACAAGCCCAACCTCGCCTTCTACGAGGCACACGGCGTCAAGGGCTGGATCGCCTTCGAGCGTACGGTGAATTATATTCGCGAGAACTACCCCGACCAGTTCATCATCGCCGACGCCAAGCGCGGCGACATCGGTAACACATCCAAGCTCTACGCGCGTACATTTTTTGAAGAGATGGACGTCGACGCCGTCACCGTGGCACCATACATGGGCGAGGACTCAGTGACGCCCTTCCTCGGCTACGAAGGTAAGTGGGTGATTCTCTTGGCATTGACGAGCAATAAGGGCAGTCAGGATTTCCAGAAGACCACCATACAGCCCCAGACCCCCTCCCCGC
>JAFRNY010000021.1 GCA_017429945.1 Bacteroidaceae bacterium
AAGTTCACTTCGTTCAGTGCACGAATCCTCGTTTCTTGGTGTCTTCGATGAAGTCGAGGATATACTTTATCTCGTCGGTCTGCGGCAGCTCGCGCTGGATTGTGGCTACGGCATCGGCCAGCGAGAGTCCTCCCTGGTAGATGATGCGGTAGGCTTCGTGGATGGTGTTGATGACGTCGCGCTCGAACCCGCGGCGGCGCAGGCCTACGATGTTCAGTCCGCAATAGGTGGCCGGCTCACGTGCACAGATGGTGTAGGGCAAGATGCTCTGTGAGGAGCGTGTGCCTCCGCCCACCATGGTGTAGCCTCCGATTCGGCAGAACTGGTGCACGAGCACGCAGGCCGAGAGAATGGCGTGGTCGTCGATCGTCACCTCGCCGGCCAGCTTGGTGCAGTTGCCTATGATGACGTCGTTGCCCACGATGTCGTCGTGAGCGATATGACAACCTTCCATAAGGAGGTTGCCTGAGCCTACGACAGTCTGTCCCTTGGCTGCTGTGCCGCGGTTTATGGTTACGTTCTCGCGTATCTTATTGTTGTCGCCGATGATGGCGAGGGTGTCTTCGCCGCGGAACTTGAGGTCCTGGGGTACGGCGCTGATTACTGCGCCAGGGAAGATGACGTTGCCCGAGCCTATGCGTGCGCCGTAGAGCACGGTTACGCTGTTCATCAGGGTGTTGTTGTCGCCAATCTCCACACCGCGGTCGATGTAGCAGAAAGGTCCTATCTCAACGTTCTCGCCAATTTTGGCTTCGGGGTGTATGTATGCTAAAGGGCTGATCATTTTTAAGTGAAAAGTGAATAATTTAAAGTGAAAAGTGAAAAAGTGAAAAGTGAAAAATGAGGATTACTTATGACTATTGTTGAATGACGAATGACGAATGACAATTACATCAGCTTCTTCCATTCCCTCCCCCTTTGGGGGACCCGGAGGGGGCTTTCTTCCATTCCCTCCCCCTTTGGGGGAGCCGGGGGGCTGTCAAGTGTTGTGCTTACGCTTTGTTGAGCTCTTGGCGCAGGAGGCGTGCGAAGCGGTTGTTGATGGTGTGACCGGGTCGTGTGGCGGTGATGTGGCCGTGGATGCGTCGGCCCACGAGTGCCATATCGCCTATGATGTCGAGCAGCTTGTGGCGTGCGGGCTCGTTGTCCCACATCAGTGGCTTTGTCTGGATGTAGCCCAACTCTGATGCATCGTGGTGGGCAGCGCCGATGCGGTCTGCCAGTACGTCGAGCTCGGCCTGCGTCTTCTCTTGCTCGTAGATGACGATGGCATTGTCGAGGTCGCCGCCCTTGATGAGTCCAGCAGCCAGCATCATTTCCACTTCACGCACGAAACAGAATGTGCGGGCGGCAGCGATGTCGGTGGTGAACTGCTGCAGGTCGGTGAGCTCTGCGGTCTGGTTGCTGAGCACTTTGCCCGGGAAGGCTATGGTGGCCGTCACGCCGAAGCCGTCGGAAGGCTCTATGGCGAGCGACGAGCCCGTATGCTCGTCCTCCACCTTCAGCTCCTTGCTGATGACGAAGTATTCGCGCTCGGCCTCTTGTTCCACAATGCCCACGCGCATGATGTTCTCGACGTAGATCTCTGCCGAGCCGTCGAGGATAGGCACTTCGGGACCATCGACCTGCAGCAGGCAGTTGTCGACGCCCAGGGCATAGAGGGCAGCCATGGCGTGCTCTATGGTGCTGCAGCGTGCTTCGCCCATGGCGAGCACGGTGCCGCGCGTAGTCTCTACGACGTTCTCTGCTATGGCATCGATAATGGGCTGACCGGGGAGGTCTATGCGTTGGACTTTATATCCGTGGTTCTCGGGCGCGGGGTTGAACGTTACCGTGAGTTTGAGGCCTGTGTGCAGGCCTTTACCTTGCAGGGTAAAGCTGTTGCGTAGCGTGTTTTGTTTCACTATGATTCGTATGTTTCTGATGCGTAATTATTTGTGAAAGTCACTTCTCTGGCCGGCGTCATTCTCCGAGCTTGGCTTTCATGGCTTCGAGCTCCTTGCGCAGCTGGCGCAGCTCAACGGCCATGTCGGGCAGGCTCTTGAAGACTGCCGACGAGCGTGCGAACACCTTGGGGTCGATGGCGGGGTAGCCCATGAGCGTCTGTCCCGGCTTGCGGATATTGCCTGGCACGCCGCTCTGTGCGCCTATGGTGGTGTGGTCGGCGATGCTGATGTGTCCGGCTATGCCCACCTGACCGGTGAACGTGCACCATTCGCCAACGGTGGTGGAGCCAGCGATGCCCACCTGTGCGCAGAGCACGGTGTTGCTCTTGACCTCCACGTTGTGGCCCACCTGCACGAGGTTGTCGATCTTTACGCCGCGGCGTATGATGGTGGCGCCCATAGTGGCGCGGTCCACGCAGGCGTTGGCGCCCAGTTCCACGTCGTCCTCGAGCACGGCGATGCCTATCTGTGGTATCTTCTCATAGCCCTCGGCGTTCGGCGCAAAGCCAAAGCCGTCTGCGCCTACGACCGAACCGGCATGCAGGATGCAACGGTCGCCGACGCGGCAGTCGTGATAGACAGTGGCGTTGGGGTAGATGATGCAGTCGCTGCCCACTCGGGCGCCGTCGCCAACGGTGGCGTGGGGGTGCAAGGCCGTGCCGTCGCCAATCTCGGCATTCTCGCCGACGTAGGCGAAGGGAGCCAGATAGACGTCCTTGCCTATCTTTGCCGTAGGAGCTACGTAGGCCAGCGGGTCGATGCCGGTGCGCTTGGGCTTCATACTCTCATAGAGGGCCAGAAGCTTGCCGATGGCCAGGCGCGGGTCGTCCACACGAACGAGGGTGGGCTTGACGGGCTGCGAGGGTTGAAATGTCGAGGGAACGAGGATCACACTCGAGCGAGTCTGATAGACATAAGGCTCGAATTTGGGGTCGTAGTAGAACGAGAGGGCTCCCTCCACGCCTTCCTCAATCTTGGCGAAAGTGCTCACGCGGGCATCGCCTTTGCCATCGACGATGCCGCCTATGTATTCGGCTATTTGCTGTGCTGTAAATTCCATTCAGTTTTTTAGCGGGTTATTTTTAGCGCCTGCAAAGGTATACCAAATAGTCCACATTTCCTACTCTTAGACCTTTTTTTTCTGTGTCTTAACCCTTTTTTGTCAATAATCCCGCCTTTTTGACCTACTTTAAGGATAATCCGGCGCCTCGTTTTACGTTTCTTTAAGTTCGCGCACGAGGTAGGTCGCAGTGCCGTTGCTGCTGCTCTTGCTGACGCGCCCGAGGCGGGCCTGTGCTGTCAGCCAGCGGCCTAAATACTGCAGCCCGGTCTTGCTGAAAACGTAGCCGGTGCGCCTTCTTATGGCGAGTGCTATGTCAGAAACTTTCATCTTTCGCCCGTCCTCTTCGCCGTCTGTCAGTAGCTCGAAAGTGTCGAGCATCTGGCTTATCTCGGTGCGCAGAGTCATGTAGCTGGCGTTGTAAGTCTCAATCTCGTTGACCTCTTGCGGCGTGAAATAGTAGCTGCGGCCTTGGTTTAATTCGGTTAAAGCTTGTGCATAAACTTCTGGGTAATAAAAGCTTGGTTCTGTGTCTATTATTGCGCCCGGACGAATGTCTGCTATAATGAAGCGGCGCGAGCCCGACGGGTCGTTCAGGACGTCGCTGAGGTTTGTGGTGGCGATGAACGAGGCATAGCGGGGCAGGCTCTGCACGGCGCTGCTGTAGGGCCGTCTGCCCTTGACGTTGCTTTTCTGGATGAGGTTCTTGAGAAAACCTTGTTGTGTTTTTTCGCTTATCTGATTGAACTCGTCGAGGTTGATGAGCAGCGAGGATGTCAGCAGGCGCTCGGCTTCCAGCTTGCTCGAGAAGTCCACGAGTTCGCGGTAGCCGGCCTCGCGGAGCTCGGGCGGTAGGATGAGCTGCCCGAAGGTGCTCTTGCCGCAGCCCTGCGGTCCTATGAGCAGCGGCACTACGGCGTTGCCGTAGATGCTGTTCCAGCCGCTCCATTGGGCCACCATTCCCAGGAACCACGTGTGGAACCATTCGCGCCACTTCGGGTTGCGGCAGGGCACGCGGTCGGCCAGGCGGCCAATGTAGTCGGTGCGCCCGTCCCATCTGCCTTCCACCTCTTTGAGGTAGGCGCGTGCGACGTTGTAGTTGCGTATGAGCGTCGAGCCCAGGTAGCGTTTCATATCGCGGTCGAACACCTCGATGCCGTTGTCGTGGCACGCCTGTATCATCGTGTTCATCACGCGGTAGTCAAGCGGCGAGAAGACGTATGCCGACGAGTTGTTCGTGCGCCATTCTACGCCGTTGGTGAGCTCGTTGTAGCGGAGGTCGTAGTGCTCGCTCATGAACGCTTGCAGGTCGGCCGTGAGGCGCTGCATCGTGGGTGCGGTGCTCTTCTTCGGTCCTCCCTTCTTGCTGTTCATCTCGGTGTAGATGCTCTCCACGGCCTCGCGTATCTTGGCGCGGCCGAGGTCGTGCCAGTGGCAGCTGACGATGGCCTGCCTGATGGTCTGCTCCAGGGGCAGTCCGCACTCGAAGGCGGCCTTGGCCACGGCGTTGAGTTCCTCCTCGGGCGAGAGCTCTTGGCCGTCTTTTTCCATAGCTTTGGCAAAGGCTGTGGCAAAGCGCCGGCGGGCGTTGTGGTCGGTCTGGGGACTTGGGATGTTGGACGTGGGGCCGTATTCGTGTGCCGATTCGTCGGCGTTGGCGGCGCTGCCCATCACCTCGCTGAGGCTCAGGCGCACGGGCATGGCCTCGGCGTTGAAGTAGGCCGTGGGGTCGTAGGTCCAGCGGAAGCGGTCCTGTGGCTTGGGCTTCTGCGGTCGCAGAGCTCGCTGCAATAGAGTGGAATAGACGCGCGCGGCCTCGTCGTAAAGGCGTGTGTGGAAGGCCGTTGCTACGTTTTCTTTCGTGGGCGTGCTGCCATCGTCGAGCGTGCCTTGCACTAAGATCTTCACCGTCCGTCCGCTTGAGCCTACGAAGGCGGCGAGCGTTGTGGGCCAGGTGGCGGCCTTGGCTTTTATGGCCTCGGCGTCTTGAGGGCTCTCGATCTTATCCACGTCGAGCACCACTATGCCAGTGTAGGTCGTCTTCAGGCTGCCGTCGCGCTTGCGCTTGACCACCTCGCCGACACAAACTTGTGGCAGGTGGTCGATATCGCGCCAATGCAACAACGGTGAAAGGTCGCCGACTTCACGTCGCAACGCTTCCACCGTATGCTGCCTTTTGTTTGCTTGGAACCCTTTTACTATTTCTTCCAAGCTCTGAATGCTGGTCCTTGTTTTCTTACTCCTTATTGACTTAATGTATATTGTACATTCCATGATGTAAAGTCGTTTTTTTGCATTCAGCCTGTGCTGAACCTCCTATTTTCATCCTTTTTCCTCTTTTTCTGCTGCAAAGTAACGAAAAATATCTGATCCCTGCAAATTTTTACGCTAAAAAATGAAGAAATAATGCAAAATTTTGCATTAAATAATGGTTAACACCTATAATTAATGGAAGAATATAAATTTATACCTACATATTAATTGCCTAACATAAAATTAATTACATATATTTGTAGGTGTATATGTGTATTTTATTATTCACTTAATGTAATATGCTATGATTAGTAGATCCTGGGTTGAAAGAAGCAGGGCGTTTTGAAGTAATTCAACTTGTTTTACTTCAAAACCCTTAAGAGTTATCGGCATAACAGCCGGTCGTATAGGCTGATGCGCTAGGGCGCATCGGCGCATACGCTAGGGCGTATCGGCACATTCGATAGGTCGTATAGGCGTATGCGAGCGGTCGCATCAGCTCATGCGACCGGCTATATTAACGAATACAACCGGTTGAAAATGGCTTCGCAGCCGGTCAGAAATGCAAACACGGCCGTGAACATCAGGCGATGTCTCCGGCCGTGTTATCTATAGACCTTTGTAAATCCTGTTTTTGACCCTTTGTCGCTTAAACTCTGTTCCCTTTCGATTGTCGTTCCATCAGTACTTGCAAACTTCTTCGAGGATGGAGCGATTATTTGATGATTGGGCTTCACTCCTTCGTGATTATGAACTATGTTTTCAGCTATATTTTCGTGCGTTTACAGAAATTTTCTCAAAAAAATTGTCTTCTTAGAAATATAAACGCTACATTTGTAGCGTAAAAACGTATGATTTATCCTTTAAAAACACTGATAAACTATGAAAAATCTTTTTTTTGTGGCTCTGTTGGCCCTGGTGGGGTTGCAAGCTAAAGCACAGACAGTTAGTGTCAGCAAGGCGCTTTTCCGTCAAGGCGACGAAATGAATTGGGCGAAGCCCGACGTGGACGATGCCTCATGGAGCGAGATAGACATTACGAGGCAGTGGGACAAACAAGGTTTCCCGAGAAACAACCATGCATACGGCTGGTATCGCATTCACGTGAACATCCCTAAGAGTCTGCTCGGCGGTGCAGACCAGCAGAATGTAGTCCTTTTCCAGCTGCCTAAGGCTGATGATGTCGACGAGTGCTACCTGAACGGCAAACTGATAGGCGCTACGGGTCGTATGCCGACAGATCCGGCAGGCTATTTCTGCGGCGTAGATTTCGTTCGCGACTATCCTGTAGATGTAAAGAAAGGCGGTATTCTCTGGGATGCCGAGAACGTGATAGCTGTACGCGTCTATAATCGAGGCGGTTCGGGAGGTTTGTTCTCGCGCCCCTTGACGATAAGCAGTCCCAGGGCTGCCGACGGACTATCCATGAGCCTTACTGAGGAGAACAATGGGCGTTCTCACTGCGATGTAGAAATAAGCAGCGCTTACGCTTCGGCCGCAGGCGGTACATTCGTTGCCACGCTGACAGACCGCCAGACGGGCGCCGTAATTAGTACGCTGTCCAAAAAGCTTTCCATCAAGCGAGGCAGGCCGATGCGCGTGTCCGTACCTTATGATAAGCGTCGGATGTGTTTGCTGACGGCAACCTATACCGACACAAAGACGGGAAAGATCTTGAGCGAAAGCAAACAACTGAAATACATCCTAACGCCTGCGGCTCCTGTCACGCCACGCTTCAACAATGCTCCTGTGTATGGCGTGCGTCCCGGTTCCCCTGTCATCTACCGTTTTCCTGTCTCGGGTGAGAAACCTATGAAGTTCACCTCAGACTATCTGCCCGAAGGTCTCCAACTCTCGGAGAGCGACGGTGCGCTGAGCGGACGCATCGATAAGCCGTGCGAACTGACCTTCACCGTTACGGCCGAGAATGCACGCGGCAAAGCTTCGCAGAAGTTCACGCTGAAGGTGGGCGAGCACATGATAGGTCTCACTCCGCCCATGGGATGGAATTCGTGGAACTGTTGGGGGCTGAGCATCTCGCAGGAGAAGGTGATGTCCTCTACGCAGGCGCTTATCGACAAGGGCCTGGCCGACTATGGCTATGGCTACATCAACATCGACGACGGTTGGGAGGCCGAAGAGCGCAACCTCGACGGCACTATCGAAGCCAACGCGAAGTTCCCCTCGATGAAAGGAATGATCGACTGGTTGCACGAGCGCGGTCTGAAGTTCGGTATCTACAGTTCGCCCGGCGAGACCACCTGCGGCGGCTATCTGGGAAGCCTCGGCCACGAGAAGCAGGATGCTGAGGTGTGGAACAAATGGGGCGTGGATTATCTGAAATATGACTGGTGCAGCTATGAGCGCGTTCGTGAGCAGGATAACGACTGGGGCTTTGCCAGCTGTATGCGTCCTTATCTGCTTATGCAGAAGTTCGTGCGCGAGCAGCCGCGCGACATCTTCTACAGCCTCGGTCCGTTGGGCGGCACGCAGGTGTATCTGTGGGGACTCTACTGCGACGGCAACAGCTGGCGCACCGCACAAGACATCAACGACACTTGGGCCTCTATCCTCGATGTAGGATTCCGCCAGCAGGCGGGCAAGGCCCAATATTCCTCCGTCGGTCACTGGAACGACCCTGATATGCTGGTTGTCGGCAAGGTCGGGTGGGGCAGCAGCTTGCGCGAGACGCGTCTGACGCCCGACGAGCAGTACACTCACATCACGCTGTGGACCCTTCTGGCTTCCAATATGCTCATCGGTTGCGATATCGCGCAGATGGATGAGTTTACTCTCAACCTGCTCTGCAACAACGAGGTGAACGCCGTTAATCAAGATGTGCTCGGCAAGCAGGCCGACCGTGTCTTTAAGGAAGGTGACATCGAAGTATGGAGCCGTCCGCTCGCAGACGGAGCCATCGCCGTAGGCATCTTCAACGTAGGCGACAAGGAGCAGCAGGTAGATATGAAGTCGCTCATCCCGGCCGAGACGACCAAGACCGTCCGCGACCTCTGGCGCCAGCAAGACCTCACAGCCAGCGAACTCGTCTGCACAATCCCCGCACACGGATGCCGCTATCTGAAAGTGTTCCTGTAGGATAAGGCGTTCTTAAAGAAATGTTCCCACACTCCCGCGGAGGCGGGGGGCGTGGGAACATCTCGGTTTATAAGTCATTTGGCGAGATTACCTCTCGCTAGCGTTTACGCGTGTTGGTGTAGGATGGCTGCCATCTGCTGCTGCACCTCGCGAGCCTTCTCGCCTGCTACTTCGGCAAAACGCTCGGTGGCGTCGGCATAGATGATGGCGCGGCTGAATTCGAAGATGGGGTCGAATCCCTCTTCCTTCGAAGCCCGCTCGAGGAGGAACTGCGACACTTTCTTCAGATTCGTGTTGAGTCCTACGCAAAGGAAGCTCTGCTTGCGCAGGATATTCTCGTAAAGTTGTTCACGTGCCACGTTTTCAAGCATCAAATTAGAAAGCCACTTTCAAGCCTACCGTCATTGTGCTGAACTTAGGCCCATAACTGGTTCGAAGGACGTTGAAGGGGCTGTATTTGTAGTAGATGCCGACATGGTGAATGATGACTTCAGCCCCCACTCCAACAGAGAAGCGGCTCTGGTGAACGTTCTCAGATGTGATCTTCTTTTTTTCGCCATCCTTGTAATAACGCGTCTTGAGCGAGCCCCAGGGTGTGAAGTAGAGCTCAGGACCTAAGGCGAAATACACATTCTTGTTTAAGTAGTGGTAGTATTTGAGGGGTAAAGAAAGGCTGAACGTATGGATGCGGCTGAACTTGGGCTCTGTTCCTTCAGGATAGTCCTGCATGGAGATGATGCCGCGTTCGTCTTTGGAGAACATCTTGAAGTCAGTCACGCGATAGTTTCTCCAGTCGAGTCCCATTCCGATACGCATGAAGTCTTTCTTGCCGACACTAACCTCGCAGCTGATGACGTCGCCCCATTCTATTTCGTAGGAATGTCCCATGTCGATGCTGACGCCTTCAGCTTGGTTGATGCCACCGATGAAGCCGAAGGAGAAACTGCTGCTCAACGAGAACGTCACCTCTGTGGATGAGCCAGATTTGTTGACTTTGACGCCAGGCAACTCGAAGTTCCAACCGCCCGGGTTCTCGTCATCATCGAAGTCAATGGTTGCTGCAGTTACATTTGTTAAGCTTAATGTTGCCATCAAGATGGCTGATAGAACCTTTTTCATTGTCTTATACATTATTATATTATGTGTTTTACTTCTTCTTGAACGTCTTCCTGAGGTCTGCAAGGCTGGCTTTGCCTTCCAAATAGACGAGGGTGATGCTGTTGCCGCCCGTTACCTGTCGGCATTGATAGCAGATGTATCGGTGCAGACCTTTATTCGTGTCGGCAATCTGAACGATGGCGTAATAGAGGTGTCCGTCGCGATACTCAAGTTCAAGATTGTCGTTGTCGTCAGAGAGACGTCCTTTCATATCTTCCTTGAAAAGCGCTTCCACCTTGTCACGAGCCGAGTTGCCAGTAGTGAACTTGACTGTATGGAGCACCTTCAGTTTGAATGGTTCGAGGCTTTCTCCCTTGACGAGACTTTCGTGCAAGGCCAGTTCGTTAATAATGTTTCCCTCGAAGATCTCGTTAATGCGGAGACCCTTTTGTGCCGAGAGGGGTAGGGTGGCAGTGATGAGCGCAAGTGTTATGATTAGATGTTTCATCGTTCGTTGAATAATTCGCTAAGTTGTTCTTCTTGGTTCCCGTTACTGAATATCTCTTGCAAGGCATTCTCTCCCATTTGCATGGCTACTTGTTTGTCGTTTAGCATCTTACCTTCGACGTATGCGATTGCCATGTTTTCTTCTTCCTGCTGAGGTGGTGCCAGCAGAATGACGGCAAAGGCGGCAATGCAGGCTGCAGCTATGAAAGGCCAAAGTGGAAGACGACGCTGTG
>JAFRNY010000001.1 GCA_017429945.1 Bacteroidaceae bacterium
AGTTGACCTGCAAACCCCGTAGGGGTGGTTGGAACTTAGACAGGGTGTGGAGCGTAGCGGAACCCCTGTTCCTAGAGCATAGTACATAGAGTGCCGTAGGTACGACGGAATTATTAAGCTTACTCCTACGTACCTACGGCACTTTATATACCTCCTGACATGATACAGGGGTTCCGTTCGCTTCGCTCACTCCACACCCTGCCTAAATTCCAACGCCCTTCCAGGGCTTATTTCCCTTTGAATAGGTCAACTCCTATATCATTCCCTTTATTTAAAGAGACCATCTTACTTGTAGTCCGCCCAGTCATCGGTGCGGAAGGGGCCTACGGGCAGACCTGAGATGGTGCGGAGGTCGCACGTCGGGTTGTCGGCCCAAGCATATCGCACGGCCACTGGGAATGGCACGTCGGGACATTCCACGACGACACGTTGCATCCACCGTTCGCCTTCGACGCGAGCTTTGGCCACGTGCCATACGTGGTCGGGACCCGCAATGGTGAAGCCTTTGACGTCGGCGTTAGCCTCGAGGGCATCGCTGCCTTGCACGGGGCGGAAGAATAATGTGGCCTTGCCGTCGGCTACGCGCATCTGATAGTATTCGGGCGCTGCGCAGGCCTCCTCGCGACCGTAGGTGCGGTTGAGGGCGAGCAGCGCCAGTCGGCGGCCCACCTCCTGCTTGTTCTTCGGGTGGATGTCCATAGCCATGCCTATGTCGATGTTTACCATCATGCCCACGCCGTCGAGCTGCGTGGCTTTGTGCTGAGCCTCGCGTATGGCGGCCCATTCGGATTCGGGCTGAATATCTTTCTGCCAGCGGTAGTTTGCTATCTGCACGAAATAGAACGGCAGGGCCTTGCTCTCTTGCTGTCCGAAGAATCCGCGGCGGCGGTCGCCCTGCTGTGGTGCGGGTTTGGGATAAGGCTGCACGGTGGCAGTCTTGTTGAAACGTGCCTGCCAGTCGAGAATCATGCGTTGGAACAGGCTCTCATACTGCACGGCGCGGCCCACGTTGGAGCATCCCTGGTACCAAAGGAAGCCGCGGATAGGCATCTCGAGGAACGGTGCCACCATACCGTTGTAGAGGTTGGCGGGGAACCATGGGTCATTGGGTGTCTTAGGTTCTACCTTTCCGGCTACCGATTTAACTTCCTTCGCATTGAGGCTCTTCTGGTAGCGCCAGTCGCCGGCAATGGAGATGATTCTGTTGCCAGCCGTGAGGTTCAAGTCCTTGGCATCGCCGCAGAAGCCGCCATTGCCGCTGGTGTCGTAGATGCGCACGGTGATGACGTTGCGGCCGGCCTTGACGAGCGCCGCGGGTACGGTGTAGACGCGGCCGAGGTGCCAGCCTGCCGTCAGGCCTATGCGCTGTCCGTTCCAGTAGGTGACGTCTTCATCGTCGACGGTGCCGAGGCTCATCCTGAGTTCCTTGCCTGCGAGTTCGGCGGGGATGTCCACCACGTGGCGCATCCATGCGACACCGTCGAAGGTCTTCATCACGTCGTGGTTATCCCAAGGCATGGGCTGCTTCATGACGGGCCAGCTGCTGTCGTCGAAATCGGCGGCTGCCCACAGGGCGCGGTCCAGCTGTCCGTCCTCCAGACCCTTGTCGTCGGCATAGAGTTCGCGTGACCATTCTACGCGCTCGTCCTGATAGAGCCGTTTTATCTTCTCCTCATCAAAGCCCGTTTCGAATAGGCGCTTCTGGTGTTCCTCGAATCCAGTTATTCCGGCCAGCGCCTCGTGGCTCGTCCAACTCTCTGCGGGTGTTCCGCCCCACGAACTGTTGACCACGCCCACGGCTATGCCGAGCTTCTGCGATACCTCGCGTGCGAAGAAATACGCTGCAGCGGAGAACTCCGCCACCATCTCGGGCGAGCATACGGCCCAGCCTTTGGTGTGACCTATGGGCACTTCGTCCTGCGGCGTATGTGCCACGGCGCGTGCCACCTGGAAGAGTCTTACCATCGGGTGGTTGGCATTGGCCACCTCCTGTTCGAAGTTGTTCACCTGTCCCCAACCTTTCACGGGCATCTCCATGTTCGACTGCCCGCTGCAGAACCACACCTCGCCCGCCATGACGTTGTCGAGCACGAGGCGTTTGCCGTCGTCGAAGGTCAGTGTGTACGGTCCTCCGGCTGCCGGCACGTCGAGGTCGAAGGCGAAGGCTCCGCTCTTGTCGGCCTTAACCTTCACGGTTTTCTTGTCCCACGATGCGGTAATCTTGACTGTAGCGCCCGCCTTGGCCTTGGCCTTGACGTGCATCTTGGTGCGCTGCTGCAGCACCATGTTGTTGGACATCCATCCTGGCAGCGTCACTGTGGCGTAGGCTGCGGCAGTGGCCAGGGCTAATGCCAATGTAAGGAATAGTTTTTTCATAGCGAAAGGGAAGGTAAGGAGTTAAGTAGTTAAAGTAGTTAAAGTAGTTAAAGTAGTTAAAGTAGTTAAGGAGTGAAGGAGTGAAGGAGTTAAAGGGAAGTTAAAGGGAAGTTAAAGGGGAGTTAAAGGGACGATACATTTGCAAAGGGAGGGGTCTCCATGTATGGAGTTAAAAGGAAGTTCTTCGCAAGCGAAGCGAGCAGAGCTCGAGCGAAAGGGGAGTTAAAGGGACGATACATTTGCAAGGGGGGCTCCATTATGGAGTTAAAGGGACGATACTATTGCAGAGCGACAACTTTAGCTGAAGACATCACGCAAAACTATCGTCCCTTTAACTTCCGTGGCCGAAGGCCACATAACTTCCCTTTATCTCCCTTTATCTCCTTAATTACTTACTCTTCATCGCCTCGGTGATTTTGGCTTCAATCTCCTCGGCCAGTTCGGGGTTGTCGCGTATGACCTGCTTTACGGCCTCGCGCCCTTGTCCGATCTTCGAGTCGTTGTAGCTGAACCACGAGCCGGCTTTCTTGATGATATTGTATTCCACGCCGAGGTCCACAATCTCGCCGGCGCGTGATATGCCTTCGCCGAAGGAAATCTCGAACTCAGCCTTGCGGAAGGGTGGTGCCACCTTGTTCTTGACGACTTTCACGCGCACCTGGTTGCCCACGACCTCGTCGCCATCCTTGATGCTTGTGACGCGACGAATGTCGAGGCGTACGCTGGAGTAGAACTTCAGGGCGTTGCCGCCGGTGGTCGTCTCGGGGTTGCCGAACATCACGCCAATCTTCTCGCGCAGTTGGTTGATGAAGATGCACGTCGTCTTGGTCTTGGAGATAGTGGCGGTGAGCTTGCGCAGGGCCTGGCTCATGAGTCGTGCCTGCAGGCCAACCTTGTTGTCGCCCATATCGCCCTCGATCTCGGCCTTCGGGGTGAGGGCTGCTACGGAGTCGATGACCACGAGGTCCACAGCCGACGAGCTGATCAACTGGTCGGCGATGGCGAGGGCCTGCTCACCATTGTCGGGTTGCGAGATCCACAGTTCCTGCAGGTTCACGCCCAGCTTGGCGGCGTAGGTGGGGTCGAAGGCATGCTCGGCATCGATGAAGGCAGCCACGCCGCCGGCCTTCTGTGCTTCGGCTATGGCGTGGATGGTCAGCGTAGTCTTACCGGAGCTCTCTGGACCGTAGATCTCGATTATGCGTCCGCGGGGGTAGCCGCCTACGCCGAGGGCGTAGTTCAGGCCGATGCTGCCGGTGGGTATCACGTCGATCTTCTCTTCGGCGCGGTCGCCCAGGCGCATAATGCTGCCTTTGCCGAAGTCCTTCTCTATCTTGGCCATCGCCATCTGTAACGCTTGCAGGCGTGCGGCCTTCTCGTCTTTGGGTATTTCTGTTTTTGCCATGCTTTTTCACGCGCTTCGCGCGTATTTTTCGTTTATCGTTTAGGGTTTATCGTTGAGGGTTGAGCGTTTATCGTTTATCGTTCTTCGCGAAGCGAAGCGGCAAAGCCGAGCGGAGGGTTGAGCGTTTAGGGCTTAGCGTTTATCGTTTAGAGTAACTTTTATTCTTAACTCTTCATTCTTAACTCTTCATTCTGCGAAGCAGCTTACAGCTCCAAGTCCACGTCGTGCAGTTCGTGCCAGGGCAGACCTTGGCTGTTGAGCTGTTCCATGAAGGGATCTGGGTCGAACTCCTCGACGTTGTGTACGCCGGGCTTCACCCATTTGCCCGTGAGGAACATCATAGCTCCAATCATTGCCGGCACGCCGGTGGTGTACGACACGCCCTGCATGCCCGTCTCTTCGTAGGCTGCGCGGTGCGAGCAGTTGTTGTAGACATAATATGTGTGCTCCTTGCCGTCGTTGCCTATGCCACGTATGCGGCAGCCGATGCTGGTCTGGCCCTCGTAGTTCTCGCCGAGGTCCTGCGGGTTGGGCAGCACGGCCTTGAGGAACTGTAGCGGCACAATCTTCACTTTTACAGTTGACGAGTTTACGAGTTGACAAGTTGATGGGTCGGCGAGCGGAGCCTCGTACTCTATCTCGTCGATACGGCTCATACCGATGTTCTGGATCACCTCGAGGTGCTTCAGGTACTGCTGCCCGAAGGTCATCCAGAAGCGTGCGCGCTTAATCGTCGGGTAGTTGATTACGAGCGACTCAATCTCTTCGTGGTGCAGCAGGTAGCTGTCGCGCGGACCTATCTCGGGGTACGTCAGGTCCTTATGAATCTCCAGCGGCTCGGTCTCCACCCACTTGCCGTTCTCCCAGTACAGCCCCTTCTGCGTAATCTCGCGGATGTTGATCTCGGGGTTGAAGTTAGTGGCGAAGGCCTTGTGGTGGTCGCCTGCGTTGCAGTCGACGATGTCGAGGTACTGAATCTCCTTGAAATGGTGCTTGGCGGCGTATGCCGTGAAGATACTCGTCACGCCCGGGTCGAAGCCGCAGCCGAGGATGGCCGTCAGTCCGGCCTTCTCGAAGCGCTCGCGGTAGGCCCACTGCCAGCTGTATTCGAAGTGTGCCTCGTCCTTAGGCTCGTAGTTGGCCGTGTCGAGGTAGTTGCAGCCCGTCTGCAGGCAGGCCTCCATGATGGTGAGGTCCTGATAGGGCAGGGCCAGGTTCACCACGATGTCGGGCTTGTAGCTGCTGAGCAGCTCCACGAGCTGCTGCACCTCGTCGGCATCTACCTGTGCCGTCTTAATCCCCTTGAAGCCTGTGGCGCGTTCCACGGCGGCAGCCAGTCGGTCGCATTTAGCTTTCGTGCGCGATGCAATCATGATGTCGGTGAAGACATCGGCGTTCTGTGCAATCTTATGAGCGGCAACGGTGGCCACGCCTCCGGCGCCGATAATCAGTACTTTTCCCATAGTCGATATGGATTTACGGTTAAGTCAAATATATGTATTCCGTCTGCAAAGTTAGCAATTAATTTGCAACGGCCACTATTATTTCGATGAAAAGTTTCAAAAAATATTCGCGGACAAAGTTTAGCGCTCAGCCACGGATCGGATTTCTTATTGAAACGAATTGACGTAATGGGCATAATTTAGGTAGAGAATATGATTAAAATCTAGAATTAATTATATATTTTCGCCCGTAAAAGTTGCTTGATATGTAAACTTTACATATCTTTGCGCCCATGAAATCAGAAAGAACCATATTGGCGTTTAGGACATACTTCATTGACTTCATTCACTCACTGAGCGAAGCTGAAGCCCGCAAAGTGTTCTATGTCATTGATATGCTGAAGACTCAGGAACGAGTTAACACAAAGTTCGTCAAGTACCTTCGCGATGAGATTTACGAACTACGCGCTGAGCATGGAGGCAACATCTTCCGCGTTTTCTTTATCTTTGACGCGGGTAATGTGGTGTTGCTCTTTAATGGTTTCAAGAAGAAAACGCAGAAAACTCCGGAAAAGGAAATAAACAAGGCAATACAATTAAAAAAGGAATATTATGCAGGAAAGGAATGATATAATGAGCGTTGATGCCATGATGGACAAGCTCTACGGAAAAGTCGGAACCCCCGAGCGCGAGGCATTCCGCAAGGAGGCCTATGCCTATTGTGTCGGCCAAATTATCAGCGATGCACGGAAGCATGAGAAGGTCACCCAGCAGGAACTGGCCAAGCGTGTGGGCACCAATAAGTCGTATATCTCACGTGTGGAAAACGGCAGTGTAGAGCCGGGCGCGGGGATGTTCATCCGCATCCTAAGTGCACTCGGCTTACGCATTGAAGTCACGCAGCCGCTGGCGCTGGGATAAACATTCAGACCGAAAATATGAAACGGGAAGATGCCAACAAAAGGGTATCTTCTCGTTTTTGTATATTCCACTGCTCAAATATTCAACCACGTATCGCACGGAATATTTCAACATTAATTACCATGAATTACACATTAATTATCCGTAAATCAGCCCATCTATCTGTCATCTCTCTGAGAAAGATGATCTGTGAAATCTGTGAAATCTGTGAGACGAATAAAATCACATTCACAATGCAGACTCTTCCACAGAGGCAGTCATCATAAATGTCTCACAGATTCCACGGATTCCACAGATTTATGCACAGATTTCATTATCCGTTAATCAGCCCATCTATCTAAATCTCAGGGAAAGATAATCTGTGAAATCCACAAGGCCCTCTCACGCGCGCGTACGTATTCTTTATTCTATATGATTATCCGCAATCTTACCACCAAAGAGACCGCAACGCGGTCTTCGCTTAATAACCGAGGGTACGAACGTAGCGAGCACCCCCGGTTGGCATACAATCGTGGAATATGCACTCTGAAAGAGTGCCCCATCATTCCAAGAGGGCGACCCCTCCAGGGTCGATTCCGATGCTGGCTGTCATCCGGGGGTGCTGCGCACACCCCGGTTATTGAGCGATGACGCTTGCAGCGTCTTGGTTGGGGATATTCAATTATTATATTATAAGTATGCCGGATGCGGCCGGTCGTGTAGGCAGATGCGGCCGGTTGCATAAGCCGATTCAATAGGGTGTGCAGGCCGATTCAATAGGGCGTGCAGGCTGATTCAATAGGGCGTGCAGGCCGATTCAATAGGGCGTGCAGGCCGATGCGGCCGGTTGCGTTGAAGTAAAACAAATTGTTTTACTTCTGCGCTCGCTTTATGTTTGGCAAAACTCTTGGGACTTCTGCCCGAATCTCTATAGACTTTCGGCCAGATGTTATATAACTTTCGGGCGAAAGTTTTAAGGGTTTGACAACCCGTCCCTCCCGTTGCAGCAAAAAACAAAAAGTTTTTTGAAAAAGGGTTCATCTTACATTGCAAACGACTGATTTCCAGTGGTGGCATGGGGCGTAGAGGGTTTGTCGATGAGGGTTTAGGTTTTAGGGTTTATCGATGAGGATTGAGGGCTCGGAACTTAGAGTTTAGCTCCGTGAACTCTGTGTGCTGCAAGGTGGTATTGATTATCAGTGACTTACAATGTAAGATGAACCCTTTTCTGAAAAACTTTTTAAAAACTCTGTGACATGTGCGGTACTTTTGCAACAAAAAAATAATTTTTTTCAGTGCTTTAGTTCTTTCCACTAATTATGATAAATCTCGGTTAGGATTATATTTATGATAATCCGCAATCTTACCACCAAAGAGACCGCAACGCGGTCTTCGCTTAATAACCGAGGGTACGAACGTAGCGAGCACCCCCGGTTGGCATACAATCGTGGAATATGTACTCTGGAAGAGTGC
>JAFRNY010000003.1 GCA_017429945.1 Bacteroidaceae bacterium
CCGGGCAGAACTGCATGGCATCTCTAACCTGCCGTTCTTCTTCTACAGAGTCTGTAAGATATATGGATGACTGGTTTTGCCTTTGCTTATGCAGTCGTGCGGGTCTGTGGAGGTCTGCCACGGAAAAATCCGGGTGCGCCGAGTAGAAATAGTCAACCAATGCTCGCAAGCCAAAGGGACCCACCCTATCGGCGTCTACAAGCAGTGCCACGCCGCTTTCGTTTTGCACACGGCCGTTCTCGCCATAGGCCGATGCTAAAGCCGAGTAATAGTTGCGCGAGTAGAAACGTTGCACAGCCGTGACGCTTGTGTTCGGGCTGAAGCGCAAAGATGCCTTATTGACCGTTGCCCAACCGCTACCACTCGATGGGTTCAAAACATCTGGTGCTGTTGACCGTGCGGCAAAACTCCGCGCTGTCTCGCCGCTGAAATAGAAACGACGGAAATGTAAGGCATAGTCGGCACTGACGGCTCCAAACTGATAACCTTCGGGATAAATCTGGCGATAGAGAGAGGCTCCTTGGCGAAACTGATGGTCGTAGTACTGATACATGGCCGAAGCACCAAGCCGCAAGAGCTGGCTGTCCCATGCTAGGTGCACGGCCGTTGTATGACATCCAAGTGTGCGACGCCGTGCGAGTTCCGATGGTGTACGGTGGAGTCCGCTACTATTTATTGTCTGAACGCTATTATCGGCCTGAACGGTAGCATCGAGTTTGCGGAAGGAGTAAAGGGCTGTAAGGGAGAGGAATGACGCCATTCTCAGGGTCACACCTGCTCCACGCAAGAATCGGTTCTCTTCAGCAGAGCGGTGGGGCCTCAGCACGGCCGGTCGTCGCCAGAGGCTCGTGAGTTGCTTGCCAAGTTGGAATCCATTATTAATCACTAGCCCCTCACCCATGGCAACCTTATAGTCACCTATGATGAGTCTTTCAACGAATCTCCAGTTCTCAAGCATGGCGTGTGCACCCCAAGCATCCCATAACGGATTTCGGCTGTTAAACATAGGTTCACCGGAGTCCTTCTCGCCGCGCAGGCCGAAATCCCAACGCCCCTGCTGCTTCGCCGTGTAACGCAGCCTGTGGGCCATACCCTGAGCCCATGGCCATCCTTCGCGCTCGTAGAGGGGCACGTCGAGACGTGTCATTACTTCATGGCTAAAAGCTTTTGCCACGCGTGGTGCCTGTGTCACTGGTTTGTAGCTGATGAACGTGCAGGCTCTGAGCCATTGAAGTTGGCGAGACCCGAGTTCCGGCACGAGGCGTAACTCCCCCTCAGAACGAAATGCTCCATAGCGCGAGCGATAGTCGAAGATGGCGTCGACTTGAGCGTCAGTTAGAAAGGGCAGACTGCTAAGTTGCTCTCGAGTTGCCACGTTCAAGTCAAGCGGATGTTCGTGCAGCTCGGTCAGTTCATCGATTTGGTCGTCTAAGGCTTCGATGTCATCATCGGAGTCTGAACTGTAAGCATCTTCAGCCAACAGCTCAAGGAGCTGCTCCCAGTCGTCGGCCTGAGCATAAGCTGAACACTGGGATATAACGAAGAGAAGAAAGATACACAGTGTACGCATGGCTCCGACTGTGATTAGTTAGTTACAAGGTATCTATCTCTGGACATTGTCTTTCACCACTTTCCCCCCCTCCAATAATTTTCTCTGCGAGCCAGAGGATGATTGGTGCTGATATAAGGCCTGCAATGGCATCGACGAGGTAGTGGGCGCGGATATAGACTGTGGCGCAGCAGAGGAGCGCCCAGAGGGGCAGGAAGAGGAAGAGGAGGCGGGGGGCGTGGCGACGGGCGAGGATGAGGACGATGGTGGAGATGCCTATATGGCTGCTGGGGAAGGCGGCCGTGGGGCGCTCACCGGCTTCCTGGGCGCCAGCGACGAGCTGGTAGAAGAGGCCGTCGGTCCAGCCCGGAGGCGCCAAGGCCTCGAGGTGGGAGGAGAAATAGGTGCCGAGGGACGGGAAATGGCCCGCCATGATCTCGGGGATGCCTACGGCACGGAAATAGTACTGGGGACCTGCTACGGGGAGGAAGATGTAGATGAGGTAGAAGAGGAAGAAGGAGAGGAGGATGCAAGTCGCGGTGCGACTTGCAAGTGAAAAGTGAAAAGTGAAAAATGAAGAATTGGGCTGCGCGGAGGGGGATTCGTTTAGCGCTGAGGGTTTAGCGTTTAGCGGTGAGCGTTTAGGGGTGTGGATGAGGGGACGGAAGAAGAGGGTGAGGACGAGGATGGCTATCATGGGGTAGTAGCTCCAGTAGCCGAGGTTGAAGGCCTCGCTCCAGAAGGGGCTGGGGAGGGCCTGGCTGAACTCCAGCGAGGGCTGGCAGCCGAAGAGGAGGGCGTCAAGGCGCGCAAAGTGGTGGTCGAGGTTGGGGAAGCAGCGGTTGAACTCGTAGGTGTCGGGGTACCAGAGGATGAGCCAGGCGAGCTTAGCAACGGTGCGGAGAAGGTATGGAAAATTAAAATTGAAAATTGAAAATTGAAAATTGGGCTGCGCGGA
>JAFRNY010000004.1 GCA_017429945.1 Bacteroidaceae bacterium
CCCCAAGGGGGGAAGAATTGCTCCCCCCCCCTCTTATCCTCCCCAAGGGGGGAAGAATTGCTCCCCCATCCCCTCTTATCCCCCCTAAGGGGGGCCAGCCTATAACGTGTCCTTGCTTCTTTTCCGTTGACGGGGTCTACCAGCTGGCGCGGGCGGTCGTCGATGTCAGGACGGAGGGGAAGGGAGATGGTGCCTTCTGCCGGAAGGCTGGCAGGCCACGGGCCGTCGAGGATGGCTTCATAGCGTTTGCTTACCTCATGCCGCGCAAACTGTTCCTGCAGCTGTTGGTGGGCCCATTTCGTGCGGGCAACGACCATCAGTCCGGAGGTGTCCATGTCGAGTCGATGGACGATGATCGGTGTGATGTCATCGTGCCAACGCTGGCGCATCAACGACTCCACCGAGCGACCGCCAATCTTGCCCGGCACGCTGAGCATACCGGCGGGCTTGCTCACAACGGCCAGGTAGTCGTCTTCGTAGAGAATCGTGGGTGCGATAATCGTGGGTGCGAAGGTGCGTGGGTACGAAGGTGCGAGATTACTATCTGACCCTGATGCCCGCACCTCATCACTATTCTCGTACCTCGCACCTCGCACCTCGCACCTCGATTCACTACTATTCTCACTCCTCGCTCCTCGCACCTCGCACCTCGATTCATTACCCTCGCACCCTCGAAAACCTGCACACATCCACCTCAGTATCGGCAGACACTTTCCGCGGCAGGGTGGATAGAAGTGTAGGTGGTGGCGTATCTCGGCCTTCGGCGGTGCGCCCCACCAGAACTCTGCCAGGCAGAGAGGCTTCAGACCGTGGGCGAAGGCATACTGTAAGAGCTTCGGAGCACAGCAGTCGCCCGATCCGGCTGGGGGGAGGAGGCTCACCTCCGTCTCCTCCATCCCGAGCAGAGCTCGCCCCCCCATAGCCTTCCCGAGAGAGAGGGGCGTGGCAGCATGATGCTGCAACGACTTGATTTCTTGATTCGTGGATGCGCGATACGCATTGAAGATTTCAAGCAGGTTTTTCTGTTCGCCGTTGGCATTCAGCATCTTATATTGCGAGAAGAGCCATCGCTGCAGGTTGTCGGACATCAGTCGGCGCTTCTCCTTCAGCGCCTCTATGTGCTGCTCCATCGCGAGGAGCGGCGCTTTCTTTTCTTCGACAATAGCCTGTTCGCGCTTCTTGATGCGGTGTAGCTCAGCCTTCATAAACTGACTCTCCTTCACCAGGCGGGCATTCTCCTCGGGCGACATGTTTCGTTGCAGGCGGAGCATGTTGCGCAGCGTCTTTGCCTCGCGTACCTTATTATTATATGTAGCCACGCGCTCTGCACCACTCTTTTCCGCTTCTGCCACCTCGGCTTTCAGTCGGGCATATTCGTCCGACAACTCCAGTCGTTCTATCTCGTGGTTGATGTCGCTAATCGTGCGCTCCTGCGTCTTGAAATGTCCGTCGGGCTTTTGCGCATCGAAGACGGGCGGCACAAACCACGGCCAGTCGTTCCTACCGCCGAGCAGGCCGGAGTAGGCAGCGAGGAAGAAACCGCCCTCCACCACCAGCACACCGAACATCTTCCCCTCGTCGGCCGCAGCTTTGACGTCAGCGTTGCTGGCAATATACGCCTGCAGCATCTCTGCCGCTTCCTTGGCAAGAGGGTGGGCGTCGCCTTGAAAGGGATTGACAAAACTTTCGGGCTGTTCAGCCGATGCCGCGAATGGATGTTCTAACTGTGAGGGTGACATACTTTCCGTCATATTTCATTGATGACAAATAAAACTGAAGAACGCTAAAAAGATTATTAGGTGGAAAGGCAATAACTGCCTTACGACCGCAAAGATACTGCTTTTCAGCGAGCCGCGCAACTTTTCTCCGTGTTTTTTCGCCTTTTCACTGAGACACTCGTCCTTCGTTCCTCGTAATTCTTCATTCCCCATACTTCATTTCCCCATTCAAAAAATTCTTCATTCTTCATTGCCTACATTGCTTACATATCTGCCTACATAGATTAAGGCGCTATAAGTCAGTCTGTTAGTTTTTAATGTAGGCAATGTAGGCAACTTAAAAACTTTTCTATCAAAATCATCATTTCATGACTTTCTCTTGCCTACCTGACGGCGCGCCAGTCCTCTAAGCGGCGGGTCTTCGACGAGAAGCTGATGCCTATCTTGTAGAGCGTTCGCGAGTCGGCGGTGTAGGGGAGGGCATATCCCTTCTCTTCTATCTGCCGAAGGGCGGCCTCCACCGTGTCGTCGAGCTTCAGCTCCATGACGTAGATGTAGTCCTGTGTCTTGACGACGATGTCGATGCGGCCGTTGCTGGTGTGACGCTCCACGTCCACATAGAAGCCCAGGAGCTTCATGATGACCGCCATGCAGTTCTGGAAGTACAGCTCCATGTCACCCACCACCTGATACGACCCGTCGGCGAACAGTGCCTGCAGGCGCGTCATGAAGCCCTCGACATTGCCCTTTCTGAGGTCCTTCACGAAATTGGGAATGAAGAAGTTCTGCTTTTCTCTCGAGACGGGCGTGTAGAAAGGCATGAGGAAATGGGCGAACCCCTCTTCCACTTCCTTGTTCGGATAACCCAGCTGATACATCTTAAACTCCTTGTCGTAGCCCTTGATGGTGAGGTAGCCGCTCTGATAGATGAGGGGTACGGGATTCTCCATCGCTGTGTCGAGGCCTGTCAGGTCGTCGGCTGTCGCCAGCTCCTCGGTGAGGTTGTCCAGTTGGTAGTGGTTCTTCTTCAGCACCTCTACGAGGAAGGTCGGCGTGCCCGTCTCGAACCAGTAGTTGCGGAACTCCTTCTTGTTCAACGTGTTCAGCAGACTGAACGGGTTGTAGATACCGATGGAATCAGGTCTGAAGTGATAGCCGTCGTATTGTTGTTCCAGATGGGCATAGCATTCCTCCTTGCTCATGTCCTGCATTACGGCAAGTTTCTCCACCTCACTGTCGAATATCTGGTGTATCTCGTCGCCTGTGATTCCGCAGAG
>JAFRNY010000022.1 GCA_017429945.1 Bacteroidaceae bacterium
ATATATAATAGTAAACATCTAGTCTGCACATCTGCAACCTCCTTAATGGGACGATGGGACGCGGGACGATGGGACGCACGGGAGCAGTAAGCAAAAAGAACAGGCACGGACCATCACAAGCCTAAGACTCACATAATCAAGCCAATATGTACATAATGCAGCGCAATCTAGCCTCAGCCTAGGAACTTAACTATCTCATCCAACCGCCGTTCGGCACATTCGCGACCCAAATCATAGGTCAGTTGCATGCGTTCGCGGCTGTGAGAGATGTGCCCTATGGGCAACTTCTCGCTCGGATAAAGCAGCAAAGCGCTGCCCGAAGCCTCGCGCTCGGCTATGTAACGAAGCTCGGCATTGTACATCTCGTGGCGATGAATCCAAGCCTCAATGAGCTTGGGATAGCGGCGCAGAGCACAGCGGATGAAGCGCTGATGGCTGAGTTCATTCTTCTCATAGCCAAGCGGTTGCGTCAGCACAACCACATTGCGCCCGAACCCTTGGTCCTCGAAATAGCGCAACGGTATAGAGTCCGCAATGCCACCGTCGAGCAGGCGCTGGCGGCCGATCTCTACAACTCGAGAGACGATTGGCATCGACGAAGAGGCCAAAATCCAGTCGTACATCTCATCGCTGAAGCGGTCGAAACGCCGATAGACAGCCTCGCCCGTGTCGACATCCGTGGCCACAAGATGAAACTCCATAGGGCTGCGATCGAAGGCCTCAACGTCAAAAATATCGAGCTTCTGAGGCAACGTACGATAAGCAAAACGAGGCCCAAAGATGCCGCCTGTAGTGAGAAGCGACCACAAACTGCAGTAGCGCAGATCGTGGGCAAAACGCAGGTTGTAGCGCAGCACACGCCCTGCCTGGCCGCTCTTGTAGTTGCAGCCAAAGCAAGCGCCGGCCGACACGCCCACGACGCCGTCGAAGGCCACACCGGACTCCATCAGCACGTCCATGACGCCCGCCGTGAACAAGCCCCTGAGAGCACCGCCTTCGAGCACCAAACCTTTTCTCATACCCGTGCCGTTGTCTTATTTTACGCCATTATTAGCCTTATTTTCGCCAAATCAAGCATCACACCTTACGCACAGGGTCGCACGTAAGACCACAGCCTAACTTCTTGAAAATCTTGCGGTCCACCTCGCTGAGCATCACCGTGGCATGCACCTGGCAGCCATCCAACTGGGGCAGCGTCTCGAGCGCGCGACGGCAGTTCTCGTCGTGCTGCGACAGCACGGCCAGCGCCACCAACACCTCATCGGTGTGCAACCGTGGGTTGTTGCCGTGGAGCATCGAAGTCTTCATGCGCTGGATGGGCACTATCATATCCTGAGGAATCAGCTTCAGCGAGTGGTCGATGCCGGCCAGATACTTCGTAGCGTTGAGCAGCAGGGCTGCACAAGGGCCCAGCAAGTCGGAGGTGTCGGCAGTGATGATCGTACCGTCCTCGAGCTCTATGGCAGCCGAAGGCGTGCCGCTCTGCAGGCGTCGCTCATAGGCGGCCACAGTGGTCGCCCGGTAGGCTGTGGTGAGCTTAAGCTGCTTCATCAGCAGCGCAATCTTGTTCACCTCCTCGTTGCCCTTGCGCCCGTCGAGCATCTCGCCTAAAGCCGAATAATAGCGCCGTATGATCTCCTGTTTCGACGCCTCGCAGCACACATCGTCGTCCGAGATGCAGAAACCGGCCATGTTCACGCCCATGTCCGTAGGCGATTTGTAGGGGCTCTCGCCGTAAATCGACTCGAAAATAGCGTTCAGGACAGGGAATATCTCTATGTCGCGGTTGTAATTGACGGTAGTCTTGCCATAGGCTTCGAGGTGGAAATGGTCGATCATGTTTACGTCGTTCAAGTCGGCCGTAGCAGCCTCATAGGCCACGTTGACAGGGTGCTTCAGGGGTATCGACCAGATGGGGAACGTCTCGAACTTGGCATAGCCGGCCTTCACCCCACGATGGTTCTCGCCCCACAACTGGCTCAGGCACACAGCCATCTTGCCACTGCCCGGACCTGGCGCCGTGACGACCACCAGCGGACGCGTAGTCTCTACGAAATCATTACGCCCGAAGCCCTCATCTGAATCTATCAGTTCGACATTCGTCGGGTAACCCTCTATCAAATAATGATAGTACACGCGCACGCGACCGAGACGCTCAAGCTGCTCACGGAAAGCAACAGCCGAAGCCTGGCCGTTGAAGTGAGTGATGACAACGGAACTGACCAGCAACCCACGCTCGCTGAACACATCGCGCAGGCGCAACACATCCTCGGTGTAGGGAATACCGAGGTCGCCGCGAACCTTATTGCGCTCGATATCCTCGGCTGAGATCACGATGATTATCTCTGCATCGTCTTTCAACTGCATCAGCATTTTCAACTTCGAATCGGGTTGGAAACCTGGCAGGACGCGCGAAGCGTGATAGTCGTCGAACAGCTTGCCGCCAAACTCCATGTAGAGCTTGTCGCCGAACTGAGCGATGCGTTCCTTGATGTGTTCCGACTGGATTCGGACGTATTTCTCGTTGTCAAAACCTATCTTCATACTCTAATAAACTGATAAAAACAACCGTCTAACAATAAAAAACCGCCACAAAAGTACTCTTTTTCGGTGAAAGATACAAAAAAATGAGCGTTTAAGTGCAATAAATCACATTCATGTCTTTACTGAACATACGCCAAACAACAAAGGCAATGATATAGGAGTTGACCTGTTGAAAGGGGAATAAGCCCCAGAGGGGCGTAGGAATTTAGGCAGGGCGTGGAGTGAGCGAAGCGAACGGAACCCCTGTATCATGTCAGAAGGTATATAGAGTGCCGTAGGTACGCAGGAACAAGCTCAATAATTCCGTCGTACCTACGGCACTCTATATACATCAACTCTTTGAGCAGGGGTTCCGCTCCGCTTCACGCCCTGCCTAATATCCGTCGCCCCTACGGGGCTTTGCAGGTCAACTCCTATATCATTGCC
>JAFRNY010000023.1 GCA_017429945.1 Bacteroidaceae bacterium
CTTCTTAAAAGCAATCATCCTTATGGCCACCATCTCGGCCCCATTTGTAATGCTGCCATCCTGTTCTGATAATGAGGATGACGTAGATTATAATTATGACTTGCCCCCAACGGCGGAAAAAGTGTCGGCTATAGAGAGGGAAGGGGTAATAATGACATATGCCTTGCTCAATTCCCAAGGTGACACAACCATGACCTTTCGAGAGGGAGAAAATATCTTTTTTGACTTGACGATTGAAAATACCACGGATGAACATATCCATATACCTGGAGGTCCAAGGACATTGGGGTATAACACATTCAGGGTCTTTACTACTTCCGGAAAAGACTGCGGCACTTCTTGGTCATATGTAGAAGATTGGACTATGCGGGCAGCATTGCTTTGCGCCCAAACTACTTATCACTATCAATGTCCCTGGTACAATGATTCTAACATCAAGCCAATAGGACCTTTTGTTCTTAAGGCTTCACACAAGAAACTCACCAAAGGAACGTATTTTACTGAGGCTTATTGCTATCTAAGCAATGGCAATACATTATATTGCAAATTATGGTTTAAGATTGAATAACTATGAGATATTTACTGACACTTTTTCTAAATATAGTTGCCTCAACTACATTTATTACTCAAGCTCAGGTCGAAACAAAATATTATAATTTTCCTCTGCGTTCATCTTCATTTGAAAAGGCTAAAGTACTTGCTAAGAAAAGCAAGATTCAACGGATGCCAGCATTTGATGTGTCCGAGCTAATTAAAGAAGACTCCATATTGGCTGGGATGGATATCCCATATCGTTTTGGAAAGAGTTTCCCCTTATCCCTTACACTTAACGATGGCCAGTGGCAGCAGGTAGATAATGGACGAGTTTGGACTATGACTCTCGAATCCATCGGAGCACTCTCATTAAACTTTATCTTCGATAACTTTTATTTACCAGAGGGTGCAACATTGGAAATAATAAATGAAGATGGGACTGCTTTCTATGGCCCAGTAAACGCAGATGCCATACCTAAGACTGGACATTTTATGACAGATTTAATACCTGGCCAACGAGTTTCATTATTTCTGTACGAGCCATATAAGGTCCAGGGGAAGTCTACGCTAACAATTAGCAACGTTATTCATGCATATAGGGGATTTGACCTTAAATCTTTTATCTGCTATGGAATAGGTTCTTCTAGTAGTTGCAATGTAGATGTAGCATGTCATCCAGAGTACGAGGCAGAATCCAAGGCTCTTGCTTTGGTGCTGTTAGCGAACGGCACTGAATGGTGTAGCGGCTCACTATTGATGAGTACCGATTACTCTTTTAAACCATATTTTCTCACAGCATTTCATTGCATTGATAGCAACAAGTCCGGATATATATCAGACATCGAAAAGGAAGATGCAGAAAATTGGATGTTCAAATTCCATTTTAAAAAGGAAGAGTGTGGTGACACAACGCTTGCTGCCAGCATAACGTATAATGGGGCTATTTTTAGGGCTGCATGGATGAATACAGATTTCGCTTTGATGGAAATTAGCCACAATTTGAAGACTAACTTGTCTCTGTACTGGTTAGGCTGGGACAGGAGTGGAAACACCCCATCCAATGGCGCTTGTATCCATCATCCAAAAGGAGACTTAATGAAGATATCTATAGAAGATGACGCATTTTCGACAGATAAATGGAATGAGGTCAATAGTACAAATGAGTATAATCACTGGAAAGTAAACTTTGACGAAGGAGTAAGAGAGGACGTCTCGTCCGGTTCGCCGCTTTTCGATCAAAGCCAAAGAGTAGTAGGCCAATTGCATGGTGGTCCTACAAAAGATAATGCATGCCAACAGACAGTTGCCAAATATGGTAAATTCAATCTTTCATGGACCGGCGGAGGAACAAATGATACCAGATTAAGCAACTGGCTTGATCCTATGTCGACAAACAGAACAACGATTAACAGTTCATCTTCTGTAATTATTTCAGGCACCAATATGCTGTGCTCTCAGGGCACATATACTATTAGTAATATGCCCTCAGACTCGTTTGTCGCCCTTAATACCAACTACTCTTCTACTGGTCTTTCCATTCAAGTCAGTCCAAATCTTAACATCACGTCATATTCCAATGGTTCGCTGACAGTTCAAAAAGTATCTGATGGCAGGGGATATATTAAAGTCTACTATAAGGGGAGTCTCATATCCACCAAGGAGATGTGGGTTGGAGGTCCGATTATCACCGATTTGTTCTACGATGGTAATTATATCTACTCCGAGACTGACTATATGAGCCAGGCCGTTGAGGACTATTACTGGATTATAAACGGAGTGACTTATCATTGGATAGAAGGGCGCAAGCAGATTCATTTGTCCTACGGCACCTACAACGTTGAAGCCTATGCTTATAACAGTTGTGGGCGCGGCCCCAGCAAATTCACCCAGATAGTTGTGAACAATGTCAGCTACTCACTTGGCAATGTCAGCAGCGATCATCAGGTGACAATCGTTCCCGTTGACTACAGCGGAGCGCCGCAGCCATTGGAAGTGCTGCAGGCCGAGAACAAGGCTAATGCAAAGGCTCTCACAGTGCCCTACACGCTCCAGAACGCCCAGTCGGGCGAGGTGAGCGGCAGAGGCGAGATGCCCGTCGGTGGCGGTGTGCTCGACTTCAGCCGGGTTCGAAGTGGCCTGTATGTGCTGACGCTGACGCCGCAAGGCAGAAAGCCGGAAACTTTCAAGGTATCGTTCAAGTAGGAGATAAATTTGAAAAGTTTTTCAAAAAAGGGTTCATCTTACATTGCAAGTAACTGATAATCAGGAGCTGCTTCGCAGCCACAGAGAGCACAGAGAAGACAGAGGACACGGAGGGGCGCGGCGGAGCCGCTACTGAAGGATGAAGAGTGAAGAGTGAAGGGTGAAGAATGCGATTGGGTTTATCGTTTATCGTTCAGCGCTTAGGGTTTAGTGGAGTGAGTAGCGCTATTTATCATTCGTCACTCGTCATTCGTCATTAGTCATTCGTCATTCCCCACGCAGCCAATTTTCACTTTTCGCCAAAAAAATTTGTTATTTGTCATTCGTCATTCGTTATTTCTTCCTATCTTTGCGGCAGAAAACAAACCGACCACATGAAGAAGGCCCTGCTTACACGTATCCTAACGCCTGCCGTCATCACAATTCTAATGATGAGTTGTTCCGCGCAAGTGTATGTATTTTGATGAAACTGGAATGATTAAAATATTGTATAAAGAACGTTATCCTATGTAGTTCTAGCTAACAACACCTTAAATAACCATCTTAAACTAAAATAAGCCACTTATACGTTATTTAAACAATACCATAGATTTATTATGTCAATCAACTATCTCAAACCATTATTCGGCATCCTTCTCTTTCTTTCCGCCTCCGGCTGCTCCGTTGACGACATCGTTGTCCCAGACAGCGAAAGAGTGGTGCCTGAGGATTATCTGGCTTTTGCAGAAGAGGAGAAAGAATGGATATTTGCCGGAGAGGAGGGCTATGGCAACAAGCCCATTGAACTCTATCGATACAGAATCATGGGGGATACAGTATTGAGAGGCAAGATATATAAAAAGATGTATGTACGTGAGGCAGACACTTCCGGTGACGCGCAATATCACTATATCGGAGCCGTCAGGGACACTCTCATGAAAGTGATGTTCACAGATAGCGGCAAACGCACGGAAAGACTAATCTACGACTTTGGACTAAAGGATATGAATCAGATGCGCTGGTACGGCTACACACTGATAGCCAGTGATGCTTATCAGAAGGTGGTGCATGGAATTGCACGTAACGTGTTGCCAGTATGGTCATCTAATAATGCCTTCCATGACATATGGATTGAAGGCATCGGCTGTGCCCGTGGTGGGCTCATTTCATACGATCCTATCATGAAAAGGAAATGTGTACTGATGCGATGTGAGAATGTCGACGGCTGCTGCTATGATTATGAAACGGATAATGAATTATACGAATAGGCCATGAAGAAGTTTGTCACTATAATTGCCGGGCTGCTCGCTTTCTCATGCTTGTCAGCTCAGGAAGAGAATACAGAACGGATTTACCGTCATGAGATTGCAGTAGGAACGGGTTATAAAAGTCTGGCTCCAATAGTATATTCTCATTACTGGGGCGTGTGGAATTGGGATGAAGGTCTGGAAGCCCGACACCCCATACCCTTTCCCGTGTCAATCCATTATTTCTATCGGCTTAATAAGTCCTGGGCAATAGGAGCCACTGCTCATTACGAACAGTATGGCAAGAGGGAGTTCTTTTTCGGTGTGATGCCACAGGCGAAGTGGAGCTGGCTCAGCCGCAAGTACGTGAGCCTGTATTCGCGCGTGGCGGCGGGAGTTATGTATGCCAACTACATCAACGATGACAACAGATTTCGGCCCGACTACCAGTTATCGCCTTTAGGCATCGAAGTCGGAAGGAAGCAATGGTTGGGGTATGTGGAGGCAGGCGCTGGCACACAAGACTTCGTGCAAGGCGGTGTAGTATTCAGGTTCTGATTCAGTTCTCCACAGACGACCGGATGAATAGGCAGATGCGACCGGGCGAATAGGCGGATACAATAGGGCGTGTAGGCACATGCAATAGGGCGAATAGGCGGATACAATAGGGCGTGTGGCGTGATGCCCCGGGCGGGTCGCTCCACACTCCCAAGACTTTCGGCCAAAACTCTAAAGACTTTTCGCCTAAACTCTTAGAGTTTTGCATGAAACCCTTAAGACTTCGGGAACAAGCGCCGGCCTGCGGGATGACTTAATGAATGACATGTGCGGTAGAAACGAAAGAAAATTTTTTGTTTTATTTCTACCGCACATGTCATCAGAAAATGATGCCTTCACTGAGAATCAACGGCTTACAATGTAGGATGAACCCTTTTTTGAAAAACTTTTCAAATTTCGATGGGGGCTTGGGCAGAGGCGCTCACAGACGACGCGGATGCGGGAACCATCAACAGCGCCCTTTGCAGGGGGCGTGAAGTGCCGAGCGTCCTTCTTCAAATAACTTTTTTTGTTTCACAAAGTGAAAAGAGGGCAAAAAGTTTTGTCCTTCCTCTTTTCCGCCGTATCTTTGCACGCAAAATCTATCTTATGCAAAGACGAAAGACTCATGAAGTGCGCGTAGGCACGATAGGCATCGGGGGCTCGAACCCCGTGCGCGTGCAGTCGATGTGCACTACATCTACGCTCGACACCGACGGCTGCGTGCGCCAGATCCTGGCCATTGCCGAGGCCGGCGGCGAGCTGGTGCGGCTGACCACGCAGGGCGTGCGCGAGGCCGAGAACATGCGAGTGATTCGCAAGCGGGTGCGGGCTGCGGGCTGCATGGTGCCCTTGGTGGCCGACGTCCATTTCAATCCCGCCGTGGCCGACGTGGCCGCCCGCTACTGCGAGAAGGTACGCATCAACCCCGGCAACTATGTCGATGCCGCCCGTAAGTTCAAGCATCTGGACTACACCGACGAAGAGTATCAGGCCGAGTTGCAGAAGATCGAGGACCGCCTCATCCCCTTCCTCAACATCTGCCGAGAGCACGGCACGGCCGTGCGCATAGGCGTAAACCACGGCTCGCTCTCCGACCGTATCATGTCGCGCTACGGCGACACGCCTGCCGGCATCGTGGAGTCGTGCATGGAGTTTCTGCGCGTTTGCATGCGAGAGAACTTCATGAATGTGGTCGTGAGCATCAAGGCCTCCAACACCGTGGTCATGGTGGAGAGCGTGCGCCTGCTCTGCAAGGCCATGGACGCCGAGGGCATGACCTTCCCCCTGCATCTGGGCGTCACGGAGGCCGGCGAGGGCGAGGACGGCCGTCTGCGCTCTGCCGTAGGCATAGGCGCCCTGCTCATCGACGGCATAGGCGACACCATCCGCGTCAGCCTCAGCGAGCCGCCCGAGAACGAGATACCCGTGGCCTACTCGCTGCTGCAAGCCGCACGCCTGCGCACCACCAAGACCGAGTTCATCTCGTGCCCAGGTTGCGGACGCACGCTCTACGACCTGCCCGCCACCATCCGCCGCGTCAAGAGTGCCTTTGAGCAAGCTGGCAAAGAGAACCCTGCGCTGGCCCAGCGGCTGGCGGGCCTGAAGATAGCCATCATGGGCTGCATCGTGAACGGTCCCGGCGAGATGGCTGATGCCGACTACGGCTACGTCGGCGCCGCCCGCGGCAAGGTGAGCCTCTATCGCGGCAAGGAATGTGTGGAGATGAATATCCCAGAGGAGGAGGCACCCGCTCACCTACTAAAGATCATAGAGGCCCCTGGCCCCCTCCCGTCCCCCCCGAGGGGGGGCGAAAACCTCGCACAAGGCCTCCCCGGCCTGTCCCCAAGAGAAATAATAGAATCAAGAGAATCTGTTCGCCCCCACTCGGGTGGGACGGGATGGGGCTACACTTACCAAACCGCCAATCCTCTAAATTATACCCTCTTAAAGGATTTTGCCATCGAAAACAGAAAGCATCCTACTCAAGCCGAGAGTGCCCTGTGGGAAATGGTGAAAGGCAAACAGTTGGGGGGCGTCTTCAAGCGTCAGCACATCATTGGCGACTTCATTGCAGACTTCTATTGTCCTCATGCCAAACTGGTCATCGAGCTCGACGGCGGCTATCATCAGCTTCCGGGGCAGCAAGTAAGCGATGAGGAACGGACTCGATGGTTGGAAGAACACGGATACAAGGTTGTCCGTTTCACTAACGAAGAAGTGATTGGAAACATGGAACAAACGCTACAAATAATTAAACGATTTATATTATGAATATGAATACAACTCAGTTCGCCCCCCCTCGGGGGGGACGGGAGGGTGCTGCCCTTTTTATCTACAACACCCTTTCGCGAAGCAAGCAATTGTTTACTCCTTTGGTTCCTGGCCGCGTAGGCATGTACGTCTGCGGGCCAACAGTCTATGGCGACGCTCACCTGGGCCACGCCCGGCCGGCCATCACCTTCGACCTTCTGTTCCGCTACCTTCAGCACATCGGCTACAAGGTGCGCTACGTGCGTAACATCACCGACGTGGGCCACCTCGAGCACGATGCCGACGAGGGTGAGGACAAGATTGCCAAGAAGGCACGGCTGGAGCAGCTGGAGCCCATGGAGGTGGCGCAGTACTACACCAACCGCTTCCACGACGCCATGCGCGCCCTCAACTGCCTGCCGCCCTCCATTGAGCCGCACGCCACAGGACATATCATCGAGCAGATCGAACTCGTCAAGGAAATCCTCAAGAACGGCTATGCCTACGAGAGCCAGGGCTCCGTCTATTTCGACGTAGAGAAATACAACGAGCACCACCGCTACGGCAAGCTCAGCGGCCGCAACCTCACCGACGTCATCAACAACTCGCGCGAGCTCGACGGACAGAGCGAGAAGCACAACCAGGTGGACTTCGCCCTCTGGAAATGCGCACAGCCCGAGCACATCATGCGATGGCCGTCGCCCTGGAGCGCAGGCTTCCCCGGATGGCACTGCGAGTGCACGGCCATGGGCCGCAAGTACCTTGGCAACCATTTCGACATACACGGCGGCGGCATGGACCTCGTCTTCCCCCACCACGAATGTGAGATCGCGCAGGCCGTAGCCTCGCAGGGCGACGATATGGTCAAATACTGGATGCACTGCAACATGATCACCATCGGCGGACAGAAGATGGGCAAGTCGCTGGGCAACTTCATCACGCTCAACGAGTTCTTCACCGGACAGCACGAGAAGCTCTCGCAGGCCTACTCGCCCATGACCGTGCGCTTCTTCATTCTCCAGGCTCACTACCGCTCCACCGTAGATTTCTCCAACGAAGCCCTCCAGGCTGCTGAGAAAGGCCTGCAGCGCCTGATGACCGCCATCGCCGACCTCGAGCGCATCACCCCCGCCGCCGAGAGCGATGCCGAGACGCACCGCGTGGCCACGGAGCTGCGACAGAAGTGCTACGACGCCATGAACGACGACCTGGCCTCGCCCACCGTCATCAGCCACCTCTTCGAGGCCTGCGGAACGGTGAATAAACTACTGGCCCCCTCCCAGCCCCCCCGAGGGGGGGCGACCATGTCCTCTTGTATCTCTAAGGAGGACCTGGAGGAACTGTCGTCGACCATGCACCTCTTCGCAGAAGATATCCTCGGCCTCTCAGCCCTCAACGCTCAACACTCAACCGATGCCAACGCCGCCCGCGAGGAAGCCTTCGGCCACGTTGTAGACATGGTGCTCGAGCAGCGCGCCATCGCCAAGGCCAACAAGGACTGGGCCACCAGCGACCGCATCCGCGACGAGCTCAACGCCCTCGGCTTCGAGATCAAGGACGGCAAGGACGGCGCCACCTGGACGCTGAACAAATAATAAGGTAAAAGAACTTCCGGATGTTTATTAAAACAACTCGCTCGAGCTCTGCTTGCTTCTTGAAGGGTCAAGAAGCAAGCAGAGCTCGAGCGAGTGTAAATTTCTCCGGAAGCACCCTCACCGCCCTCCGAGGAGGCTGTAGGAGTTGGCTCATCCTGCTTACCACCATGGCGCTCTTGACCGGATGCCGCCATGAGCCTCAGATGCCCCTGCTGGCCGAGGCCGAGGCATTCCTTCCGGCAGAGCCCGACAGCGCCGGCGCCCGGCTGAAGATGATAGATGTGCAGAAGCTTGACGGAGATGAGGAAGCAGCCTTGTACGCTCTCCTGCGCACAATGGCCGATGCCATGCAGGGCGCAGCGCCGCTCAATGACACACTTGTCAGCCAGGCATACACCTTCTATCGCGATAAATCAGGCACAGGCACCTCCTCTGACCACGCATTAGTCAAACATTTCGCTCAGTCGGCCCTATACATGGGCGACTGGTACGCGGAAAAGGATAGCATTAAGGTAAGCGAAGACATTTACCGTCAAGCCATCAAATACTCTGAAAAAGCAGAGGACTGGCATACGTGCTATATCGCATACCAGAGGTTAGCCAATCAGGTGCATTGGAGTAGTGTTGAAGAGGCGTTACAACTGATTAAGGAAGGAATTAAGGTTTATCACAAGTGCAACGACAAAGATGAGAATTTACTGTCCTTATTCCACTATGCAGCTCACTACGCTTCCGAAATCGATTATGCACATGATGGCGATTTTAATGATGCTCTCGAAATGGCTTATAAGGGGATGGAAATCGCTAAGGTCAACCATTGGGACTCATACATGCAACAGACCGAAATGTTACTGGCTGATATCTATTGGATGAAAGGTGATTATTATCGTGCTCTTGAACATGCACGTAATGTACCACTTCCTGATATAAGCACAGCTGAAGGCATTGTATGGAATGGAAAGCTGGCAAATTATTATTTGAGTTGTGATTCCCTTCAACGTGCCATAGAACTATTCCTCGCACCAACATATATTGAGGATGTTACACAAACTTACTTATACGCCCGAGGACTTTCAGAGGTTGCCGCCCACCAGCTTATCAAAGATTCCATACTCTTTTACATGGATTCTGCCTTTACGGCATCAGAGATGATGTACTTAAAAGCCCAACAGATAAAGGACGAATACTATAGAGACCTTATTCAAAAGGAGAAGGATAATGACATACTAATCTATCATAACAAGCTCCAGAAGTGGTTGTTTTGCGCGACCTCACTATTTATTATTGTATTCGGAGGCCTATTTATTAGATTGCTCCTTATCAGAAAAAGCAAAGCCGAAAGTGATAGGCTCCTCTTGCAAGAGAGGCAACTGCATCACGAAGCGAAGTTATTGCACATGCAAAAGGAAGCCACTTTTCAACAGGAGCGTAACCAAGCCTTGGAAGACAGCCACAAGAAGAAACTTGCAACCATTAGGCACCTACAAAATTATATTATAGAACACACCGAAGTTACAGAAAAACTGAGAGAAAGGCCTGATTTTGTAAAGATGACTCCCAAAGAGTGGTCAGATATAGAAAACTTGCTTGATGAGATAGATGACAATCGGATGTCTAAGCTTCGGGCACGCTTCAAAAGTCTCTCTCCAGAAGACGTCAGATTGTGTATAATGGTTAGACTTGGCATGTCAAATCCGAACATAGGAAGAGTATATGGAATAACTCCTTCTGCCGTACAGCATCGAAAACAAACCTTAAAGAAGAATGTTTTGGGCGTAGTTGACCCTAAAGTTACGCTGTATGATTTTATCGATTCCATATAGAAAGCCCTCTCTTTGATGTAAATTTTTCCATAGCTGTCGCAGTCCCTTTCCATACTTCGGCAATATTAATTATTGAGGCCCAAGTGTAACGCATTGTAATTCTGACAGTTTTACCCCTCCTTGTTTGTTCGTACTTTTCCATAGCTAGCGCTTGACTTTCACTGGTCTTTAGATGTAACTTTGCATCGAAAAAACCAACTAAGTTTTTACGCATATGAGAAAGTATTTTTTAATTGCGGCAGCTCTGCTGTTTTGCGTGATATCAAATGTCAACGCAGGGAAAAAAATTGTATTCACCCGTCCAACTACTCCTATCATTAAGCCAAAGGCTCCACAGGCGAATCCAACCATTATCTATGGTGATTATGATACTGGTGGACTAACCATTTCATTCTCTGGTTACGACGGTGATGTCATTGTTTCTTTTGTAAACGCCACAACTGGTGACATATCTATGAGCGAAGAGGTCATAATCGAGTCGCCAGACATGATGACCATAGACCTATCTACTTTATCACATTCCACCTATTATGTATTAATAGAATTGGACAATGGTGATTGCTATTATGCAACAATACGAATCTAATATCCCTGTAATCCATTATTAGATAAAATATTGTAATGTCGAAGAATCTGTTCCTGCAAATCTGCGAGGCGCTGCACGTGCCACACACCCGTGCCTTCACCAACCGCACGTTCGATGAGCATCCGTATAAGTACAGCCTTTTCGGGCTTTCGCGGATGCTCACCGACTACGGCGTGGAGAACCGTGGTGTGCGTTTCAGCGACAAGGCCGCCGCAACATTTGAAAGATGAGCCTATTTCATTTCTTCAAGGATTAGAAAATATGGGCTTCTATGTTATTTATATATGTATTTTATAAGTGTCCAGGAAAGAGATAATTGAACCTGCGCTTATTACTGAATAACAAGATCCTATTTGCTAATTTAGGGCGCAGGTTTTAACCACTGACCATATTGAGGATTAGCATTTATGGAATAACTTGCTTTGATTTTAGACCTTTTATCTCTTAAAAAATATAGATCATTGTATATTGAATTCTAAAGGAATATTAATGCATGCATTTAAAATTAATACTAAGATGAATCGTTTATTTTTAATAATCTCTTTCTTTTTGGCATCTCAAGCCGGATCTTGCCAAATGAAAAACAATCTTATCGTTAATGATAATTGGATTGAATTTGATTCTATACCTCAAAGGATAAAAGCGTTACAAATTCGTCCAGATATTATCACCACTATATCAACGGAAGACCTTTTGGATGAATGCTTAAACTTTCCTTACTTAATTGATTTCTATCTTTACGGAAGAGATCAAAATGCTTTCGAACTATTCTCTAATGAATTTAATGGTTTAAAAGAACTTATACATCGGCAAGATCTACCAAACTGCTTGTTGAGAAAATTTGAATCATTTCCCAAGGACTTTGAAAACATAAGAAATTCCGACATGAGTTTAAAAGGACGTTTCTCTTTACAAACACTGCTTTTGGAATATATTTTGATTCAAAACGATGTCCTAAACTTAATGTCGGAGACAATGTTAAAAACATTTACTTCAACGCTTTCAGAAATAAGTGAAATTATCTGTAATAACCCGGCCATTTTCAGCAACACTCATTATATCTCAATCAGCAAAGCCCTGTCTGTAACTGGTGTGAGTGAGAATCGGCAATCTTTATTGAGGGACCTGAGTGACTATTCTAATACAACCATTTATACCCCAAAAGGCACTACTGTTTCTGCATATATCCTGCAACACTCTGACCTTACACCTTCAGATTCTGCTTATATAATGAATGAAATGGCAAATATATACAGCCAAGCAGAGGTGATAGAAGGTCCAACCATGAAATATAATTGTCATGGATATGCATGGCATGTATCGGAGGGAGGTAACAAGGTGTGGTTAGATAGACCCTATGAAAGCACCTATTGGACAGATGGAAGCTATGCAGAGGTACCTGAAAGTATTGCCACTAAAGTGTCATATTTGGGAGATCATTCTGCTGTACGTCTTTCTAGCTCTCAATATATATCTAAATGGGGGGCTTATCCATTAGTTAAACATGCTCCCAATTACGTTCCGATTGGATATAGCAGTCCTAGTAGATATTATTTAAGGGCTCCATATTTTACAGGCCCGAATTTAATTTGTTCTCAAGGGATATATACATTAAATAATTTACCAGCTAATAGCAGTATAAGCTTGATTACAAACTATTCTTTAGGTTATTATATCCAAGTAAGTCCAAATCTGAGTATAATTTCATATTCCAATGGTTCGCTTTCCGTGCAGAAAGTATCCGATGGCAAAGGCTACATCTAGATTTTCTACCAAGGAAACCTAATATCCACCAAGGAGATGTGGGTGGGAGGTCCTATTATCACCGATTTGTTCTACGATGGTAATTATATTTACTCCGAGACTGACTATATGAGCCAAGCAGTTGAGGACTATTACTGGATTATAAACGGGGTGACTTATCATTGGATAGAAGGACGCAAGCAGATTCATTTGCCCTACGGCACCTACAATGTTGAAGCCTATGCTTATAACAGTTGTGGGCGCGGCCCCAGCAAATATACACAGATAGTAGTGGGCAGTGGCGGGTACTACTCCTTAGGAGGCGTCAGCAGCGACCGTCAGGTGACAATCGTTCCCGTTGACTACAGCGGAGCGCCGCAGCCATTGGAAGTGCTGCAGGCCGAGAACAAAACTAATGCAATGTCTCTTACTGTACCCTACACGCTCCAGAACGCCCAATCGGGCGAGGTGAGCGGCAGAGGGGAGATGCCCGTCGGTGGCGGTGTGCTCGACTTCAGCCGGGTTCGAAGCGGACTGTATGTGCTGACGCTGACGCCGCAAGGTAGAAAGCCGGAAACTTTCAAGGTATCGTTCAAATAATGAAAAAGATGATGAATGTTTATTTTTTGGGGGGAGGAAGTCCATATATATTGAAAAGAAAATCTAACTTTGCAAAAACAAACCAATAAAAAGATTCGTATTATGAGACATTTATTTTATCCATTTATTTTACTGGCAACCATGTCGTTCGCGATGACGACTCTGCCATCATGCTCTGATGATGATATAAATAGCAGCAGTCCTACCGAATATGTTGCCGGGCCTCAAGGACTGAAAATCCCAGTTGAATTAGTCGACAAGTCTAAACTGCCACAATGGATTATTGATTTTCTAGGAAATTGGCCTGCAGGTGAAGGTGTAGCAGAATCGAGCACTTATGTATACAAAGGCAAATGGCAAGGAAAGACTATTTATCTGATTCACAACTCACTTATGTCATCCTTTTACTACAACTTGTATGATTCAAAAGGTAACAGGCTGGAACATGGCGACAATAGAGAAATCATCGACAAGAGTTCAGACTGGAAGTGCATATATATCCACTGAGGACACACTTTAAGACTTAACGTGAGTTCGGTATAAGGAATATGCCTAAAAGAAAAAAAGTCTCTTAGAAGCAATCGTATTTATTGCTTTATCGGCTACTATCGCTTGTCAGCCTGGCAGACGAGAAGATGATGGTGCTGCGCAAAGTTCACCCGCTTACAGTTGCTCTGCAAGTTTTCAAGATTTCCTGAATTATTTTAAAGAACCAAAATATGTTTATGCCTGCCGGGCACTAAATTGTTCAGAGCGGGCGTGGAGATGAACTTTAACCTGAGCGACACCCTGAAGGCACACTACGGCAGGTTCCTTCCACCCCATGATGATTGCCCATGCTATGACTCTCTGCCGATATATCCCATGGCCGAAGTGCGCATAGAAACTCCTAATTACATCTGTCTTTCGTACACACGGTTATGTGACCCTGAAGACCACAGGCGCAGTTTCACTATTGTGTTTGAGGGATAATTAGACTACTCGACAAGTATTGATGGATCTTTTGCATAGTCTTAATAATCTTTAAAAATGAAATAGTACTAAAAGGAAAAAGATTATTTAGGCTATCTTTGCAAGAGAAATCCTGGACAAAGGAATATGCGGTGCAAAGTCTGCATAATGGCATTAATCAGTGCCGCGGTAATCTCGACAGCTCATGCCGAGATTATCCGCGGGCGAATAGTTGATGCGGAGACGAAGGAGGCATTGGCGGGAGTAGACTTACTTTGCACTGGAGCATACAAGAACAATGGAGTAGACATTAAGTACGCAAGTCATATAGCTACTGATTCCCTGGGTCGTTTCCTATTCTTCTCCAACATTCAGGGAAAGATAACGGCCAAACTGATAGGCTACTATCCGAAGGAGTTTGGCTACATCGCTGTTTCCGACAGCGATCGTGACACCCTGGATTTGGGTGATATTACGCTGAAAGTGTCAGAGGTTATGATGAAGGCATTGCTGGTGAAGGAACGGGCACGGCGTTTCACTCTGAGCGGCGACACCATTGTTTTCCATCCCGAGGCATTTCATCTCGAGAAAGGAGCACGGTTGGAAGAGCTCATTGCACAACTGCCAGGCGTGGAGATGAATGGCAGCGACCTTTATTTTAATGGTAAGCCTATCCGAGTGGTGATGAATGGAGAGAGCCTCATCGGCAACTCCGATTTCTACAGGCAATTACCCGCAGAAGCAGTCGAGGCTATCAAGGCTTATAATAAAGCTTCAGAATTCAACGAACGCACAGGAAAGGACGATGGGCAAGAGGACATGGTACTTGATCTGAAAATCAAAAAGAGTTTCCTTGACAAGTTCTATGGTGATGTTTATGGCGCATACCAAACTCCAAAACACTATGATGCCAAAGTAGAGGCACAGAGGTTGTCTGAAAGCCACCCCATAATGATTACTGCGTCTGCCAACAATGTGAACAAGCAACGACGGCGGACGATGGGCAGTTCATCGGGGAATATGTCTAAGGATTTTGGTCAAGAGCAGTACGGTGCTGCTGGCTATCAGCATAACTGGAGACGAACGGAGGGCGGTCAAACGTTGAAAAGCAACTGGTCGGTCAGTGGCGGCATGGCGCATGATGACCGCTGGAGCCCTACCCGTAGAGACACAGAGAGCTTCTTCCCTGACGAGGCTTATAACTATACGGCAACATCCAACTATCAACGCAACCATGCGCTGAATCCCAATGCAGAAGTGACATACAGGCATGCCATCAATGTCAAAAACACTATTAGCGTGAAAGCCTCATTCGACCACAGACAGCAACGTATGAACAGCGACAACCGGTCGGCTCAATTCGACTGTAATCCATACGAAATGTGGCAGCAACCCATCACAGCGGCTTTCGACTCGTTGACGCTGCCGGGATTGTTACTACGTAACCGCACGCAATCAACCTCTGAGGGGAACTCCACTGCAGTTAGTGCGAGTAGCAGCTGGACGCATTACATCAAGGATGGCTCACTGAGCGTGGCGGCAGGCATGAATTACAATGGAAGTGTCAGGAATGATTTTACAGAAAGGATTATTGAGCATTTCGTTGGTGACGGATTGTTGACGACCCTGCATCAGTCATCACATACACCAGAAAACTATCTGGTGACAAATGTGACAGCGACTGTCAGGAAATGGGTACACAAGAACGTGTTGCTTAACGCAGCCTATCGTTTCCGTGATACGCACAGGCATGGCTCGCAAGACTTCTTCGAGAACGATGTGTTCGCCAATGCCAATAGCTATGACGATCGATACATTCGTGATAACCACTCGATAAGGGTGGGAGCTACCATAAACCTATATTCCGTTCAGCTAATGCCGGAGCTCTCATGGAAGGCTATACGCGAGCACGAGGACTACAACCGCGGCAGTGTGGACACAGTTGCGGTTCGGAACGATTGTTTTTGGGAACCACAGCTGAAAGCGAAATGGAAACTCACAAAGACGTCAAACCTGGAGTTGAGCTACAATCTACAAACCGCACAGCCGACACTCATAGAAACCATTCACTACCGCGATGACAGCGACCCGTTGTATGTCCGCGAAGGTAATCCCAACCTGCTCAACACACACACCAACAACATCTCGCTAGGTTACAACGTTGTCAACAGTAAACGACAACGCACGATGAACTTGGGGCTAAACTTCATGAATAGTGACCGCATTATACGGTACGTGCAGACATTCGACCCGAAGACGAGTGCCTATACTACGCATCCCGAGATGGTGCGTGGAAACAGACAGGGCGCCATTACCTTCAACCTCGACCAAGGACTGGGCAATGAGTTCAGGCTGAAAAACGCCTTTGCCGTGCAGTTTAATCAGTCATATGGCTATCTGACTCGCACAAAAGATACTGACCCGCTGACATTAAACCGCTGCAACAGTTTCGTCCCTTCGGAAAACCTGACGCTAAGCTATGATCACATATGGCTGAAATGCTCCATCTTCACGTCTGTCGTTATGAACCAGTTGCGCTATTCGGAGACGCCACAACATAATACCACACAATGGTCCAACCGTTTCGGGGCGGACATCACCATAGACCTGAAGGATCTGACCATTACCTCAAAACTGACGGACTATTTACGCCGTGGATATCTCATCGGTTATATTAACAACAACTATCTGCTTTGGAATGTATCCGCCACGTGGAAACTGCTTGACAACAAGGCTCGTCTGCAAATTGAGCTAAATGATATTCTCAACCAACTCGACACGTTCTACGCCCAGCAGGGCTCCTATCAAAACATCTACTCTTGGCGTGAACAGATGCACCACTACCTTAACATATCATTCACATATCATTTCGACGCAAAGGAAAAGAAATGATACAACGATTTCCACATACCCACCAGCACAACGCTATGGACTGCGGCCCGGCCTGCCTGCGCATGGTGGCACAGTCGTATGGCAAACACTACCGGCTCGAAACCTTGCGGGAGCGGTGCTTCATAACGCGTGAAGGGGGGCGATAATTTCTTTCTCCGGATTTTTTAATTTTCACCTTCACCGTCACTTTTGCTCGTAACTCTCAATAGATTAGTGCATTAATGGCAGTGTAGGTGAATTTTCACCTACACTGTTTTCACTATCATACGGCCATACAGGCGTAAACGGCCGGGAGTGTTGGCCTATACGAACAGTTAAATCGAAGTAAAACAAGTTGTTTTACCTCTATTCGGCCAGTTGAATGTGAGTGTAGGTAAAATTTCACCTACACTGCATATAAGATGTTGCAGCTCAAAGCGTTGCAAGGAAAAGTGTAGGTGACGGTGAATTTCAACTTTTCTTGAGAAGTGTCTGACAAAATATTGATTCCCGGGAGTTGAGTCATAGAAAAAGGATGGCAGGGCACGATGTAGTGCTCTGCCATCCTTTTTTTATAACTGTGCTGTCTGGGCTTTGATGCTTCAGGCCCAGAAGCTGCAGTGCTGTTGGCGACTTAGAGGTTGGGATTGTCCTTGCCCCAGTCTTCTACGGGCGGAATGATGCCGAGGCCGATGATCTCGTCGCGCATCTTCTGCAGGTGCTCGTAGGAAGCCTGGAGGTCTGCCATCTCTTCAGCTGTGCCCTCGGGAGCGGTGAAGTGGACACCGTCCTTGTCGATGACAGTAGGCATGGCCATCATCACATTCTTGAAACCGTAGGCGTTGACGTAGCAGCCGGCAGGCCATGTGAAGGGCTCGCCGCCCATGGCACCTTCGATCATCTTCACAGCCTGGTAGGCAGGGCTCTGGAAGGAGCTGCGGCCGCGCAGCTTGATGATGTTGGAGCCGCCCTGAGTGGTCATGTGCTTGATCTCGGCCCAGCGCTCAGCGGAGAGGGGAAGCTCGGAGAGGGGCTTGCCGTCGATGAGGGCTTTGCTTGCGAAGACAGCCATCTGCTCGCCGTGGCCGCCGTAGGTGTAGGCCTGTGTGACCTTGTCCTGCTGCACGCCGAACTCCTGAGCGAGCTGCTGCTGCAGACGTGTGCTGTCGAGGGCTGCGAGCGAGGTGAGCTGGTTGGGCTTCAGGCCGGAGTGGATGAGAGCGGTCAGAGCCGTCACGTCGGCGGGGTTGAAGATAACGACGACGTGGCGGACGTCGGGGCAGTACTTCTTGATGTTCTCGCCGAAGTCGGCAGCAATCTGGCAGTTGCCCTTGAGGAGGTCCTCGCGCGTCATGCCTTCCTTACGGGGAGCGCCGCCGCTGGAGATGATATACTTAGCGCCGGTGAAAGCCTCCTCGGGATTGACGGTGTAGGAGATGTTGGCGCCGGGGAAAGCGCAGTGGCACATCTCATCGTAGACGCCATGCACGCCGGGCTCATAGATATCGTAAAGGCAGATGTTGGGGGTGAGGCCCAGCATAAGCACACTCTGAACCATGTTGGAGCCGATCATGCCGCCAGCGCCAACGATTACAAGCTTGTCGTTTGTTAAGAATTGCATTGTAGTTTTGATTGATTAAGGGTTATTGTATGGTTAGTGATTGAGCGGGAAATAATTCAAACGCACGGCAAAAGTAGTCTTTTTTTGTGGATTACGCCTAAAGTTTTCGGAATATTTTTACCAAAGCGGCATAAAAGGGCGTATTTGCTAAGCAGAATATGCATTTTAATTTTCCTCTTTTCACTTTTTCCCTTTTGATTTTTCATTTTTCACTTTTCCCTTTTAATTTTTCTCTTTTCACTTTTCATTTTTAATTTAATATGGTATCTTTGCACCAAAGAAACAGCAAGCATGGCAGACCCCATTCTCCGACGTTACACACAATACCTCCGGCTCGAGCGCGGCTTCTCTGACAACACGCTCGCGGCCTACAGCACTGATCTCGACAAGCTTCTGCAATACCTCGAGGCTGAGGGCATCGCCTACCGCGAGGTGACGACCGCTCAGCTGCAGACCTTCGTGGCCACGCTGATGGACCTGGGCATCACCTCACGCTCCATAGCGCGCATCCTGGCCGGCGTGCGTACGTTCTATAAATTCCTTTACCTCGAGAGCGAGATCAGCACCGACCCCTGCGAGCTGCTGGAGTCGCCGGCACGAGGGAGCCGCCTGCCCGACGTGCTCACGCTGAGCGAGATCGACCGCATCATCGCAGCCATCGACCTGACGAAGGCCGAAGGGCAGCGCGACCGTGCCATCATCGAGACGCTCTACTCATGCGGCCTGCGCGTGAGCGAGCTGTGCCACATGCAGATGTCCGACCTCTTCCTCGACGAAGGCTTCATCCGCGTCCACGGCAAGGGGAAGAAGGAGCGTCTGGTGCCCATCTCGCAGAGCGCCATCGCCGAGCTGCGCCTTTGGTTTGAACAGCGGGCCGAGGTGGCCATCCGCCCCGGCCACGAGGACGTGGTCTTCGTAAGTTTCCGCCGCGGCACAGCGCTCTCGCGCATAACGGTCTTCCACATCGTGAAGACGCTCTGCCAGGCAGCTGGCATACGCTCCACCGTCTCGCCACACACCTTCCGCCACAGCTTTGCCACACACCTGCTCGAGGGCGGAGCCAATCTGCGCGTCATTCAGGAGATGCTCGGCCACGAGGAGATAGGCACCACAGAGATTTACATGCACGTCAACAGCCATCGCTTGCGCGAGGAAATATTAAGCCATCACCCCCGAAACTTACAACAAGAAGACAGCCAGACGTAAAAAAACGGCGTATTTATTTGGCCAAACGAACGCTTTGAACTACCTTTGCATCGCTTTTTCAGCACTATAACTGTTTAAGAATCCAATTTCAATACATTTTAATTATGCGTAAACAAACTATTCTCTCCATCGCTGCCGTGAGCGCCCTCATGCTCACCTCGTGCAGCAAACTCAAGCAACTGAGCGCCGACAATGTGCGCGTAACCCCCACACCTCTCGAGGCCGTAGGCGGCGAAGTGCCTGCTACGATCAACGTCACATTCCCCGAGAAGTATATGAAGAAAAAGGTGACGCTCGGCGTGACACCCGTGCTGAAGTACGACGGCGGCGAAGCCACATCGGCTCCCTCGACATTCCAGGGCGAGAAAGTGCTCGGCAACGGCACCACCGTGGCCTATAAGGCTGGCGGCAACTACACCATGCGCGCTGCCTTCCCCTACGTCGACGCCATGCAGCAGAGCGACCTCTACCTGCGTTTCGACGCCAAGAAGGGCAAGAAGAGCATCGCCCTGCCCGACCTCAAGGTGGGCTACGGCGTCGTAGCCACCAGCGAGCTGCTCAAGAACACACTGACCAGCGTGAATCCCGCCCTCGCACCCGATGCCTACCAGCGCATCATCAAGCAGAAGCAGGAAGCACAGATCAAGTATCTCGTCAACCAGGCCAACGTGCGCGCCAGCGAGCTCAACAGCACCAGCATCAAGGACTTCGTGAAGATCCTCAAGGAAATCAACGACAATCAGGAGACACTGCAGCTGCAGAACATCGAGGTCAGCGCCTACGCTTCGCCAGAAGGCCGCTACGACTTCAACGCCCAGCTGGCCGAGAAGCGCCAGAACACCTCCAGCGCCTACGTGGCCCAGCAGCTGAAGAAGAACCGCATGAAGGCCGACGTCGACACTAAGTTCACCGCTGAGGACTGGGAAGGCTTCCAGCAGCTCGTCAGCGAGAGCAATATCCAGGACAAGGACGTTATCCTGCGCGTACTCTCCATGTATCAGGATCCCGCCGAGCGCGAGCAGCAGATCCGCAACATGAGCGTCGTTTACGACGAGCTCGCAAAGGGCATCCTCCCCGAGCTGCGCCGCGCACGTCTCATCGCCAACTACAACGTCATCGGCCGCTCCGACGAGCAGATCGTAGACCAGTTCAAGACCGACGCCAGCCAGCTCAACGTTGAGGAAGTGCTCTATGGCGCTGCTCTCCAGAGCGACAACGCCCAGAAGCAGGCTTGGTACGAGAAGGCCGCACAGCTCTTCCAGAGCGACGCCCGTGCCTACAACAACCTGGCTAACCTCGCCTACCAGAACGGCGACCTGGCCACAGCTGCCAACTACCTGGCCAAGGCCAAGAGCCTGAATGCCAACAGCCCCGAGGTAGCTACCAACGAAGCTCTGCTCGCACTCGCCAAGGGCCAGACCGCTGAGGCCGAGGCTCTGCTGGCCAAGGGCGTAGGTGCCAACAGCTACAACGAAGTGCTCGGCAACCTCAACCTGGCCAAGGGCAACTATGCCGCCGCTGCCGCCAACCTGGCCGGCGTGAAGAGCAACAGCGCCCTGCTCGCACAGATTCTCAACAAGGACTACGTGGCAGCCGCCGCTACGCTCGCCGGCATCAAGAACGCCGACGCCTACACCTCTTACCTCGGCGCTATCCTGGCTGCCCGCAAGGGCGATGCCTCTGAGCTCGTCAACAACCTGCGCACAGCTGTGCAGAAAGAGCCCAGCCTGGCAACCCGCGCTGCCCGCGACCTCGAGTTCGCAAAGTATGCAGCTCAGATTGCAGGACTGCTGAAGTAAATGATGAATGACGAATGACGAGTGAGAAATTACTAATGACGAATGACAAATGACGAATGAGGAATGTTATGAATACATATTTATCTAAAGGGCAGCGCCATACGCCCGGTAAATCTCATTCGTCATTCGTCATTCGTCATTTGTCATCCATCATTCGTCATTCTTCATTTGTCATTCGTCACTCGTCACTCATCATTCGTCATTCGTCACTCGTCATTCGTCATTCGTCACACGTCATTCGTCATTCTTCATTCTTCACCCCCCTCCTCATCGCCTTGGCGATGACCATTTCAGCCTGCTCCGACTCCCGACGCTTCCGCATCAATGGCGAAATCGAGAATCTCGAGCAGGCCGAGTTCTATATCTACAGCACCGACGGCGGCCTCGACCGCCTCGACACCATCACCGTCGCCGACGGACGCTTCAAGTGGGAGACGCTCATCGAGCACGAGGCCACATTCTTCCTCGTCTATCCCAACCTCAGCCAACAAGTCATTTTTGCAAGCCCCGGCGACGAGGTGCGCGTCATCGGTGATGCGGCGCAGCTGCGTGCCATCAACGTCCTCGGCACCGACGACAACAAGGCCTACACCGAGTTTCGCATGGCTCACTTCAACGACAACGCCAAGCAGCTCTCCGAAGCCATGCACGACTTCATGGCCGCTCACCCCGACAGCCGCGTCAGTATCTATATGCGCTCGCTCAGTCAGGGCGGTGGCTCAAGGGGCTCGGGCGTTGAGGTAGGCCAGAAACTTACGGGCATCGAGCTGCCGCCCGACGGTCTCTCGGCTGACAGCACTACACTGCGCCTGCGCCCCGGCCGTCCCGTGCTGCTCACGTTCTGGGCATCGTGGGCTCGCGAGACCGTAGAGGACTTCTATTTCATCAAGAAAGCTCACGAACAGTCGAAGCACGTAGCCGACGAGAAGAGCGTGCGCGTAGTCAGCATCAGTCTCGACGCCGTGGCCGATGCCTACAGCTCCACCTGCCGCTACGACAGCGTCCTCTGGGAGTCGCGCTGCTACCGTCAGGTGTGGGACACGCCCATCGTCAGCCAACTGTCGGTCACGTCACTGCCCTATTATATCCTTACCGACGCCAACCTCAACATCGTGGCCTGCGGCAGCAATTGGAAGGATGATATTCAGCGCACGCTCTACAACCTGACCGCCGGCGGCGACAGATGAGAAGACGACCGGATGAATAAGGCAATTCAACTGGACGAATAAGGCAATTCAACCGGACGAATAAAGACACACGGCCGGCCGCATCTGATGATGCGGCCGGCCGCTTTTATTGGGCTGGATTATTACTGCCTGAACAGTGCCCCGGCGGACGGATCAACGGGAACTTAACCCTTGGCAGGGGAGATGAGCTATGGACTGCTTGCCGGCGAGGCTGAGCGGCTTGAAGGAACGGAGGGTTCAGAGGTATTGCCTATTTGCCAGTAAGGATGCGCTTTATGCCATCGAGCTTATTCAGGGCTTCGATGGGCGTGAGGGCGTTGATGTCGAGGCCGAGGATCTGGTCGCGGATCTGGCAGAGCACGGGGTCGTCGAGTTGGAAGAACGATAGCTGCATGTGATTCTCGTCGGGCAGATTGCCTATCTTGGCGCCTGTGCCGAGGCCTTCGCGGTCGGCACTCGACTCGAGCTGGTGGAGGATTGTCTCGGCCCGTCGCACGATGTCCTGAGGCATGCCCGCCAGGCGTGCCACGTGAATACCGAAGCTGTGCTCCGAACCTCCGGGCTCGAGCTTGCGCACGAAAATCACCTTGCCGCGGAGCTCGCGCACGCTGACATTGAAATTCTTTATGCGCGCGAAGTGTTTCTCCATCTCGTTGAGCTCGTGATAGTGCGTGGCAAAGAGCGTTCGGGCGTGGCCGAGCTGATTCTCGTGGATGAATTCCACTATGGCCCAGGCTATGGAGATGCCGTCGTAGGTGGATGTGCCTCGTCCGAGCTCGTCGAAGAGTATTAGCGACCGCTCGCTGATGTTGTTCAGGATGTTGGCCGCCTCGCTCATCTCCACCATGAAGGTAGATTCACCCACGCTGATGTTGTCCGATGCTCCCACGCGGGTGAAGATCTTGTCGACCCACCCTATGCGCGCACTCTCAGCGGGCACGAAGCATCCAATCTGCGCCATGAGCGTGATGAGGGCCGTCTGGCGTAGCAGGGCGCTCTTACCGGCCATGTTCGGTCCGGTGATGATGAGAATCTGCTGGTTTTGTGTGTCGAGGCGCACGTCGTTGGCGATATAGCGCTCGCCCGGCGGCATCATACATTCAATGACAGGGTGACGGCCTTGGCAAATGTCGATCTCGGTGCTATCGTCGACGACCGGGCGGATGTAGCGGTTCTCGGCTGCCACGAGGGCGAAGGAGAGCAGACAGTCGAGCTGCGCCACGAGGTGGGCATTGCTCTGCAAGTCCTGCGTGACGGTTGCTACGGCGCCTACGAGCTGTGTGAAGAGCTGACTCTCGAGGGCCAGAATCTTGTCCTCGGCGCCAAGGATTTTCTCTTCGTACTCCTTAAGCTCTTGGGTGATATATCGCTCGGCATTGACGAGCGTCTGCTTTCGTATCCAGTCGGCCGGCACTTTTTCCTTGTATGTGTTGCGCACCTCGAGGTAGTAGCCGAAGACGTTGTTGTAGGCTATCTTCAGGCTCTGTATGCCGGTGGCCTCGGCTTCGCGGCGCTGCAGCTCGAGCAGGTAGTCCTTGCCACCGGTGGCTATACGGCGGAGCTCGTCGAGCTCGGCGCTTACGCCATCGCGTATGACGCCTCCTTTCTGCAGCGTGAGGGGCGGGTCGGGCATCACTTCGCGGGCTATGCGCTCGCGTATGTCGGCACAGAGGCTGAGCTGGGCGCCCAGTTGCTGCAGAGTAGGTTCGTCGGCCGCCATGCAGGCTTGCTTAATAGGCTCTATGGCCTGCAGGGCCAGGCGCAGGGCTACGAGGTCGCGCGGCGACACGCGGCCTACACTGACCTTCGACGTTATTCGCTCGAGGTCGCCAATGAGGTGTAGCTGCTCGGCGATGATATCGCGGAACTCGGGCTGGCGGAAGAAATGCTCTACGACGTCGAGGCGCGCACGGATCTGCTTGATGTCGCGCAGCGGGAAGATAATCCATCGTCCTATCATGCGGGCTCCCATGGGCGTGGTCGTGCGGTCGAGCACGTCGAGCAGCGAGCGGCCGCCGTCGTTGAGCGGTTGCAGCAGTTCGAGGTTGCGCACGGTGAACTTGTCGAGCCTGACGTAGCGCTCCTCCTCGATGCGTGTGATGCGTGTGATGTGAGAGAGCTGCGTGTGCTGCGTCAGCTCCAGGTACTGCATGATTGCTCCTGCAGCAATGACGGCCGCCTTGAGGTCGTCGATGCCGAAGCCCTTGAGGTTCTTCACGTGGAAGTGACGCGTGAGCTTGTCGCGTGCAGTCTGTGATGTAAAGACCCAGTCGTCTAGCTGAAAGGTGACGTATTTCGTGCCGAAGCAACCCTCGAACAGACCTTTGCGCCCACGCTCGAAGAGCACTTCCTTTGGGCTGAAGTTGCCCATGAGTTTGTCGACGTATTCTGCCGGGCCTTCGGCCACGAGCCACTCGCCCGTGGAGATATCGAGGAAACTGACGCCCACGAGGTCCTCCTTGGCGAAGTGCACGGCCGCGAGAAAGTTGTTCTCGCGGTGGTTGAGGACGGTGTCGGTGAGCGCCACGCCTGGCGTGACGAGTTCTGTGATGCCGCGCTTGACGAGCTTCTTCGTAAGCTTAGGGTCCTCGAGTTGGTCGCAGATGGCCACACGGCGCCCGGCCCTGACGAGTTTGGGCAGATAAGTATCGAGGGCGTGATGCGGGAAGCCGGCCATAGCCGTACTCTCGCCCTCGCGCCCGTTGTTGCGTTTGGTAAGCGTGATTCCCAAGATATCGGCAGCCTCTATGGCGTCTTGCGCATAAGTTTCATAGAAGTCTCCGCAGCGGAAGAGCAGGATTGCGTCAGGATGTTTGCTCTTCAGGTCGAAGAACTGCTTCATCATCGGGGTTATTTCTGCCATATTGTTGGATTTTCTTTAATGGGAATGAGAGGTTTAGGGGAGTTGAGACAAGGGGGCGCAGGCGGACGGGGCGCCGGCCACTTGACCCATGGTTGGATTCGCTAAGCCCTTAAGGGTTTTGAGCCGAACCTAAAGGCTTATTCCTGCGGGGGGCAGCGGTCTCGGCGCCAGGGCCCTCGGCAGGGGGCACAACGGGGGCGTTCTCGCTGTTGTGCAGCTTAGGATAGCTTATGCGCGTGTGGTAGATGGTCTTGAGTTTTTCCTTGAACACGTCTTTGGCCGTGCGTATGTCCTGGAAAGTGATGGGACAGTTTGCGAAGTGGCCTTCTGCCACCTGTGTGTCGATTATGCGGTCCACGAGTTCGCCGATGCTCTCCTCGGTGTATTCCTTCAGCGAGCGCGCCGAGGCCTCCACGGCGTCGGCCATCATCAGTATGGCCTGCTCGGCGGTGAACGGGTCGGGGCCGGCATAGGAGAAGGCCGCGTAATCAATCACCTCGTCGGGATGCTGGTTTTTATAGGTGATATAGAAGTATTTCACGAGGCCCTTGCCATGGTGCGTCGAGATGAAGTCGCGGATTAGGCGCGGCAGCTTATTCCTGTCGGCAAGAGCCTCGCCGTCGGCCACGTGACTTATGATGACGCGGGCGCTCTCGCGGGCGTCGAGCTTATCGTGGGGATTGATACCTCCGGCCTGATTCTCGGTGAAGAAGGCTGCGTTCTGCATCTTTCCTATATCGTGGTAGAGGGCGCCGGTGCGCACAAGCTGGCTCTTGGCGCCTATCTTCAGCGCCACTTCGGCAGCGAGGTTAGCCACCTGCATCGAATGCTGGAAGGTGCCCGGCGCCACTTCCGAGAGGCGGCGCAGCAACGAACGGTTGACGTTGGAGAGTTCCACGAGCGTCACGTTGCTCGTGAAATTGAACAGGCGCTCGATTAGATACATCAGAGGATAGGCAAAGACGACCAGCACGCCCGAGATGATGATGTGCTGATAGATAGAGAAATCCACGCGCGTCAGGCTGGTGTCGCCCATGAGCTGGCGACCATGGATAAAGTCGAGGCTCGCATACACCACGAGCATCGTGGCCGTGGAGAAGATGGCGGTGCGGAAGATCTGCGAGCGCTCTGAGAGTTCGCGCAATGTATAGATGGCTACCAGTCCGCCCGTCAGCTGCGTGGCAATAAACTCAAAGGGATAGCGCAGCGAGACTGCGCAGAGCAACACCATACAGACGTGGGTGAAAAACGCCGTGCGCGAATCCATGAACACGCGGATGAACACGGGTAGCATCACGTAGGGGATGAGGTAAACAGAGAGCAGCGTGTGGCGCACCAGGAAGGTCGTAAGCGCCGGATACACGAGCATCAACAGGAACAAGAGTAGCACGCTGCGCCCGTTGCTGATGTAGTCGCGGCGGAACAGATTGAAATAGAAGAACAGGCAGATGACGATGACGGCCACATATAATATATGTCCGATGACAATCATGCTGTTTTCGCGGCTGGTGTTGCTGCGGGCTGCGGCTGCCCGCTCGTAGCTCGAGAGTATCTGAGCATCGCGCTCGGTGACGATATTGCCACGGTCGATGATGCTCTGCCCAACGAGCACCATACCCGAACTGGGCGAGAGCGAGCCCAGCAGCTCGTTCCATTGCGACTCGGATTTCGTCTGGTCGTAGCTCAGGTTAGGCACGATAAATTGGTTCATCGACAGGCGCATGAACTTCTGGCGCGAGAGGCCAAAGCTGTCGATATTCGCAAACAGATAGTCGTAGGCTGCACGCGGGCTCAGCAACTTCCACACGGCGTGCGACGTGGCCTCTGTGCCCGTGAAGATACGTATGTTCTGGCAACTGTCGGCGCGAAGGCGCTGGTAGTCGTCGGCGCTGAGGATGCCTATCTGATATATCTCATGCAACCGACGCTCGATGTAGGTGCGGTAAGAGAGGGGTATCTCGGCGCTCGTCTGCTCGCGAAGGGCCAGGCGCAGAGCTTTGATCTGCTCTGCCTCCACCTGCTCCTGAAACTCGAAATAGGGTTCATAGAGCAGGCGCACGCTGTCGCGCTCATGGGCCAACTGAGCATCGCTCTTGAAGATGGGAAAGTCGAAAGGAGCTATCAGCTGGCCGTAGGGCCAAGGCCTGCCGACATCAAAATGCATGAGCGAACGGCTGCCGCGAGGCTGAAACCACACTACAACTGCAATGAAGGCTGCAGCCACGAGCGCCTGAAGAAGAATCTCACGCCAATTGTGAATTACGGGTTTATTATATCTGCTCATATTCCAATATTAATCATTGAATGTGCAAATTTACAACAAATCTTTCGCCCGTCTGCAATAATTTCCGTATTTTTGCACAAAAATTTATCAGATAACATAAAATGGACTCAAAGAAAGTACGCGTGCGCTTCGCACCATCACCCACAGGACCCCTCCACATCGGCGGCGTCCGCACAGCTTTGTACAACTATCTCTTCGCCCGCCAGCACGGCGGCGAGCTCATCTTCCGCATCGAGGACACCGACTCGGCTCGCTTCGTTCCCGGTGCCGAGGAATATATCCTCGAATCGTTCCGCTGGCTCGGCATCAAGTTCGACGAGGGCGTCAGCTTCGGCGGCGACCACGGCCCTTACCGCCAGAGCGAGCGCAAGGAGATCTATAAGGAATATGTCAAGCAACTTCTCGATGCCGGACGCGCCTACATCGCTTTCGATACGCCCGAGGAGCTGACCGCCAAGCGCGAGCAGGTGGAGAACTTCCAGTACGATGCCACGACGCGCGGACAGATGCGCAACTCGCTGACACTCGGCAAGGAAGAGACCGACCGCCTCATCGCTGAGGGTCACCCCTACGTCGTCCGCTTCCTCATCGAACCGGGCGAGGATGTACACGTCGACGACATCATTCGCGGCGACGTCTGCATCAACAGCTCTATCCTCGACGATAAGGTGCTGTGGAAGAGTGCCGACCAGCTGCCGACCTACCATCTGGCTAACATCGTCGATGACCACTTGATGGAGGTTACACATGTCATTCGCGGCGAGGAGTGGCTACCGTCGGCACCGCTCCACGTGCTGCTCTACCGCGCCTTCGGCTGGCAAGACACGATGCCGCGCTTCGCCCATCTGCCGCTGTTGCTGAAGCCCGACGGCAAGGGCAAGCTCTCGAAGCGCGACGGCGACCGCCTCGGCTTCCCCGTCTTCCCCCTCGAATGGCACGATCCCAAGAGCGGCGAAGTCAGCAGTGGCTATCGCGAGAAGGGCTATCTGCCCGAGGCCGTGGTCAACTTCCTGGCCCTGCTCGGCTGGAACCCCGGCGACGATCAGGAGATCCTGTCTATGGACGAGCTCATACAGAAGTTCAACCTCGAGAAGTGCTCGAAGAACGGCGCACGCTTCGACTATGTCAAAGGCTTCTGGTTCAACCGCGAATACTTGATGAAGCTCACCGACGAGCAGTGGGCGCCCGCCTTCGTCAAGCTGCTGAAGGAGCAGGGCATAGACTGCTCGGAGGAGCGTGCAGCCCAGGTCGTAGGCATGATGAAGTCCAAGGTCATCGAGTACGAGACGAAGGAAGGCACGAAGAAGCGCAACATCTCGTTCGTCAGCGACCTATGGCCACTCTGCCGCTTCTTCTTCGTGGCACCGACCGAGTTTAATCGCGAGGATAAGTTCATCAAGAAGAACTGGAAGCCCGAGACGGCCGCCGAGATGCAGCAGCTGCACGACGTCCTGGCCACCATCGACGATTTCTCGGTCGAAGGTCAGAAGGCCGTCGTCGACCCGTGGGTCGAGCAAACAGGCATCAAGCCCTGGAACGCTTGGCGTGTCTGCCTCGTCGGCGAAGGTCAAGGTCCCGATATGTACGGCCTCGCCGCCTTCCTCGGTAAGGAGGAGGTGCTTCGCCGAATGGAATTCGCGATAAACAGATTAACAGATTAACATATTAACAAATTAACTGATTAACGAATTAACTGATTAGCAAATTGACGGGTTAACATTTTGGTAGCCATGTTTGAAAACAACATTATACATAAGTTAAGCAAGACCTTTGCTGTACGTGTAGTCAAGCTCTGTTCTCACTTAAAGAAAACGTATCAATTTGATTACATTGTCGAAACTATGGCCAAACAGATGTTACGCTCGGGAACAAGCATAGGCGCCAACGTTAGAGAGAGCAAGGCGGCTCAAAGTACAGCAGACTTCATCAGTAAAATGAAGATTGCGTTAAAAGAAGGCGATGAATGTATCTATTGGTTAGAACTTCTACATGACACTGGTTATTTAAATGAAACTGAATTCACTTCTATTTATAGGTAGGTTCTATTAATTCATAAATTCGAGTGGAAGCCGTTCCGTCAGATACAATCTTTCGGAATCAGTCCCTCAGCTGAGGGCTTTGGCTAGCGATTGCGTTCGTTTATCCACTCATTGACATGTTGTTTTTGAC
>JAFRNY010000024.1 GCA_017429945.1 Bacteroidaceae bacterium
AAGGCCCCGTCGAGACGACGGGGCCTTTATTGTGTTAGGGAGTTAAGGTTTTGAGGTGTTAAGGTTTTAAGGTTTTGAGGTTTTAGGGCTTGAGGTTTTATGGTTTTGAGGTGTTTAGGTTTTGAGGTTTTAGGTTTTTAGGTTTTAGGTTTTAGGTTTTATGGTTTTGAGGTTTTAAGGAGTTAAGTAGTCTCCTAAACTCCCATCTCTTGGCTAAGGTATCGTCCCTTTAACTTCCCTTTAATTTCCCTTTAACTTCCCTTTAACTTCCCTTTAACTTCCCTTTCGCTCGAGCTCTGCTCGCTTCGCTCTGCGAAGAACTTCCCTTTAACTCCCCTTTACCTCCCCTTTACCTCCCCTTTACCTCCCCTTTACCTTCCCTTTACCTTTCTTTACCTCCCCTTTACCTTCCCTTCAACTCCCCTTTACCGAATAATCTCTCCGAGCTTGCGCAGGTAGGCATCGGCATACTGTCGCATGCCGAGGTCGTTGGGGTGAATGCCCTCGACCATCGACTCCTGTGTGAACGCCAGTTCTGCGTGGCTGAGGTAGTGTAAGTTCTTCACTCCCTGTGCCACCAGCGCATCGTAAGCACGGCGCTGCTCGGCATTTGAGTGCGAGTACCAATCAACCGACTGCTGCGAACTCGTGCCGTTGGCGTAGTTGTGTTCTACAAACAGAATCGGCGCATCGCTCCTCGCGCGTAGGATGGCCACTCCCTGAAGGAGGCGGTCGTAGATAAGCTCTGTGCGCTCGGTGGAGAGGTTCGGCAGGCAGTCGATGACAAACAACCTTGCATCAATCTCTGCCAGGAAGCGGAACACTTCAGCCTCGAGCAGGCCGTTGCCCGAGAAACCGAGGTTCACCACCGGCAGGCCGCTCTCGCGGTGTACTATGTTTGTCCATGCCATGCCCGTTCGCGAGGCGCAGGCGCCCTGTGCGATGCTCGTGCCATAGACCACAACAGGTTTCTCATCGTCGGCCGGAATGAAGCGCAGCTCGTGGTCGTCGGCCACACCAATCTCCAACCACGTCACCTCATTGTAGAGCGGCAGGAAGAGCTCGAAGTCGTAGCCGCGATCTTCGCCTGTGAAATAAGTGATGTCCTTGAACTCGTAGTTGATAGTGTCTTTGAACGAAAGGTTAAACTTGCTCGCGCACCAGCGCAGGCGTCCCTCGGCATCGGTGGCATAGAGGTCGAGGCCCGACACACCGGTCGATGGCATATGGAACATACTCAGTCCGCCGCTCACCTTATAGCGCACCCGGATGCTCGGGGCATTGGTGTGAAAACAAATCGAGAGCCCTGCCGACTGCTTCGAGAGGTTCCACACGGCGGGCCGCACTATGCCCTCTGCCCGTGGCGTCAGGCGGTGGTAGTTGTCGGCCAGCTCGCTGTTCCACGCGCGCCCGTGAACATTATTCCCTCCCGCCTCCAGCGGGTTATACCATTTCACCTGTGCCATAGCAGACAGGCTCATAACCATCAGCGCTAAGCTGATGCTCAACAGTCGAAGATACTTCATAATTAGCGACTTTAGTTTATGATATAACTTTCGTTTCTTTTGTCCTTTTTCTGAGAACACGGAAATACACAGAAAGATGCGGAAGTACGCGGAAAGTCTGTGATGACAAACACGTATGTTAAATACGTTCCTGCAGGGATATGACAAACCAGTATGTTAAATGCGTTCCTGCAGGGAGCTTATTCAGTGTCTTCCGTCATTTTCCGTTATTTTCCGTGATAATAAACATGCGGAAATCTTTTAAAGTGGAGTTCACTAACCTTGAATACTGGGTTTTCATCTGCAAAGTTACACTTTTCTCCTACCCGCGAGCAAAGAAACTGCCAATATTTCTTTAATTTAACATTTTCACGCTCGCGCGTAACTATTCAGCGAATCCGATGATGTCAACATGGAGTGCCCCTTTCGGGGCAGAAATCTTACAAATCTATATAAATCTAACAAATTATTTGAATGATTTGGATAGATTTGTAAGATTTCTCGCCGTTAGGCGACTCCTCAAAGGGATTCGCAGAATAGTTACGCTCGCGCACCCGCTCGCATCGCCCCACGCTTGCGGTCGCATCGCTCAATTCATCAGGTTGCATCAGCCTATTCAATAGGCCGCATCGGCTTATTCGCCCAGTCGCATCGGCTCATACGATAGGGCGTATCGGCTCATTCGCCCAGTTGCATCGGCCTATACGATAGGGCGCCTAATAACTCTCTAAACTTTCGGGCGAAAGTTACGGGACTTTCGGCCAAATGTTACGGGACATTTGCTCAAAAGTCACGAGAGTTCAGATCTGTATGCCCATATTGTCAGCAAAAAAACAAAAAGTTTTTTCAAAAAGGGTTAATCTTACATTGTAAACGCCTTATAATCAGTAAAACCTTATTTACGCCACCTCTCACAACATATTCGGGGCTCTTGTATATAGCCTCCATTGGAAATCAATAACTTGCAATGTAGGATGAACCCTTTTTTGAAAAACATTTCAAAAATCTAATTCATATCCGCATTTGCGACATTCTTAATTCTTCATCCTTCATTCTTCATTCTTCATTATTCATTCTTCATTCCCCCCTCTGTGTCCTCTGTCTCCTCAGCGCTCTCTGTGGCTGCTACGCAGCCCTTCATTCTTTGTTCTGCGGCTCTCCACTTGTATATTCTGAACCAAAAAATGTTAAAACCACATGCCTTAACATTCTTTAAGGAGTAGTAAACATAAGTTATGAGAATTCTTTATAACTTTGGCAGCGAAGTTATACTATTTGTATAATATTACATATATTCACACCTTTTTGAGAACAACATTAAATACATAAGCACAATGAAAAAGTTTAGATTCTTATTGGCCTTACTGATGGCTATGACAGGTATCACAAGTGCACAGGCACAGGAAGCGTATGCCGTAGTGACGAAGAACGCCGACAACAAACCTGTTGCGGTGACGTTCTACTACGACACGTACAAGGCTTCTTTCGAAGGTCAGCCTAATATTACTGTTTTCGACGACCTGAGCAGCGACAATGCGTATTCTGAATGGGCGTGCGCCACGCTCACCAGCGCCACCTTCGCCCCCACCTTTAAGAACTACACCGGCCTGACGACACTCAGCCGCTGGTTCTGCGATTGCTCTAACCTGACCTCCATCACAGGTTTAGAGAACCTGAACACAGCGAATGTCACCACGATGGCAGACATGTTCAGTCGGTGCAGGGCATTGACCGAGCTTGACCTCTCGGGCTTCAACACAGCCAACGTTACCGAAATGGGTTGGATGTTCTTCCTTTGCGACAAGCTACAGACTATCTATGTAGGTGACGGTTGGACTATAGCCGATGGCGCTGTCACAACCTCTATGTTCTCGACTTGCGAGGCTCTGGTTGGCGGCCGCGGTGCTTTATACAACAGCAATAAGATTGACGGCGCGATGGCACACATCGACGGCGGCGTCGCCAATCCCGGCTACTTCTCGAGGAAAGGCGACCCAGTGGCCTATGCCGTAGTGGAGAAGAACTCCGACAACCAGCCCGTGGCCGTCAGCTTCTACTACGATACGGCCAAGGACAGTCGCGCCACAGAAAACACTACCATTCTGACGCGGCTGAACGCAAATACAGCTGCTCCGAACTGGACCTGCGCCACGCTCACCAACGTTACCTTCGATGAGAGCTTTGGCTACTATCATGACCTCACGAGCCTCAAGCAGTGGTTCTACTATTGCACGGTGTTGACTGGCATCACTGGGTTGGAGTATCTCAACACCGAGAACGTCACTACAATGGAAGAAATGTTCAGAGGATGCGGGGCCCTCATAGAGCTGGACCTGACGAACTTCAACGTTGCCAATGTCACTTCTACTCAAAATATGTTCAACCAGTGTACGCTCCTGGAGACCATCTTCGCAGCTACCGACTGGAACACGGCGACGAACACCAAAAGTAGCGGTATGTTCTATGGTTGTTCGAAACTGATGGGAGGGGCCATGACTTTATATGACTCTAGCAACAATAACGACAAGACCTATGCTCATCCAGACGGCACCGCCAATCCCGGCTACTTCACAGACCCGACGCAACCGCGGCCTTACGCCGTAGTGACGAAGAACGATGGCGGCAACCCCGTCGCGGTCAGTTTCTTCTACGACACGCAGATGGCCAGCCATAGTGCCGACAACGTCACCATTCTCAGAGCACTGAACGGCTATACTATAGCACAAGGCTGGACGGGCGCCACGCTCACCAGTGTGACCTTCGACAGCTCTTTCGGCAATTTCCATGGTCTGAAGTCATTGAGGGAGTGGTTCAAAAATTGCACCAGCCTGACGTCGATAGACCTCTCGAACCTCCACACCGAGAACGTGACGACGATGGAGAGCATGTTCTCTGGCTGTACGGGCCTCACCGAGCTCGACCTCTCGGGCTTTGACATGACGAATGTCACGAACACGGCAAGCATGTTCAACTCCTGCCAAAACCTCGAGACTATCTATGCGGCAGCCGATGCCGACTGGACTGGCAATGCCATCACCAACAGCGCGCTGATGTTCTCTAGCTGCGATAAGTTGGTAGGCGGCAACGGTACAGATTGCATAAACAATATTTTAGACAAGACCCGTGCCTGCATCGACGGCCTCGCCGGCAAGGCTGGCTATTTTACCGACAGGAATGCTCCGCGGGCTTACGCCGTGCTCTCGGTAGACCAAACGACGCTGAACTTCTACTACGACACGCAGTTCGCATCGCGCAAGGCTGCCGCAGAGAATGCCGGTGCAACTTTCGTGCTCAAGCTGAACAACCATAGTAACTACAACAATCCGCCTGTATGGGCAACGTCGGCGCTCACCACTGTCAACTTCGACAGCACCTTCAAGGAGTTTAAAGGCCTGACGGGACTCAACAACTGGTTCAGAGGCAGTACGGCGCTCGCCACCATCAACGGCCTCGGGAACCTCAACACCGAGAACGTCACCACGATGTACTACACGTTCTTCAACTGTCGTTCCCTCACCTCGCTTGACCTCTCGGGCTTCAACACCGCCAAGGTCACCACGATGAGCTATATGTTCAATGGCTGTTCGGCTCTGGAATCGATTACCTTCGGCTCCGCTTTCACCACCGCTGAGGTCACTTCAATGTCCGACATGTTCCGCAACTGCTCCGCCCTCACAGCCCTTGACCTCTCGGGCTTCAACACTGCGAAGGTCACCACGATGTACGATATGTTCGCTGGTTGCTCCTCCCTTGCCGCCATCACCTTCGGCCTGCAGTTCACTACCGCCCAGATGACATCGATGAACAATATGTTCTATAACTGCTCTGCACTCAAGGAACTTGACCTCACCACTTTCACTGTAGAGGCGCTCACAGACGCAAGCTATATGTTCCAAAACTGCTCTATGCTTGAAACCATCTATGCAGAAGCCGATGCCGACTGGACTGGCGGTACGTTCAGCTCTTCAAGCATGTTCGCAGGCTGCCCGAAACTCGTTGGTGGCTACGGCACTGTGTTTTATAGTTCCGACAAGAGCTACGCCCGGACAGACAAGGAAGGCCAGCCCGGCTACTTCACCGACCCGGCTACCGCTCGCCCCTACGCCCTTCTCTCGGCCGACAAGACCGCCGTGACGTTCTACTACGACACCGAGCTGGCCACCCGCCGAGTCGCTGCGGAGAGCGAAGGCGCTACATTCGTGCTCAAGCTGAACAACAGCAGTAACGGTAGCAGCAACAAGCCAGTGTGGGCCACCGCGACGCTGAAGAACGTAACCTTCGATGCCTCGTTTGCCAGCTACAAAGGGCTGAAGGCGTTGAATTACTGGTTCTACTATTGCACGGGCCTCAAAGAAATCAACGTCGCGGACCTCAACATCGCGAATGTCGTCAGCGCGTACGACATGTTCTACGGCTGCTCCGCCCTCGAGACCATCTATGCACCTGCCGGCACTGATTGGAGTACATCAGAAGTTCTCACGACCAGCGACGGGATGTTCCACTCCTGCTCGAAACTCATGGGCGGGAATGGTACGACATACAATAATACCTCCGATAAGACCCTTGCCCGCATCGATGGCCTCGTCGGTCAGGCCGGCTACTTCACCGACCCCGCGGCACCGCAACCTTACGCCCTTCTCACGGCCGACAAGACTGCAGTGACGTTCTACTACGACACGCAGCTCTCAGCTCGCAAGGCCGCCGCAGAGAATGCCGATGCCACCTTCGTGATGCTGCTCAAGAGCCGTGGCAGCGACGCTCCTGCCTGGGCAACGTCGGCGCTCACCAGTGTCACCTTCGACGACTCGTTCGACCAGTGCCACAACCTGAAGGACCTCAGCCGCTGGTTCTCGGGCTGCTCGAGCCTCACCTCGATAGACCTTTCGAAACTCCACACCGAAAACGTCACCACTATGCAGAGCATGTTCTACAACTGCTCCGCCCTTATCCAAGTCGACGTCTCTGGCTTCGACATGACGAAGGTCACGAACACTAGTGCTATGTTCAACAATTGCATCAGCCTCGAGACCATCTACGCCGCCGCAGGCACAAACTGGAACAGCGAGACTATCACCAGTAGCGCTAACATGTTCTACTGTCCGAAACTCGTCGGAGGCTACGGCACAATTTATTCGTCGGCTACAGACCAGACTCAGGACAAGAACCGTGCTTGCGTCGACACTCCCGACCACCCCGGTTACTTCACCGACCCCGCGGCAGCACGACCCTATGCCATGGTTACGCTGAACGAGGAGAGCAAACCCGTAGCTGTCAGTTTCTACTACGATACCGAGCTCGCCACCCGCAAGGCCGAGAACCCCGACGCCACCTTCGTGCTCGCACTTAGTAACAATAATACATACAACAGTCCGACCGCTTGGGCATCGGCAACACTCACCAGTGTCACCTTCGACGAGTCGTTCAAGAGTTACAAGGGCTTGACGGGACTCAACTACTGGTTCAACGGGTGCTCCTCACTCGCTTCGATAGACCTCTCGAATCTCAACACCGAGAACGTCACAATGACCCATTATATGTTCAATGGTTGTACGGCCCTCACTGAACTCGACCTCACTGGCTTCGACGTTGGTAAGCTGACCGACTCAGGCTGGATGTTCTTTAACTGCAAAAATTTGGAGACCATCTATGCCGCTACGGGTGCCAATTGGAACACCAGCACTCTTGCTGATCATTCATCCATGTTCGGCAATTGCGATAAGCTCGTAGGTGGTAACGGTACGGCTTATAACAATAATTATAAAGACAAGACGCTCGCTTGCATCGACACAGACGACCAAGCAGGTTACTTCACCGACCCGACAGCACCGCGCCCCTATGCCATCCTCTCGGCCGACAAGACTGCCGTCGCGTTCTACTACGATAACCTGCTGCCCACGCGCAAGGCTGCCCCAGAGAATGCCGGCGCCACGTTCCTACTCAAGCTGAGCACCGGCTCTACACCCGTTTGGGCTACTTCGGCTCTGACGTCTGCCACCTTCGACACAAGTTTCAAAAATTATACCGGTCTCACAAACCTCTATTATTGGTTCAATGATTGCAGTGGTCTCACCGAGCTCGACCTCACGAACCTCAGCACCACGAAGGTGACACGCACCGATTATATGTTCTTCAATTGCAGCAACCTTGAGACCATCACCTTTGGCGAGCACTTCTCAACAGGGCTTGTCACGGTCATGACAAGTATGTTCTACAACTGCACGAAGCTCAAGAATATCAGCTTCTCCGAGGCCTTCACCACAACCGAGGTCACCAACATGAGCTCGATGTTCAATGGATGTAAGGCACTCACCGAACTTGACCTCTCTACCTTCAGTGCAGAGAAACTCACTAACACAGCGTCAATGTTCTATGGTTGTTCAAACCTTCATACCATTTATGCCAAGGCTGGCACCAACTGGAATACAGATGCTCTGACCGATAGTGAAAGGATGTTCGAAGGATGTTTGAAACTCGTAGGTGGTAATGGTACCATTCACGTATCAGACTACTATTTATACAATAAGATCCGTGCCTGCATCGATGGCCTCAACGGCCAGCCCGGCTACTTCTCCGACAAGGCAGAACCACGGCCCTACGCTATGCTCTCAGATGACAAGAAGACTGTTACGTTCTACTATGACAAGCAGGCGGCAGAGCGCAAGGCCGAAAATCCTGACGCCACACTCGTTTACAAGTTGCGCTATACAACTTACAATGCGCTTGCACCTTGGAATACAGCCAACCTCACGACGGTGAACTTCGACAGTTCCTTCTCAGGCTACCAGGGTCTCACCAGCACCGACTATTGGTTCTACAACTGCACAGGCCTCGCCACCATCAACGGCATCGCAAACCTCAAAACCGATAACGTTACGACGATGCAGTACATGTTCTATAAATGCGAAGCCCTGGAGGAGATAGACCTCTCTAGCTTCAACACAGAGAAACTTACCAGCACATCTAATATGTTCGCCGGTTGTACAAATCTTAAGACAATCTATGCCAAAGCAGGGACGGACTGGAACACCAGTACACTTACCTCCAGTGGTTATATGTTCCAAAACTGCTCGGCATTGGTGGGCGGTGGAGGCACAAAGTTCGATGTGAATTACATGGACAAGACCCGTGCCCGCATCGACGGTGGCACCTCTGCCCCCGGCTACTTCACCGATCCCGATGCCTTCCAGGTGGGCGACGTAAACAAAGATGGTTCAATCACGATTGCTGACGTGACGGCCCTCGTCAACATCATCCTGGGCAAGACCACAGACTACGATGAGCAGTTGGCTGACGTAAACGGCGACAAGAGCGTGACCATCGCCGACGTGACAGCCCTCGTCAACATCATCCTGGGGAAGGCCCAGTGAGAATGAGGAATGAATAATGAAGCGCTCGGTCCTCAGGGACGCTCCAAACTTGGAGGCTGACGAATACACAGCCTCCATTCTCTTCCCTCCTGGGCGGGAGTCTGGGGAACCGTGAAAAGAGAATAATGAACAATTAAATAACTCAGATTATGACTAGGAGATTTTTTGTCATGTTGCTGGCTATTCTGGCAATGGGCACAGCCAGACTCTACGCTGCGGAAGCCTATGCGGTTGCCGTATGGGATAGTTATGATGCCAACAGGCGTCTTGGCTTGACGTTCTACTACGACAACAACCGTAGCAGTCACGAGAACGCCATTGGCGAGTATGTGTTCTCGCTGAACAGCGGGAGCGACAAACCCGAATGGATCTTGGATCGTCCCGGTTTAAATCCTAACGACATCAGCTACGTGCAGTTCGACTCGTCGTTTGCCAACTACCGTCCTACATCCACGTCGCACTGGTTCGACCACCTGTATGGTCTGGAATCCTTCAGAGGGACTGCTAACCTCAACACCAGCCAGACGACGAACATGTCGTATATGTTTTTCTGTACCCAGATAGAAGATCTCGACCTGAGATGGTTGAATGTGAGCAACGTGACTGATATGAGCTACATGCTCGCCGGCTGCAGGAGGACGCAAAGCCTGAATATTTCGGGATGGAACACCTCTAAGGTGACGAATATGAGCTACATGTTCGAAGGTTACAATCAGCCGGTCCTCAACCTGACATTCGACACCTCGAGCGTGACGGATATGAGCTACATGTTTTACGGGGCCCACGGTCTGCAATGGCTGACGTTCGGAGGCGACTGGAGCACGGCCAATGTGGTGAACATGGAAAGTATGTTCTCGAGTTGTGAAAGCCTGGGCACCCTAGACCTGAACAACTGGAACGTGAGCAAGGTGACGAATATGAGCGATATGTTTGATGGGTGCGAGCTTCTGTCGACCCTCTATACGAGCGGCTGGAACACCGCCAGCGTGACCAATATGAGTGGTATGTTCTGTGGTTGCGAAGCCCTTCCCAGCCTGAACGCGCAAAGCTGGAACACCGCCAATGTGACGAATATGTCCTCGATGTTTTACGGATGCAAATCGTTGCAGACGATTACGTGGGGCAGCAACTGGAACACGGGCAAGGTAGAGACGATGTCCAATATGTTCAGAGACTGCGAGAACCTCAAGCAAAACAGCCTAAGCAACGTGGCTAACTGGAACATAGGCAGCGCGACCAGGTTAAGCGGTATGTTCTACCACTGTAAGAAACTCACCAGCCTGAACCTGAGCAGCTGGAATACCTCTAAGGTGACCGACATGTCGGGCATGTTCGACGGCTGCACCAGCCTGGGCAGTGTGAGTGGCCTGAACAACTGGAACACCGCCAGCGCGACCTCCATGGCCAGCATGTTCAAAGACTGTAGCAACCTCACGACCGTGGGTGGCCTGACGAGCCTGAACACAAGCAACGTGACCGACATGAGCAATATGTTCAACGGCTGTGCGGCGCTGCAAGGCGTGAGCGACCTGACATCGTGGAACACCTCAAACGTGACGGACATGAGCGGCATGTTCCAGGGCTGCAACTCAATCACGAGCCTGAACCTGAGCGGGTGGGACAACCAGGAGCTCACCACGGTGAAGAATATGTTCAAGGACTGCAACATCGGCAGCGTCAACCTGAGCGGATGGAATAACCCCCAGCTGACGTCGATATCCGGGCTGTTCATGGGCAGCGGTCTCGGTACCATAAACATGAGCAATTTCGTCGGCCCCGCCTTGACGGACATCAGCGACCTCTTCCGTGATTGCTTCTCACTCTCGGCCGCCGACCTGAGTTCGTGGAACACCCCCAACATCGCCAACATGAGGCGTATATTCTACGGCTGCCACAGCCTGCAGACCATCAATATGGATGGCTGGAGCACAGACCAGACTACTGATATTGGCGGTATGTTCTATGGCTGTTACAATCTCGCCGCCCTCGACCTGAGTTCGTGGAACACGTCCAACGTCACGAATATGTCGGGCTTGTTCAATGATTGTTTCATTCTGAGCGACCCCAAGATCAGCAATTGGAATACAGATAATGTCACTTCCATGTATTCCCTGTTCTCTGATTGCAAAAGACTCACCGAAATAGACCTGAGCCCGTGGAACACCGCAAACGTCACCGACATGGGCCACATGTTCGATGGTTGCACAAACCTCACTACAATCTATGTGGGCGGGGGTTGGAGCACAGAGAAGGTGACGGACTCGTATGAGATGTTCGAAGACTGCCTGAAACTCGTCGGCGGCTGTGGCACCACCTACACCTCGTGGCACATCGATAAGAGCTACGCCTGCATCGACGGCGGCGCTGATGGCCGTGGCTACCTCTCACCCATGCCATATGTCGTCTACGCCAACGGCGCACTCACCTTCTACGCCGACGGCAACCGCGACGCACATGCCGAGGAAACAATCTACTACCTCAACTCAGATATCCAGCCTCCCAGCTGGCTCGAGAAGAAGGATGACATCACGACCGTAGTCTTCGACCCCTCGTTTGCCAACGTACGCCCCACAAGCGCCAACTCGTGGTTCGGAGAAATGACTCACCTGACGAGCATCGAGGGACTGGAGTACCTGCACACCGACTTCATGACGACAACGACCTTCATGTTCTATCGTTGTTCTTCCCTCAGAAGTCTCGACCTCAGCCATTTCAACACCGCTAATGTTGAAAACATGCAGGGAATGTTCGAACTATGCTTATCGATGACGCAGTTGGACCTCAGCAGCTTCAACACAAGCAAGGTGACGGACATGCGCAGCATGTTCTACAACTGCAATAATCTGACAACCATCAGCGTGGGACCGGGGTGGAACACCGACGCCGTGGAGAACTCAGCCTATATGTTTGAGAACTGCGCGGCCCTGAAGGGCAGCAACGGCACAGCTTACCAGAGCAGCAACCCCAAGGACAAGACCTATGCCCACATTGATGCCGAAGACAACCCCGGCTACCTCTCCGACCAGACGCTGATGGGCATCTATGTGTCCTTCGTTCCTGAGACGGGCACCCTCACCTTCCGCCATGATGTGCGCCGGGGCAGCTTTGGCGACAACGCCTTCGACCTGAACCAGAACGACGAGAATCCTGGTTGGTATGCCAACCGCAAGGCCGTCACCAACGTGGTATTCGACTTCTCGTTCAGCGACGTGCACCCAAAGACAGCCTACTCCTGGTTCCGTGGCATGAGCAACCTGACGGACATCGGCGGCATCGAGTACCTCTGTACCGACAGCATCACCAACATGGAGAGCATGTTCTTCAGCTGCAGCAAGCTGACAACGCTCGACCTGTCGGCCTTCAACACGTCGCTGGTGCAGAACATGGAGAATATGTTCGGCGGCTGCTCGGCGCTGACTGCCATATACGTAGGTGCAGGTTGGAACACCGAGAACGTGACAATGTCGCTCGATATGTTTGAGGGCTGCGCATCGCTGGTGGGCGGCAACGGCACAGCCTACGACGAGAACCACACCGACAAGGAGTATGCCTGCCTCAACGGCGGCACGGCGATACCCAGCTACCTCACCGACAACCTGCCTCAGGAGCCTTATGCTATCTATAGCGACGGCACCCTCACCTTCTGCTACGACGGCCTGAAGACCCTGCGCGCCAACACCTACGACCTCAACACGGGCGACGAAGCCCCCGGCTGGCTCGAACACAACGCCGACATCACCGCGGTGGTGTTCGACCCGACGTTTGTCAACGTACAGCCCACGAGCACCTACGGCTGGTTCGACAGCATGAGTCAACTCTCCGACATCAGCGGCTTGCAGTACCTCAATACCAGTCAGGTGACCAATATGGCCTCTATGTTCAACGCCTGCACAGGGCTGACGATCTTGGATTTGGGCTCGTTCGCCACCGCCAACGTCGAGAACATGAGCGCCATGTTCAGCGGCTGCTCGGCGCTGACCACCATCTACGCAGGCACAGGCTGGAGCACCGCCTCAGTAACCGCGTCGGATGGCATGTTCGCCGGCTGCTTGCAGCTCGCAGGTGCTGCGGGCACGCAGTTCAATCCCGACAATACGAATGCCGACTACGCCGTGGTGGACGGCATCAACGACGCTGCGGGATATCTCTCCTATATGGTCTATGCCACCATCACCCACGCCTACGGCTCGGACATGGTCTACAACTACCTCACATTCTTCTACGACGGTATGCACGCCCAGCGCTCGCTCACGGAGCCCGTCTACCGCCTGAATACAGGTACCGAAGAGCCTGAATGGCTAACCAGGGCTGCCGACTTCCACGTTGTGATGTTCGACCGCTCATTCCAGAGCGTAAAGCCCACCACCACCTACCACTGGTTCCGCGGCATGACCGCCCTCACCACCTTCACCTGCGACTACCTCAACACCAGCGAGGTGACGAACATGAGCGGAATGTTTGAGGGCTGCACCGCCCTCACCACCTTCATGCCAAAGGGATGGAATACGGGCAAGGTGACGGACATGAGCAGCATGTTCAAGGGCTGCACAGCACTCACCGACGTGGACATGAGCTCGCTCAACACCGCCCAAGTTGCCAATATGAGCAGTATGTTCCAGGGCTGCACAGCGTTGACAACTCTCGGCCTCAATGCCTTCGCTACTAGCCACGTCACCAATATGAGCAATATGTTCAACGGCTGCTCGGCGCTGACCACCATCTCAGTAGGCGACGACTGGAGCACCGGCGCGGTGACAAGCTCGACGGGCATGTTCACCGGCTGCACCAGCATCCAGGGCAGCTCGGGTACAACGTACAATGCCAGCTACACCGACAAGAGTCGTGCCCGCGTGGACGACGGCACCAGCTCGCCCGGCTACCTCTCATATCTGACTTCAGAAGCCTATGCGGCCTACAATCCTACCACACGCACACTAACCTTCTATCACGACCGCTGGCGCAGCACACGTGGCGATGCTGAGAACACATTCCCCATCACCAACGCCACTGCATGGCGAAAGGATATCGTCCATGTCGTCTTCGACCCCTCGTTTGACGACGTCCGACCCACGGAGACCGCCCAGTGGTTCTACAACCGAGGCAATTTGGAGGACATAACCGGAATAGAGTACCTACATACCGAAAGCGTTACTAACATGGCAAGCATGTTTTCCGGTTGCAGTAAACTCTCGGCCGTCGACCTGAGCCACTTCAACACCTGCAATGTGACGAACATGCGCCATATGTTCTATCAATGCTCCAGCCTCACCACCCTCGACCTGAGCAGCTGGGAGACCGGCAATGTGACTGATATGACTGAGATGTTCAGGTTGTGTACTTCCCTGGAAACGATATATGTGGGCGAGGGTTGGAATACCGACAACGTTACGTCATCTAGCCAGATGTTCTGGGATTGCAACAATCTGCATGGCAGCTCATACACCCGCTACAACTCGAGCAACCCCGACGACAAGACTTATGCCCGCGTTGACCAAGGCACAACACAGCCGGGCTACCTCAGCCTCAAGGCCAAGGCATACGCCTATGTTTTCGATGGTACGCTCTTCTTCCGATACGACGGGGATTATAAGCGGCTTGGCCAGGAATACACGCTCTACGACATCAGCGATACAGGCACGACACCTCCCGGATGGGCTGAGCAAAGTGCCGAAATCACAGGGGTCAGATTCGAGATGAGTTTTAATAAGGCATACCCGACAAGCACATATATGTGGTTCGCTAACATGCCGAACCTCACAGACATCGTCGGTATGGACGAGTATTTGGTCACCGACAGCGTCACGAACATGAGCTATATGTTCTCGGGCTGCAGTAGCCTAACCGAACTCAATTTGCTCTCGTTCAACACACAGCACGTCACCGACATGTCATATATGTTTGCCAGATGCTCAGCATTGACAGAGATAGACCTGTCGGGCTTCGTAGTGCAGCAGGTGACGAATATGACCGGCATGTTCCAGGGCTGCAGCAAACTGCAGACCATCAATGTGCGCAGCGACTGGAATCCTTCGGGCGTGTTCAGCGGCACCTCGGCCAACATGTTCGCCGGCTGCTTCGACCTCGTGGGCGAGTACGGCACAGACTACGACGCCTCTCACACCGACATAGAGTATGCCCGACTCGACAGACCGTCGTCGAGCACACCGGGTTACCTCACAAGGATGCAGGGCGCCTACGCTAACCTTACGTCAAACACCCTCACCTTCTACTGCGACGACCAGCGCTCGCTGCGCGAAGGTCTGACATTCAGCCTGAATACGGGCGATACAGAGCCCGAATGGTCTTATAGCAGCTCCGGCCTCGTCATGCACGTCGTCTTCGACCCCTCTTTCGACAACGCCCGCCCAACGTCAACGGTCTATTGGTTCTCCTACATGCAGAACCTTGAGGACATCGTCGGGATCAAGCATCTGCATACCGACAAGGTGACAGATATGAGTCAGATGTTCGAAAACTGCAGCAAGCTGACGAGCCTTGACGTGAGCCATTTTGATACACGCAATGTCACTAGCATGCGTAGGATGTTCTATGGCTGCCAGCGTCTCGAAACTCTGGCCACTGAGGACTGGAACACTCAAAGCCTCAGAAACGCATCTTATATGTTCATGAACTGCACCAGCCTCACGGAACTCAACCTGAGCGGCTGGAATACCTCCAACCTGCAATACATATCCAACATGTTCTACGGCTGCTCGGCACTGAACACCATCTATGCCGCCGATTGGAACCTGGAAAACATTACGCAACACGACACATTCCAGGGATGCATCCAGCTCGTAGGCGGTGCCAATACGACATACACAGGCTATGAGAGCGCCACAGCCGGCTACGACCACCTCGATGGCGGCACCTCCAACCCAGGCTTCTTCACTGATCCCGCACAGCGCGAGGCCTATGCCTACTACTCCGAGGCCGACAGCACACTCACGTTCTGCTACGACACCAAACGTAGTACACACGCAGAGACATACGACGTGCTGAATACGACAAGCTACCCCGGATGGTATAATAATCGTGCTGACATTACCAACGTGGAGTTCATGCCGTCGTTTGCTGCAGTGCAACCCAAGAGTAATTATAGCTGGTTCTCCGGCATGAAAAAACTGAAGCGTATCGACGGCCTACAATACCTCAACACCAGCCAGGTGACGTCGATGTACCAAATGTTCAAGGATTGTCAGCTACTGACAAGCCTCGATGTCAGCGGCTTCATCACCGACAATGTGGTATATATGACTGATCTATTCAGCGGCTGCTCCGCACTGACCACCCTCGACGTGAGCGGCTTCAACACCTCCAAGGTGACGAATATGAACAACATGTTCAACAATTGTCAGGCACTGACTACCCTCGCCGTGAGCCATTTTAACACGGGGAAGGTGACGAATATGAACTATATGTTCTATAATTGCAGTAGCTTGACGATCCTCGACGTGAGCGGCTTCAACACCTCTAAGGTGACAAACATGGGCAGCATGTTCAGTGGCTGTGAGAAACTGACTTCGCTCGACGTCAGCGGTTTCAACACCTCCAAGGTGACGAACATGAGCGGTATGTTCAGCCGCTGTAAGGTTCTGACCGCCCTCGACGTGAGCGGCTTCAATACCGGCAACGCGACTGACATGAACGCTATGTTCAACGAATGTCAGGCTTTGACCAGCCTGGATGTCAGCGGTTTCATTACCGACAAAGTAACGAACATGCAGATGATGTTCTACGGCTGTAAGGCTCTGACCGCCCTCGACGTAAGCAGCTTCAACACTGCCAACGTGATGTACATGACATGGATGTTTGGCTACTGTTCGGGGTTGACCAGCCTCGACGTGAGCAACTTCGACACCAGCAAGGTGACCACCTTTGGCTCTATGTTCAGTGGCTGCAAAGCACTCACAGAGCTCGACCTGAGCAACTTCGACACCAGCAATGCAACGAACATCAGTGCCATGTTCAGCGACTGCTACGAACTGATAAGTGTCGACGTGAGTAGCTTCGACACCAGCAAGGCCACGAGCTTGGGCTCGATGTTCTTCGGATGCAAGAAGCTGACAGAACTCGACCTAAGCAGCTGGAACACCGCCAACGTAACAAGCTTCTACTACACGTTCTATCAATGCTATGCGCTTAAAACCATCTACGTGGGCAACGGCTGGAACACAGATGCCGTGACGGAATCACGATTCATGTTCACCAGTTGCACCAAGCTCGTGGGAGGCAATGGCACGGTCTACAGCGACTCCCATTCCGACAAGGAGTATGCCCGCATCGACGGCGGCACAGACAACCCCGGCTACCTTACCCTCGCACCTGCACGCGAAGCCTATGCCTGCTACACTGAAGCCGACAACACACTCACCTTCTACTACGATATCAAGAAGGCGCAGCGTGAAGGCACGAAGTATGCCGTAACTTGGACGGGAAATTATCCTGGCTGGACTAACTGGAACGATGGCAATGAGGCTGTCACAACCGTGACCTTCGATAAGTCGTTCAACAGCTATCACGGGATGACGAAGACGGGTTATATGTTCGTTAATATGAAGAACCTCACGACGATAAACAACCTCCAGTATCTCCACACAGAGAACGTCACTAATATGGAGAATATGTTCGCTCTCTGCGGCAAGCTTACGGACATCGATGTCACTCATTTCGATACGCACAATGTCACCAACATGGGCAGCATGTTTAGGAATTGCAGCCTGCTGACACAAATCGACGTCTCGAATTTCAACACATCAAAGGTCACCAGCATAAGTATGATGTTCTATTCCTGCAAGGCACTGACCAGCCTTGACATAAGCCACTTCGACACAAGTAAAATTACGTCTTTGTTCTCCACATTCTCTGGATGTGAGTCGCTCACAGAACTCGATTTGTCTAACTTCAGCTCCTCGAGTCTGAGAGATACCAATGGGACATTCGAGGGCTGCAAAGGTTTGACCCGTCTTGACATATCGAATCTTAACACCTCCAACGTGACTCGGATGAGTTCTATGTTCCAAGGCTGCAGTGCTTTGACCAGTCTCGATGTATCACACTTCGACACACAGAATGCTACAGAAATGACGTCGATGTTCGCCGGATGCCAAGTCACATCACTAGACTTGAGCGGATTTAACACGGCGAAGGTAACCAAAATGGCTGGTATGTTCCAGGGCTGTTCGGGACTGACTACTCTCGACGTCTCAAACTTCGATACACACAATGTCGAGTCCATGATTTCTATGTTCAACGGCTGTCGGGCACTGACCTCGCTCGATGTGAGCGGCTTCAATACCGACAAAGTGACGAATATGAGCTACATGTTCAACAATTGTCAAGCACTGACTACCCTCGACTTGAGTGGCTTCAATACTGCCAATGTGACGAGTATGAGCACTATGTTCTCAGGCTGTCGGGCACTGACCTCGCTCGATGTGAGCGGTTTCAATACCGCTAATGTGACGAGTATGTACGCGATGTTTAACTCTTGTCAGGCACTGACTACCCTCGACTTGAGTGGCTTCAATACTGCCAATGTGACGAATATGTACGCGATGTTCGCTTCCTGCTCAAATCTCACTACTATCTACTGTAACCACGATTGGCAGAAGGACGGGCTGAACTCCGACTACATGTTCAACGCCTGCAGCAAGATCAAGGGAGGTGCAGGAACGACCTATAACAGCGGCAAAATTACGGCCGTCTACGCACACGTTGATGCTGCCGACAATCCCGGCTACTTCACCTATAAGGCAAACTTCCAGATTGGCGACGTCAACGGAGACGGCAGCATCACCATTGCCGACGTGACAGCCCTCGTCAACATCATCCTCGGCAAGGACACCACAGGACAGTACAACCACGCAGCAGCCGACGTGAACGGCGACAATAGCATCACCATCGCCGACGTGACGGCCCTCGTCAATATCATACTGGGGAAATAGCGTCTGCTGAGCAGTCACAGAGAGCACAGAGAATACAGAGAGCACAGAGAGAGCCCCGACGGGGTGACAGAAAAGGTTCTTACAATCTGTTTTGTCGCCTTGTCGGGGCTCTTGTATAGAGCCTCCATTGGAAATCAATAACTTGCAATGTAAGATGAACCCTTTTTTGAAAAACTTTTCAAAAATTAATTCGTCGTTCGTCATTCGTCATTCGTCATTTCTTTGTATCTTTGCGGCCGAAAAACAATAGTTTATGGCAAGAAAGAAGAAAGCGCTGCCCTTGCTTGAGGGCGTAAGAATAGAAACAGTGGCTGCCGAGGGCAAGTCGCTGGTGAGGGTGAACGACATGGTTGTGTTCGTGCCCTTCGCCATTCCTGGCGATGTCGTTGATCTGCAAGTGACGAAGAAGAAGCATTCGTATGCAGAGGCTGAGGTGGTGCGCCTCGTAGAGCCCAGCGCCGACCGCATAGCACCTGTATGTCCGCACTTCGGCGTATGCGGCGGCTGCAAATGGCAGATGTTGCCTTATGCGTTGCAGCTGCGGGCCAAGCAGCAGCAGGTGGTAGATGCCCTGACGCGCATAGCCAAGGTGGAGCTGCCCGAGTGCTCGCCCATACTGGGGTCGAAGAAGACGCTGGAGTATCGCAACAAGCTAGAGTTCGGCTTCGCCAACAAGCGTTGGCTGACGAAGGAGCAGATTCGCTCGGGCGAGGTGTTTGAGCGACAGGAGAGCGTGGGCTATCATGCCAACGGCACGTTCGACAAGATACTGCCCATCGATGAGTGCCACCTTATGGACCCCGTCAACGACCGTCTGCGCCTGGCCATCCGCGACTATGCCTACGAGCACGACCTCACCTTCTTCGACGCCCGCGAACATACGGGATTGCTGCGTGGCATGATGATACGCCTCTCGAACACTGGCGAGCTGATGCTGCTGATGCAGTTCTGCATAACTACCGATGACGAACGTAGGCAGGCTGAAGCGTTGCTTGCGTTCGTAAAGGATAAGTTCCCGGAAATAACCTCGTTACTATACGTAAACAATACTAAGTTTAACGATACGTTTGGCGACCTGCCTGTGGAGACTTTCGCCGGCACCGACCATATCTTCCTCGAGATGGAAGGCCTGCGCTTCAAGGTCGGGCCGAAGAGTTTCTACCAGACAAACACCGAGCAGGCCTATGAGCTATATAAGGTGGCAAGGGATATGGCGTTTTGCGAAATGGACAATGGACAATTGACAACTGACAATGGGCCGTTGGTCTATGACTTGTACACTGGCACGGGAACGATAGCAAACTTCGTGGCGCGTTGCGCGCGTAAGGTCGTAGGTATTGAGTATGTGCTCGAAGCTATCGAGGATGCCAAGGTGAACAGCCGTATAAATGGTATCGGCAACACAGAGTTTTTTGCCGGTGACATGAAAGATATCCTGACGGAGGATTTCATTCGCGAGCATGGGCGCCCCGACATCATCATCACCGACCCGCCGCGTGCCGGCATGCATGCCGATGTCGTAGATGTGATCTTGAAGGCTGCTCCCGAGCGCATAGTGTACGTAAGCTGCAACCCAGCCACGCAGGCACGCGACCTCGCGCTCCTCGATTCAGACTACCGGGTAGTAAAGATCCAACCGGTAGATATGTTCCCCCACACGCAGCATGTAGAGAATGTGGTGCTGCTGGAAAGGAGGGGGAGATAATAAGAGAAATAGAGATTTAGAAAATTAGAGAATTAGAAAAGGAGTTAAGGAGTTAAGACGATACTCTTTATATAAGAGTAAACTAATGTGCAGGAAACAACCTGCAAAACATTCGTCTTTAACTCCTTAACTCCTTTAACTTCTTTAACTCCTTAAAATCTAATTTTCTAATTTTTTAATTCTTAATACGCAAACAGGGGATAGCCCTTCATGATCTCGTTGACCTCTGCGCGAACGGCTGCGATGACGGCTTCGTTCTCGGGGTCGTTGAGCACGCGCTCGATGAGCTCGGCAATCTTCACCATGAGGTCTTCCTTGGCACCACGCGTAGTGATGGCGGGCGTGCCGAGGCGTATGCCTGAGGTCTGGAATGCGCTGCGGCTGTCGAAGGGCACCATGTTCTTGTTCACGGTGATGTCGGCTGCCACGAGGGCGTTCTCGGCTACCTTACCGGTGAGGTCGGGATACTTGGAGCGGAGATCTACGAGCATGGAGTGGTTGTCGGTGCCACCGCTTACGATGTCGAAGCCGCGCTTGATGAGTTCTGCAGCGAGGCAGGCGGCGTTCTTCTTCACCTGTGTCTGATATTCGCGGAACTCGGGTGTGAGAGCTTCGCCGAAGGCTACGGCCTTGGCTGCAATGACGTGCTCGAGCGGACCGCCCTGGATGCCGGGGAAGACGGCTGAGTTGATGAGGGCCGACATCTTCTTGACGACACCCTTCGGAGTGGTCTTGCCCCAGGGGTTGTCGAAGTCCTTGCCGATGAGGATGATGCCGCCGCGAGGACCGCGGAGGGTCTTATGCGTAGTGGAGGTGACGATGTGAGCGTACTTCAAGGGGTTGTCGAGCAAGCCTGCAGCGATGAGGCCGGCGGGGTGAGCCATATCGACCATGAAGATGGCGCCTACCTTATCGGCAATCTCGCGCATACGCTTATAGTCCCACTCACGGCTATAGGCTGAACCGCCGCCGATGATGAGCTTAGGCTTGTGCTCGAGGGCCAGGCGCTCCATCTCGTCGTAATTGACGCGGCCTGTCTCCTTGTTGAGGTTGTAGCCTACGGGGCGATAGATGATGCCGGAGGTATTGACGAGTGAGCCGTGAGAGAGGTGGCCGCCGTGGTCGAGGTTGAGACCCATGAATGTGTCGCCGGGATTCAGGCAAGCCAGGAATACTGCGGCGTTGGCCTGTGCTCCGGAGTGGGGCTGCACGTTGGCATACTCGGCGCCGAAGAGCTCGCAGATGCGGTCTATGGCCAGTTGCTCGACTTTATCGACGACCTGGCAGCCGCCATAGTAGCGGTGGCCGGGGTAGCCTTCGGCATACTTGTTGGTGAGGGGTGAGCCCATGGCTTCCATAACCTGCGGGCTTACGAAGTTCTCTGAGGCGATGAGCTCAATGCCTCGCTCTTGTCGTGCCCGTTCTTCCTGAATGAGCTCGAAGATTGTGTTGTCTCGTTTCATAAATGTTATACTAATTTTACTTTTTGGATTTCTTGTTCGTGGTTGCAGTAGTGGCAACGGATGGTGCCAGCCTGCTTGTCAACGACGTGGAAGAGAGTGCGCATCGGTTCGTTGTTGGTGATGCACTTGGGGTTGTTGCAGCGCACGAGTGCGTGCAGATCATCGGGCAGGCACACCTGCTTCTTCTCAACCACTTCGTAGTCGCGGATGACGGCGAGCGTCACGTTGGGCGCCACGATGGAGAGCTGGTTGAGCTCCTCGTCGGTGAAGAAGCGGTCTGCAATCTTGATGATGCTCTTCGTGCCCATCTTGCTCGACTTGAGATTGAAGCCGATAGTCACCTTTGATGTCATTTCCTGCAGGTGGAGGAGGTTTATGACTTCGAAGAGGCGGTCGCAGGGTATGTGGTCGATTACGGTGCCGTGGTCGAGGGCCGATACGATGAGATTCCGTTCAGGAACGCTCCCGGACTCTCCCCCCGCCCTCCCTTTGAGGGAGGGAGCTGTTTGTACTTGACTGGTAGAATAGGATGACATATTAATAAAGGGAATAAAATCAAAGAATATTCACAAAGAAGTTGATTCTTAGGAGGTAATCGCTCCCTCCCTTATAGGGAGTGCGGGGGGAGAGTCTGGATGATTGTCTTGTCCTCCTTTACTTGTTCGAGAGTGATGCCGAGGGCGTCGCAGATGAGAGCCTGGCGTGCGAAGAGTCCGTTGCGTGCCTGCTGGAAGTAGTAGGCGTGGGGGTCGTCGTCGATGGCGTATTCTATCTCGTTGACGCGTGGCAGCGGATGCAGGATGCGCATGTTGTCGCGGGCCTTGGAGAGCATGTCGAGCTTGAGAAGATAGCGGTCCTTGACGCGCTCATACTCCATGAGGTCGGTGAATCGCTCGCGTTGCACGCGCGTCATATATAATATGTCGGCTCCGGCGATGACGTCGGCATCGAAGTCCTGATGCTCGACGTAGCGTATGCCGTGCTGGCGGCAGTACTGCTTGTAGGTCTCGGGCATGGCCAGTTCGTCGGGGGCTATGAAGTGGAACGTGGGGTTGAAGTGGCGCATGGCGGTGAGCAGCGAGTGTACCGTGCGGCCGTATTTGAGGTCGCCTACGAGGTAGATGTTGAGGTTGTCGAGCGTGCCTTGCGTCTGGTAGATGGTGTAGAGGTCGAGCATCGTCTGCGAGGGATGCTGGTTGGCGCCGTCGCCGGCATTGATGATGGGCACGGGCGAGATCTCGCTGGCATAGAGTGCAGCGCCCTCGAGGTGGTGGCGCATGACGATGACGTCGGCGTAGTTCGAGACCATCATGATAGTGTCCTTCAGCGTCTCGCCCTTGGTGCCGCTCGTGACCTTAGGGTCGGCAAAGCCTATGACGCGTGCTCCCAGTCGGTTGGCTGCCGTCTCGAAGCTTAGGCGCGTGCGTGTGGAGGGCTCGAAGAAGAGAGTGGCTACTACGCGCCCCTGCAGCAGAAGGCGGTTGGGGTGCTCTTCAAACTCTTTAGCCATGCGGATCAGATATTCAATCTTCTCGCGCGAGTGGTTGGCAATGGTTACCAAGCTCTGATTCATAGTAAAAGAGGTGTGTGGTTACGTATGTTTGGGGTAAAGATATATGTTTTCTTAGCGCAAAAATACAATTAAACTTTCGAAACTTCATCAACCGAAGGCTTAAGAAATAATAAACGAAGAAAAAAAACTCACTTTTCTGCTTTTCTTTGTCTCGGTTTAATATAAATGGACTATATTTGCAACCTAATTCGCCGTCTGCGACGATGCAAATATATTATAATAATGTATGCGCGTAGGCGCGGTTTGATTCAATGTAGTTTTCCTATGAGAAAGAAAGTTATACGTACACTCTGGGTGCTCCTCTTCCTTGCCATAGCAGGCGCTGTGGCTGCCTTCTGGGCTATTGCCAAGGGCTATATCGGCTATATGCCCGACCTCCAGCAGCTGGAGAACCCGGTGAACAAATTCGCCTCGCAGGTTATTTCGGCCGATGGGCACGTGCTGGGCACGTGGAGCTACACGCGTGCCAACCGTGTCTTCGTCAGCTACAACGATATTGCCCCCAATACGATTCAGGCTCTCATCGCCACCGAGGACGTCCGATTCTACGATCATTCGGGCGTCGACCTCAGGGCGCTGATGCGTGCGGTGTTCAAGCGTGGTATATTGCGGCAGAAGAATGCCGGCGGCGGATCCACCATCACGCAGCAGCTGGCCAAGCAGGTGTATTCGGCACAGGCCACCAGCGTGGAGGAACGTCTGTCGCAGAAACCTATTGAATGGGTAATCGCAGTTCAACTGGAGCGACTCTACACGAAGGAGGAGATTCTCACGATGTACCTCAACTACTTCGACTTCCTCCATAATGCCGTAGGACTCAAGTCGGCAGCCAAGACATATTTCAACAAAGAACCTAAGGCGCTGACTACCAACGAGAGCGCGCTGCTCATTGGACTCTGCAAGAATCCGTCGTACTACAATCCTGTGCGCTTCCCAGAGCGTGCCCTGGCAAGGCGCAACACGGTGCTCGGACAGATGCTTAAGGCTGGCTATCTCAAGCAGGCCGAGGTTGACTCACTGTCGCAGCAGCCTATAGAACTCGATTTCCATCGCGTCGATCACAAAGAGGGCGAGGCCACCTATCTGCGCGAGCATCTGCGCACGATGCTAATGGCCAATCGGCCAGATCGGTCAAACTACGCCTCGTGGCAGAAGCAGAAATATTATGAGGACAGCCTGGCCTGGGAGACCAATCCGCTCTATGGCTGGTGCAATAAGAACCGCAAGAAGGACGGCACGCCCTATAATATCTACACCGATGGCCTGAAGGTGTTTACGACCATCGATAGCCGTATGCAACACTATGCCGAGGAGGCCATGATAAGTCATGTCGTTGACTACCTGCAGCCGCTCTTCAACGCCGAGCGCCGCGGTAAGGCCAACGCCCCTTACGGCTCAAACATCAGTGCCGAGAAGGCCCGGCAGGACCTCGACCGTGCCATGCGCCAGAGCGAGCGCTACGTGATGATGAAGCGTGATGGCCTGAGCGATGCAGCGATAGAAAAGGCATTCAACACACCGACGGAAATGACGCTTTACTCGCCCAAGGGAGACGTTGACACGACGATGACGCCTCTCGACAGCATCAAATATACGAAGGGCTTCCTGCGCTCGGGCTTTGTGTGTATGGACACACAGACGGGTGCCGTAAAAGCCTATGTCGGAGGCATCAACTTCCGTCATTTCCAATACGATATGGCAGGAGTGGGGCGCAGGCAGGTGGGCTCTACAATCAAACCCTATCTCTATACGCTCGCGATGGAGAACGGCTGGAGTCCCTGCGATGTGGCTCCCAACGTGCAGCAGACATATCAGGTAGGTGGCGGTCAGACGTGGACTCCGCGCAATGGCAGCCGTGCACGCTACGGAGAAATGGTTACGCTTAAGTGGGGCTTGGCGCAGTCCAACAACTGGATATCTGCCTATCTCATGAGCCAGCTCAGCCCGTCGGCTTTTGTCAGGCTGCTGCATGAATTTGGAATACAGAACCAAGATATTCATCCGTCGATGTCGCTCTGTCTGGGGCCCTGTGATATCTCAGTTCTGGAGATGGTGTCGGCCTACACGGCCTTCCCCAACAAGGGAATCCGTCTTGCCCCGATGTATGTGAGCCGAATCGAGGATGCCGACGGCAATGTAGTGGCTGAATTCGCTCCCAGCATGCATGAGGTCATCAGTGAGGAAAGCGCTTCGAAGATGATCGTGCTCATGCGCGGAGTCGTCGATGGAGGCACGGGCTCACGTATGCGCAACCGCTATAGCATCACTGCTCCTATGGGCGGCAAGACGGGAACGACCAATGACAATTCCGACGGATGGTTCGTAGGTTATACACCTTCCCTGGCTTTCGGCGCATGGGTAGGCGGTGACGAGCGCGACATTCATTTCAATAGCATGGCCCATGGTCAGGGCGCATCAGCGGCCCTGCCTATCTGCGCCAAGTTCCTGCAGAAAGTCTATGCCGACCCAAGTCTGGAATACACTCAGAGCGAACAGTTTAACCTGCCTCCAGGCTTCGATCCCTGTGCCGTCACCGATGACGTGCGCGAATACGAAGAAGTGGAAGAAGCCGTAGGCCTCGACGAACTGTTCAGCGGTGAGTAAAGAATAAGTTAACGCTTGCGACCCGTATTGGTCGAGAGGGCTGAGATGCCGTCCTGAATATATTGGCGGCTCCAGTCATCTGGGCGAAGGACTGTCTCGCCATACGACAGAAGGTCGATGTCGATAATCCTGCGACCTTCCCCGGCAGTGGAACGCCGCCGCATCATTTCCTCTTCCATAGCCTTGAGCAATACCTCAAGTGCTATGAGCGGACGCGCGGTGGAAAGTTGCATCACCTGGTTGAGAAAGGGAAAAGGGTAGGGGTAGTCGATGGGTTCTGTCCATACGGGCTCACTGAACCTGCACGATGAGCCGAATGCAGCCCGTAATTTCCGTCGAGCCCACTCGAGAACACGCGGTGCAGTAATGACATTGCTCCCTAAGGCGATATATACAAGTTGGTTGTTCATCTCGCTGCAAAGGTAGAAATAATTCATTAAATATCACAAAATTAGATAAATATTTAACAACATTTCACTCTTTAAATATATAACCTTACAACTTTTCAGATTTCAGCTCCCAATTCCCTTCCTCCATTATCCATTATCCATTCTCAATTATCAATTATATGTCTTCAGATTCCCCTCGTCGCCCTCGCACCCGCACAAAGCAGGTAAATGTTCCTACCGAAGATGCCTTCGGCCGTCAGCAGCCACAAAATATCGAGATGGAGCAAGCCGTTCTCGGCGCTTTGCTTATCGAGCAAGATGCTTTTTCCAGGATCAGCGAAGTGCTGCAGCCCGAATCGTTCTACGACCATCGCCACCAGATAATCTTCGAGGCCATTCGTTCGCTGAATGTTCAGCAACGCCCCGTTGACTTGCTTACTGTACGTGACTATCTCGATTCGCAAGGTTCGCTCGAAGAAGCCGGTGGACCGGTATATCTCGTGCAGCTATCGTCGAACCTCACGTCGTCGGCCCACATTGAATACCACGCACGCATCATAGCCCAGAAGTCGTTGGCACGTCAGCTCATCACGTTCTCGAGCGAGATTGCCCGCGATGCTTTCGACAATACTGTCGATGTCAACGATCTGATGCAGTCTGCCGAGAATAAGCTCTTTGCAATCTCGCAGCAGAACCTTAAAAAAGACTTCACGCAGATTAACCCCGTCATCCATGAGGCCTATGAGGAGTTGCAGAAAGCTGCAGCTCGACAGGACGGCCTCTCGGGTCTCGCCAGCGGATTCCCGCATCTCGACAAGATAACCAGCGGCTGGCAGAATTCCGACCTCATCATCATTGCTGCTCGTCCGGCTATGGGTAAGACGGCCTTCGTCCTTTCCATGGCCAAGAAGATAGCCGTAGATATGCGCGAGCCTGTGGCTATGTTCTCGCTTGAAATGAGTAATGTGCAGCTTGTGAAACGTTTGATGGTCAACGTCTGCGAGATTACGGGCGACAAGATGAAGAGCGGACAGCTCTTGCCCTATGAATGGGGACAGCTCGGCAACCGCATACGTGCCCTCTATGATGCCCCGTTCTATGTCGATGACACGCCTTCGCTCTCTATCTTCGAGCTGCGTACAAAAGCGCGCCGACTCGTCAGGGAGCATGGTGTGAAGCTGATTCTCATCGACTATCTGCAGCTGATGAACGCCTCGGGCACCAGCTTCGGTTCGCGTCAGGAGGAGGTGTCCAATATCTCACGTTCGCTCAAGGGTCTGGCCAAGGAGCTGAACATACCTATCATAGCGCTGTCGCAGCTCAACCGTAGCGTCGAGAAGCGTGATGGCGAAGAAGGCAAGCGCCCTCAGCTCAGCGACCTGCGTGAGTCGGGTGCCATCGAGCAGGATGCCGATATGGTATGCTTCATTCACCGTCCCGAGTACTACAAGATATGGAACGACGAGCAAGGGCGTAACATGCGTGGTATGGCAGAATTCATTATCGCTAAGCACCGTAATGGTGCCGTAGATACTGTGATTATGCGCTTCCGCAGCGAATATGCCCGCTTCCAGGATACCGATGAGGACGACTATATTCCTATGCCGGGCGAGTCGAAGGCGCTGGAGTCGCAGCTTAATTCTAATGCAACCGATAACGCTCCGAGTCCGGCCAACGAGGCTCCGCTGCCCGAGCCTCTGGGTCCTGCCACCGACAACGATTCGCCCTTCGGAGCGCCTACACCGACGAACGATATGCCGTTTTAACCGTCGTCCGATTGTTTACGCGCCTTCGATTATTCACATATCCAAGACCGATCTGCAGTATTCCGCAGGTCGGTTTTTTTTGTAATAAAGCCTCTAGGTTGCTTTAAATCGTGTGGTTATGAAAAAAAATATGTATTATCGACTCACGTTTATGAATATTTTTGTACCTTTGCGCGCAATTATGAGCTAAACCAAGCAAAGTTAATTTTCCAAATATATGAATATTTCCTATAAATGGCTTCGTGAGTACGTCGACACCGACCTGACGGCTCAGGAGATAGCAGCAGCCCTCACTTCAAGCGGCCTCGAAGTTGACGGCGTTGAAGAAGTTCAAACTATCAAAGGCGGTCTTCTGGGACTCGTCGTAGGCCAAGTGGTCACGTGCGAGGCCCATCCCAACAGCGATCACATGCACGTCTGCACCGTGAATATCGGCACTGATGAGCTGCAGCAGATTGTCTGCGGCGCACCCAACGTGGCTGCCGGTCAGAAAGTGATTGTGGCTACGCTCGGCACTAAGCTCTACGACGGCGACAAGGAGTTCGTCATCAAGCGCTCCAAGCTGCGCGGCATAGAGAGCAACGGCATGATTTGTGCCGAGGACGAGATTGGCATAGGCCAAGATCATAACGGCATCATCGTGCTGCCCGAAGACGCCGTCGTAGGGACGCCGGCGGCAGAGTATTATGGCCTCGAGAGCGACTGGCTCATCGAAGTGGACATCACGGCAAACCGCGCCGACGCCTGTTCGCACTATGGCGTGGCCCGCGACCTCTATGCATGGCTTGTGCAGAACGGCTACAAGACGTCGCTGCACCGTCCCTCTGTTGACGATTTCCATGTAGATAACCACGACCTCGAGATTCCTATCCGTGTGGAGAACACCGAGGCCTGCCCGCGCTATGCTGCCGTGACGGTGACAGGGTGCGAGGTGAAGGAGAGTCCGCAGTGGCTGAAGGACCACCTGACGACCATCGGCCTGCGCCCGATTAACAATATCGTAGATATCACAAACTATATTCTCATGGCTTACGGACAGCCTCTGCACTGTTTTGATGCTGACATGATAGCTGGCCGTGAAGTCATCGTAAAGACCATGCCCGAGGGCACGCCCTTCCAGACGCTCGACGGCATCGACCGTAAGCTCTCAGACCACGACCTGATGATCTGCAACGCCGTGGAGCCTATGTGCATAGGCGGCGTCTATGGCGGCAAGGGCAGCGGCACCTATGAGACCACGAAGAACGTGCTGCTCGAGAGTGCCTATTTCAACCCCACGTGGATCCGCAAGAGCGCACGTCGCCACGGTCTGCAGACCGATGCCTCGTTCCGCTTCGAGCGTGGCGTTGACCCCAACGGACAGATCTACGCCCTGAAGTTGGCTGCCAAGATGTGTCAGGAGCTGGCTGGCGGCAAGGTCTCGATGGAGATTGTCGATGTCTATCCAAATCCGATGAGCGACTTCCCCGTCGATCTCAAGTATGATTACGTCGATAACCTCATCGGCAAGCACATCCCCGCCGAGACTGTCAAGAGCATCGTGACATCGCTGGAGATGAAAATCGTAGAGGAAACGGCTGAAGGCCTGCAGCTGCTCGTGCCTGCCTATCGTGTGGATGTGCAGCGCCCCTGCGATGTTGTGGAGGACATACTCCGTATCTACGGCTACAACAACGTGGAGATACCATTGAGCCTTAACAGCTCGCTGTCTGTGAAGGGTGATGTGGACAAGAGCTATAAACTACAGAATATTGTATCTGAGCAACTTGTAGGCGAGGGCTTCAACGAAATCTTGAACAACTCGTTGACTAAGTCATCGTATTACGAAGACATCCAAAACTACAAGGCAGAGAACTGCGTGCGCCTGCTCAATCCCCTGTCGCAGGACCTTGCCGTGCTGCGCCAGACACTCCTCTTCGGAGGTCTTGAGAGCATCAGCCGCAACGTCAATCGTCGTCGTGCCGACCTCCAACTCTTTGAGTTCGGCAACTGCTATTATTTCCACGCAGAGAATAAGTGCTCCGACATCATTCCGGGAGTAAGCTCAAGCCGCGACCCCGAAGTCATCAAGCACGTGCTCGATGCCTACAGCGAGGACTATCACCTCGGACTGTGGGTGACAGGCAAGCGCGTCAGCGGTTCGTGGGCCCACCCCGATGAGGACCAGACCTTCTACGTCCTGAAGGCACAGGTCATGAACATCTTCAAGCGTCTGGGCGTGCCCTTCGGCGCTCTTGTGTTCAAGGACGGCCAGAACGACATCTTCTCCAAGAGCATACTCATCGAGACCCGCGGCGGAAAGGTCGTGGCACAGATGGGTGTCGTGGCCAAGCGCCTTCAGGCAGCTTTCGATATCCCCGGCGAAGTCTATTTCGCCGATATCGCCTGGCAGCAGGTGATGAAGCTCATCCGCAAGGAGAAAGTAAGCTTCAGCGAGCTGCCCAAGTTCCCCGCCGTAAGCCGCGACCTGGCCCTGCTCGTTGACAAGAGCGTGGAGTTCGGTAAGATCGAGGCCATTGCTTACCAGAGCGAGCGTAAGTTGCTGAAGGAAGTTCGACTCTTTGACGTCTATGAGGGCAAGAACCTGCCTGCCGGCAAGAAGTCGTATGCCGTGAACTTCATCCTGCAGGATGAGTCCAAGACGCTCAACGACAAGGCCATTGATGCCATCATGCAGAAAATTATTACTAACATAAAAAAAGAAATCGGAGCAGAGCTTCGATAAGTACCTATGGGAAGAGCATTTGAATATCGCAAGGCCGCCAAGCTGAAGCGCTGGGGCCACATGGCAAAGACATTTACTAAGCTGGGCAAGCAGATTGCCATCGCTGTAAAGGCTGGCGGTCCCGACCCCGACATGAACCCCACGCTGCGTGGTATCATCGCCACCTGCAAGCGCGAGAACATGCCTAAGGACAACATCGACCGTGCCATCAAGAACGCAATGGGCAAGGACCAGAGCGACTACAAAGGCATGACCTACGAGGGCTATGGCCCCCACGGCGTGGCCGTATTCGTAGATACCCTCACCGACAATCCCACGCGCACCGTGGCCGATGTTCGCTCAGTGTTCAACAAGTTTGGCGGCAACCTCGGCACGATGGGTTCGCTGGCTTTCCTCTTCGACCACAAGTGTGTGTTCACCTTTAAGAAGAAGGACGGCATCGATATGGACGAGCTTATCCTCGACCTCATTGACTACGGAGTGGAAGATGAGTACGACGAGGATGACGAGGAAGGCACGCTCACCATCTACGGCGACCCGAAGAGCTACGGCGCCATCCAGAAGCACCTCGAGGAGAGCGGCTTCGAGGATGTCGGCGGCGAGTTCACCTATATCCCCAACGACCTCAAGGACGTCACTGCCGAGCAGCGCGAGACTATCGACAAGATGATCGAACGCCTCGAAGAGTTCGACGACGTGCAGACGGTCTACACAAACATGAAGCCTGAGGCTTAAATAAAAATTCGATACAAAGATGGGATTCATAGAGAACAACCTGATGCAGGATGAGCAGGTGACGTATGAAGCTCAGCTGCATCCTATCGTCTTTTGGGCGCCTATCGCCCTGTTCATCCTCGGCATAGCCTGTCTGCTGTTGCCCTTGGAACAGACCCAGAACCAATGGCTCTCGGAGCATGCCTGGGGCGTTCGCATCGGACTGATGCTGTTCTTCTGGCTGGTGGCAGTGGTTCGTGCCATCGAGGTGCATGGAGGTAAGCGTTACGTAGTAACCAACCGTCGCCTCATCTTCAAGCGTGGCATCGTGCGCCGCCACAGCCACGAGCTGTTGCTGCGTAAGTGCGAGGGCGTACAGACAGAGCAGACCATCATTGGCCGTATGCTCGGCTATGGCTCGGTCTCAGTCACAACAGGCGAGGTCACCAACACCTACGACTACATCCGCAATCCTATGCGTTTCAGCACGATGATAAATCAGACCATCGATCTCCTGAACCGCGATAAGACTGAATAGGACTCTCATCCGCTCCCTTGGCTGTGATGTAAGGAATCCCAGGAAACAATATGAAGCGCTCGCTGAGCCGTAGCATTTACGGCCTTCAGTGAGCGCTTCTTTCGTTGTAGCTTTACGGTCATGAACAGAAGGCTTCTATTATTTTATCATTTTCTACCACTTTTCCTCTGCTTTCTTTCTCCTTTTCGGATTTTATTATAATTTTGCACCAAACTTACGCTTATTCTTATCTAACTTTCATTATTCATAATCGTATGAAACGACTTATCCTAACCACAACGCTCGCTGCTGCCGCACTCTTTGCGGCTTCGACCACGGCAGCTGCAAAGGACGTGTTCGTCAACACTCCCAAAACCAGTCTGATGCTCTCCGTCAACGAGGGCTCCACCCCCCGCATCCATTACTATGGCTCGCGTGTGAAAGCTTCGCAGGCCCAGGAAATCTATGATGCCATGAGCATCAACTACGACGCTTATCCCGCCTTCGGGCGCCAGAGCTACGACGAGACGGCGCTCAGCGTGACGCACGCCGATGGCAATATGTCCACCGAACTTGCCATCACCGGTTCGCGCCAGGAGGGCGACCTCACCATTATCTCGATGAAAGACAAGAAGTACAATTTCTTCGTCGACCTCTACTATAAGGCCAACGATAAGAGCGACGTCATCGAGACTTGGACCGTTATCCGCAACGGTGAGAAGAAGCCCATACGTCTCGAGCAGTACGCCAGCGGCGTGATGACATTGCGTCAGGAAGGCGCCTGGCTTACGCATTTCCATGGCACCTGGGGTGCTGAGGGTCAGATGACCGAGGAGCCTCTCACGGCCGGCCTTAAGAATATCGTCTGCCACGACGGCGTGCGCGCTGGAATGGACGACCGTGCCGAGGTGATGATATCGCTCGACGGCAAGCCGAAGGAGAACAGCGGCCGCGTAATCGGTGCAGCCCTGTGCTGGACGGGCAACTACAAGCTGCGCATAGAGACGCGCGGCAAATACCGCCACACCCTTATCGCCGGCATCGACGACCTGCACACCGCCTACACGCTGAAACCTGGCGAGTCGTTCCAGACGCCTGAGCTCGCCCTCACCTACAGCGAAGAGGGCAAGGGTGGCGTAAGCCGTGCATTCCATTGCTGGGGACGCAATGGCAAGCTGCACAACGGCAAGGGCCTGCGCGAAATTCTGCTTAACTCATGGGAGGGCGTTTACATGAACGTCAACCAGGAGGTGTGCGAACAGATGATGGACGGCATCAAGGAACTCGGCGGCGAGCTCTTCGTGGTTGACGACGGATGGTTCGGCCGCAAATATCGTCGCACCAACGACAGTCAGGCCCTCGGCGATTGGATCACCGACACCGAGAAGTTGCCCAACGGCGTGCCCGCACTGCTCAAGGCTGCTGAGGACCGTGGCCTCAAGTTCGGTATCTGGATCGAGCCTGAGATGACGAACTCCAAGAGCGAGCTCTACGAACAGCACCCCGACTGGGTCGTGGCTCATCCCACGCGCGAGCTGGCCATGGGGCGTGGCGGCACACAGCTCGTGCTCGATATGTCGAATCCTAAGGTTCAAGACTTTGTATTCGGCGTCGTGGACAATCTCATGAAGGAGAATCCCCGCCTGCACTACATCAAGTGGGACTGCAATATGTCGATGAACAACTACGGCAGCAGCTACCTCAGCGGCGACCGCCAGAGCCACCTCATCGTAGATTTCCATCGCGGCCTGCGTGCCACGCTGGAGCGCATCCGTGCCAAATATCCCGACCTCGTCATCCAGCTCTGCGCCAGCGGCGGCGGACGTGTCAACTGGGGCTTCATGCCTTACTTCGATGAGTTCTGGGTCTCGGATGACACCGACGCTCAGCAGCGCCTCTTCATCCAGTGGGGCACCAGCCATTTCTTCCCCACGATGGCCATGGCACAGCACGTCAGCGCTTCGCCCAACCATCAGACCGGGCGCGTCATTCCTCTCAAGTTCCGCTTTGATGTGGCTATGACAGGTCGCCTCGGCATGGAGATGAAGCCCAGCGACCTCAACGAACGCGAGCGTGAGTATGCCAAGAAGGCTGTAGCGTTCTACAAGGAGATCCGTCCTATCATACAGCTTGGCGACCAGTACCGCCTTCTCTCGCCCTACGAGGGCAATGGCTTCTGCAGCCAGATGTTCGTCACCGAGGACAAGAGCGAGGCCGTGTTTTTCTGCTACAAGTTTGAGAACTACGTAGATCTCCACACGCCGCGCTGGCACATGGCCGGTCTTGACCCCGACGCCACCTATCGCCTCAACGAGTTTGAGTGTGCAGAGCGCACCCACTACTTCGAAGGCAAGACCTTCAGCGGCCGCTTCCTCATGGAGACGGGCCTCGACGCCTATCTCAGCCGTCAGTTCTCGAGCCGCGTAATCCGCCTGAAGCGCATCTAACGCCCCTCGTCTCCTCAGGCATTTTCATCAGCCATTAAACGTTCTGCGGCCCCGCCTTAATGAAAGACGGGGCCGCAGATGTTTCGCAGTCTCACCAATGAGACTGATTAGTCTCACCGGTTAGATGGATTTGTCTCACTGGTGAGACACGGTTATTCAACCGGTTGAATTAGCCAATACAACCGGTTGAATTAGGCAATTTAACCGGTTGAGTTTTTCGTTATTTGCAGCTATGATGGTTTTGTCGCCAGAACAGGTCGTTTTTGTAGTAGGAACTTACAGACCGTGTTTTTTAGTCGGAATGGTCTTATATCCTAATCCGTCAGGCCTTGATGCCATACTTCCTTAGAGCTTTCGCTGATAAGCCAGCCGTTCGTCGCCCGAAGCAAGGTAGATAATGCCGCAGTATGCGAAGCCGTTGTGCAGCAGTAGATGCTGCATAATCTTATTGTCGCGATGAGTGTCGATGCGGATGTTTGGGTCGCGCTCGATGCAGAAATCAATGATGCTGCGGAAGATACCGTGCACCTGTGGCAGGCTGCCAATGCGGTGGATGACGTGGTAAGGCTTGGAATCATCGAGCCATGCTCCGTCGAAGATCTCAGCATAGGTAGGTTCGGGCGATGGCAGACAGGCGAAGTAAGCCACGACGATGCCGTCGTCCTCAACGACGAAACTGCCCTGGCACTCAATGTCGGCTTCTACGGCTGCCAGCGACGGATAGTTGCCAGCCCATTGATTGAGGTTGCCGTCGGCCCTCATGATGCTTTTTGCCTGCTCGAAAACGTGCATGACAGCTGCAGCATCGGCAGGCAATGTCGTTGGGCGAATGATGCGGTGGCTCACGGGATAATGGAGTGAAGATAACAGGGTCAGACCTCCTCGTTCTCGGTACGCGCTATGATTTCGTTCTGCAGCTGCTCGGTCATGTCGTTGAAGTAGTCCGAATAGCCGGCCACGCGCACGAGCAGGTCTCTGTACTGGTCGGGATGCTTCTGTGCGTCGAGTAGGGTGGCGGTGTCCACGATGTTGAACTGAATGTGGTGGCCGCCAAACTTAAAGTACGTGCGAATGAGCGATCCGAGCTTGCGCATATCCTCCTCGCGCTTTAGCAGTGCGGGCACGAAGCGCACGTTCAGCAGCGTGCCGCCGCTCTTCGTCTGGTCGAGCTTTCCCAGCGACTTGATGACAGCCGTTGGGCCGTGAGTGTCGCTGCCGTGGGAAGGACTGGTACCGTCGCTGATGGCAAAGTGTGCGAAGCGCCCGTTGGGCGTGGCTCCGCAGACCGATCCGAAGTAGTTGTGGCAGGTAGTGGAGAGCATGTTCAGATGCGTCTCGCCGCCTCGTGTATTGGGTCGCCCTTCGATGGCATCCACGAGGTCGTTATAGACGCGCACGGCGATGTCGTCGGCATACTTGTCGTCGTTGCCGAAGAATGGCGTATGGTTGCGGATGTATTGGCGCATCACTTCGGCGCTATCCCAGTTCTTCTCGCATGCCTCCAGTATCTCGTCCATCGTATAACGCCGGTCTTCGAAGACGTGCTTCTTCAGCGTCGTGAAGCAGTCGGTGATGGTGCCGAGGCCTGTGCACTGTATGTAGGTCGTGTTGTAGCGCGCGCCGCCGCTGTAGTAGTCCTTGCCCTTCTCGATGCAGTCGTCGATGAAGAGGCTGAGGAAGGTGGCAGGGGCGTAGAGCGAGAACATACGCTCGATGTAGTTGTTTACTGAGAGCTTCAGGTTGACGAAATACACCATCTGCTTGTGCCACGCATCGTAAAGCTCGTCAAAGGTCTGGAACGTGCGCGGGTCGCCCGTTTCGAGTCCTAACTTCTTGCCTGTCTCGGGATTGATGCCATTGTGCAGCGTGATCTCCAGGATCTTAGGCGTGTTGAGATAGCCGGTAAGCAGGTAGGCTTCCTTGCCGAAGGCTCCCACTTCGATGCATCCAGAGCAGCCGCCTTCGCGTGCATCCTCGAGGCTCTTTCCCGCGCGCGTGAGTTCTTTAATATATGTGTCGGGATTAAATACCGAGGGATAGCCGTGGCCTTGACGTATGACCTTGATGCCGGCCAGCAGGAAGTCGTCGGGCGTGTTCTCGGCTATGTGAATGCTCAGTCCAGGCTGCAGCTCGTGCAGTTCTTCCTGTATCTCGAGAATCATATATGATATCTCGTTGGCAGCGCTTTTGCCGTTGCGGTCCACGCCGCCTATGTTGATATTGGTGAAGTCGTTGTAGGTGCCGCTCTCGAGAGCCGTCACGCCCACCTTTGGCGGTGCAGGCTGGTTGTTGAACTTAATCCACAGACATGAGATGAGCTCTTTGGCTTGGTCGCGTGTCAGCGTGCCATCTTCGATGCCTTTTTGGTAGAAGGGGAAGAGATGCTGGTCGATGTGTCCCGGGTTCATGGAGTCCCATCCGTTGAGTTCGGTGACGGTGCCGAGGTGTACGAACCAATACATCTGAATGGCTTCCCACAGGTCGCGAGGAGCGTGGGCGGGAACATGGTGACAGACATCAGCTATCTTCTCCAACTCCTTCTTGCGCTGAGGATCAGTCTCTTTGGCGGCAAGCTGCTCTGCCAGCTCGGCGTGCCGCTCAGCAAAGAGGATGGCGGCATCGCACGAGATGGCCATAGCCTCCAGTTCCTGCTGCTTGTCGGTGGCTTCGGGATCGTAGATGAAGTCGAGGCTGTCGATCTTCTTCTGTATGCGCTCCTTCAGGTCGAGCAGCCCGATATGGTACATCTTGCCGTCCATGGCCGTATGTCCGGCAGCGCGTTGCTCCATGAATTCCGTGAAGACGCCTGCATGATAGGCCTCTTCCCACTCCTTCGAGACGTGGTTGAAGATGCGCTCGCGCTGAGTCTTTCCACTCCAATAAGGTATAACCTCGCGCTCGTAGGTGTCGATGTCGGCCTGCGAGATAGTGTAGCGTTGCAGCTCGCGCTCGTTCAGCGTGTGGAGGTCTTCGACCGAGTGACACGTCAGCTCAGGGAATGTCGGCACAGCCTTTGGCTGCGGTCCGCGCTCGCCCACGATGAGTTCGTCCTTACCTATATATATAGTCTTGCGCTTGCAGATCTCGTATAAGTTCTTGGCACGCAGCACGGCCGTGGGCATAGTGCCGTAGTTCTTCTTGTAGAACTCCGTCTCGATGAGGGCGCGCTCGATGGAGAGGGTAGTGGGCGTGTCGAAATTCTCTTGGCGCAGGCGCTTGATGCGCTCGTTCATGCCGCCTTCGTTCTCGGGGTGTGTGATGCTGAAATTCATGTTTTCTGAGCTTAATTTGGCGCAAAGATAATTAAAAGTTTGATGCGTAAACACTAAAGTTGCAAGTTTTTTTTGTTTGTGGCATTAATTTCTTTTCTTTCCGCTATCTTGTGCCTTTGAGTTAAGTTAAAAGGTCAAAATGAATCGCTTGTTGAGGTTTTTTAGCAAAAAGTTTGGCAGTTTCCAGCAAAAATCGTACCTTTGCACCGTTTTTAAAGAAAAAGCTCGTCTGAGAGCTTATGCATAACAGCCGTTACGCTTAACCCTCAGCCTGTAGTATTAACTTTAAGGTAAAAAAGATTATGTTTGCAAAAGCAGGTGAAATCGCAGGTGCAATTTGGAATGCACTCAACGAGAACGGCGCTCAGAGCGCTAAAGATCTGAAGAAGGCTGCCAAGGCCAAGAGCGAGAAGGAACTGTATCTCGGTCTGGGTTGGCTGCTCCGCGAGGACAAACTCAACGTCGAAGGCGATGAGAAGGATCCTATCTTCAGCCTCAAGTAAGAATCCCCACAGACAAAAAAATGCCCCCGCAGCCATCAAGGCCGCAGGGGCTTTTTTCTTACAGTTTGTTCTGTTTTGTCGTCGTAATGCTTGAACCCGCCCTCGTCTTTCGCTCAGGAGGCCAGGCTTAAAGTGTAGGCAGGGAAACGATAGCCTGATGATTGTAGCAGCAAATTGTAGCCTTTTGACGAAAAAATATGGACTTATTGTGAAAAAGTTGTCAGCTTAATGCTACAACTTGAAAGTTTTTTCTTACCTTTGCGCCATGAAAAATATTCGGAATTTCTGCATAATAGCTCATATTGACCACGGCAAGAGCACGCTGGCCGACAGATTGCTCGAGCGCACGAATACCATTCAGGTGACTGAAGGGCAGATGCTCGACGACATGGACCTCGAGCGCGAACGTGGCATCACCATTAAGAGCCACGCTATTCAGATGGAGTATGAGCACGGAGGCGAGAAGTATATTCTGAATCTTATAGACACCCCGGGACACGTCGATTTCAGCTATGAGGTCTCGCGCTCTATTGCAGCTTGCGAGGGCGCCCTCCTTGTAGTGGATGCCACGCAGGGCGTGCAGGCTCAGACTATCTCTAACCTGTATATGGCCATCGACCACGACCTGGAAATCATCCCGGTGGTGAACAAATGCGACATGCCTAATGCTATGCCCGAAGAGGTCGAAGACGAAATAATCGACCTGCTCGGATGCAAGCGTGAAGAGATCATTCGTGCTAGTGGCAAGACGGGTCAGGGCGTCGAAGAGATACTCGAAGCCGTGGTCGAGCGCATACCTTGTCCTGTCGGTGATGAGCATGCACCGCTGCAAGCTCTCATCTTCGACTCGGTATTCAATTCGTTCCGTGGCATCATCGCATATTTCAAGATCGTAAACGGCAATATCAGCAAAGGCGATAAAGTAGTATTCATAAACACCGGAAAGGAATACAGTGCCGATGAGATAGGAGTGCTGAAGATGGATATGGTGCCGCGGCAGGAGCTGCACTGCGGCGATGTAGGCTACATCGTAAGCGGCATTAAGACGGCCACAGAGGTCAAGGTGGGCGATACCATCACGCATGTCAGCTCACTCGGACAGGTAAGCGCCATCGCAGGTTTCGAGGAAGTGAAGCCGATGGTTTTCGCCGGCGTCTATCCCATCGAGACCGAGGACTACGAGAACCTGCGCGCCTCGCTCGAGAAGTTGCAGCTGAACGATGCCTCGCTGACCTTCACGCCTGAGTCCAGTGTGGCTCTCGGCTTTGGTTTCCGCTGTGGCTTCCTCGGTCTGCTCCACATGGAGATTGTGCAGGAACGACTCGACCGCGAGTTTGATA
>JAFRNY010000025.1 GCA_017429945.1 Bacteroidaceae bacterium
CTTCTTCACGCTGAGTTAACGGACCTCGCCCTGCAGGAACGGGCTATGCCGAGTCACAACAGACGAAGACAAAGTCAAGTCGTGGAAGTCAGCCCAGACCTATCTTCTGTGCAATCTTGGTAGCGTTGATGGTATAGACGGTGATGTTGTTCTGTGCGAAATAGCGCTTCACCTTGTTAGGCATGAACTTCTCCAGCTCGGCATCGTCGAAGATGGTGTTCAGCAGGAATGTACCGTTCTTCTGCAGACCACGGGTCACATCGTACATGTGCAGGTAAGCCTGAACGTGGCAAGCCACGAAGTTAGGCGTGGTCACGAGGTACGTGGAGCGGATGGGCGTGTCGCCGAAGCGCAGGTGAGAGCAGGTGAAGCCGCCGGACTTCTTCGAGTCGTATGAGAAGTAAGCCTGGCAGTACTTGTCGGTGTTGTCGCCGATGATCTTCACGGAGTTCTTGTTGGCACCTACAGTACCGTCGGCACCAAGACCATAGAACTTAGCCTGGAACATACCGGCACCGCCGAGTGCGATCTCCTCAACCTCGGGCAGGCTGGTGAACGTGACGTCGTCCACGATGCCGATGGTGAAGTGGTTCTTGGGCTCGGGCATAGCGAGGTTGTTGAACACCGAGATGATCTGAGCCGGAGTAGTGTCGTGAGAGCCGAGACCGTAGCGGCCGCCGACGATGAGGGGACGGTTCTCTACATCGTAGAAAGCATCCTTCACGTCGAGGTACAGAGGCTCGCCGTTGGCACCGGGCTCCTTCGTGCGGTCGAGCACGGCAATCTTCTTCACTGTCTTGGGAACGGCAGCCAGCAGGTGCTTCACGCTGAAGGGGCGATAGAGATGAACCGAGATCATACCGACCTTCTGGCCGTTTTGGTTCAGGTAGTCGATAGCCTCGCGGGCAGCGTCGGTAGCCGAACCCATGAGGATGATCATGCGGTCGGCATCCTCAGCGCCGTAGTAGCTGAAGAGGTGGTACTCGCGACCGGTGATCTTAGAGAGCTCGCCGAGATACTTCTCGACCACTTCGGGCACTGCGTCGTAGTAGGGGTTGCAGGCCTCACGGTGAGTGAAGAACGTCTCGGGGTTCTCGGCCGTACCGCGTGTAATGGGGCGCTCAGGCGACATAGCGCGGTCGCGGAAGCGCTGGATGAACTCTTCCTTGACGAGCGGACGAACGTCCTCCTGGTCGAGGAGCTCAATCTTGTGGTACTCGTGAGAGGTGCGGAAGCCGTCGAAGAAGTTGACGAAGGGCACGCAGGTCTCGAGCGAAGCCAGGTGGGCAGCAGCGGTCATGTCCATAACCTCCTGCACAGAGCCTTCGCAGAGCATGGCGAAACCTGTCTGGCGGCAAGCCATGACGTCCTGGTGGTCGCCGAAGATACACAGCGAGTGCGATGCCAGCGTACGGGCCGAAACGTCGAAGACGCAGGGGATGAGCTCACCGGCAATCTTGTACATGTTAGGGATCATGAGCAACAGACCCTGCGAGGCGGTGAAGGTGGTGGTCAGCGCACCAGCCTGCAGCGAGCCGTGGACGGCACCGGCAGCGCCGGCCTCCGACTGCATCTCCTGCACACTTACGGTCTGGCCCCACAGGTTCTTGCGGCCGCGGGCAGCCCACTCGTCGACGTGCTCAGCCATAGGCGAGCTCGGGGTGATGGGGTAGATAGCAGCTACCTCCGAGAACATATAGCTCACGTGAGCAGCAGCCTCGTTACCATCACAGGTGATAAATTTCTTTTCTTTTGCCATAAATGATATTGGGGAATAATGTTTGTTGTTTTGAGTGTATCGCCTAATGATTTATGATTAAGGAATTGACATTTAAGGCCTCTTTTCGTGGCCAATGCCCTTTTAACGGCCGCAAAGATACCTAAAAATAGTGATAGTGCAAAGCAAAGGTGGCAAAAAACTACGAATTATTTGCTTTTCTTATCGTATTACTTATTCTCTGTTAAAAGCGCTTCATAGCGCCCTGCTTGCTGACGGATGCAAAAAACGCCCATTTCATCGTCTGGGAGTTCGTTTTTTAGCTGAAGGGCCACCCAACCCATAGTCATGCGCAGGTTTATCTCTACGAGAGGGTGCAGGCTGTAGGCAGGGCGGTCGGCGATGTCCGCGCCCTGATTTTTTACTATCATAAGGTCTATGCCCAGAGGTCCGTTGTACCAGCAGGGCAAGCCTGACGCCGAGAGCAGCGCCTCGAGTCGTTCGCGCGTCTCGTCCACCAGCGTCAGCGCTACGTATTGCGCGAGTCGCCGCTCCTTTTCCTCTTCATTGGCTACGAGGTTGCCGGCATAGACGCCGCCTGCTGTCGTCTCGAAGATCGAGAGACCTTCGTAGCGCACGCTACCGGCCTCGGCCCAGAACTCAAAGGCCAGGTCTTGCACTTTCTCGTAGTAAGGTTCCACCTCCACGCCGCCCTGGCGTTCCAGCGTCCGGCGTATCCACGCTTGGGTCTTGGCGGCGATAGGGCTTTGCTGCACGGGGTGAACGCCTCGTCCGCTGCCGCTCCACGGTGCTTTCAGCATGGCGCGGCTGCCGTATCGTTCGATAGCTTCGATGACGTCGCTTTCTGTAGTGCACCAGGTCGATTCGCCCACAATCCAGCCGTCGGCGAACGCCTTAGCCCATTCGTCCCTCAAGCGCGAGAGCAGCCTGACGGCTGTGGCGCGCGAGGCGTAGTCGCGGTAGTCGCTGAGTTCGGCTTCAGTGGGCAGCAACTCTTGCGGCACCCCCCAGTCGCGCAGTTGCCTCACGAGCAACGGGCTCCAGCCCCAGGGGAGGAGGGAGAATGACGAATGACGAGTGATGAATGACGAATTAGGATTTGAGAGTGAAGAATGAAGAGTGAGGAGTGAAGAATGAATTAAACTGCTGCGGCAGCCTTTCTTTCCACCACTGGCTTCCTCACATGCCCTAATCGAACCGTCTCTCAACAATATGAAATCGCCGTCGCCGGCCCACCGCAGCGGCAGCAGTTCGAGGTCTGCTGCCATCTGTAGTGCCGATGCCGGCGGCGTATAGTGCGGATCGTTGCTCGCCAGGGCGAGGTCGTTCTCGGGGTTGAAAAAGAGGAGGCGCATGTGGGGCTAAGGGTGGGGAGTTAAAGGGAAGGGGAAGTTAAAAGGGAGTTAAAAGGAAGTTAAAGGGGAGTTAAAGGGACAATACCATTGCTAAGAGTCCGTTATCTTTGGGAACGACTCTCTAAAGTGTCGTCGACGATACCATTGCCAAGAGTCCGTTATCTTTGGAAACGACCCTCTAAACTATCGTCCCTTTAACTTCCTTTTAACTCCCCTTCCCTTCACTTCCCTTTAACTCCCCTTTTTATTTCTCAAACGCCAGCTTGATAAGCATCTCCAGCTCCTTGAAGTGGGCTCGGTTGGCGGCGTTGCCACCGGCTTGGCGTACGCGCTGCTGAATGCTTTGCAGTGCTTGCAGCACGTAGGGGCGCGATTCCACGTTTGTGCCGCTGGTCCAGGCGCTGATCAGCTGGCTTACGGCCTGCGCCTGCACGTAGCGGCGCCAGCGGTCGGGGTTGGTATTGCTGAAGAGCAGTCGCACGACATCCTGAGTGTAGTCGGCAGGCTGGTAGGCGTTGGCGGCGTAGCTGTAGCGCACGATGTTGTTGAACGTAGAGGCGGAGCACAGGGCGCTCACGGCCTGCTCGGCCAGCGGGCGTGTCATGCTCTGCGGGTCGGCCGTCAGGCGCTGGATATAAGGCACGTCGGTCAGCCACTTAGGCTCTGTCAGCACCTGCTTGTCGAGCCAGCGCATGGCGCGCTCCACGCGGTTCTTCTCTTCGGGCACATAGACATCGCCCGGCTCCTCCACGCTCTTGTAGTTATGGTACACGCCTCCGATGTTGCGGCCTACATGGCCCACGTAGCGGCGCATCTGACCTACGATGCTGCTGTACATCTGGCCGAGGTTCTCATCGAGGTCGCCTTCCTCGCGCACCCATTCGGGCAGGTTGCCTATGATGCGCTTCAGGTTCTTGATGCCATAGTCTGATGCCCGCATGGCATCGTCGCCCAGGTCCTCGGTCTGTGCACGCGGGTCGTTGTCGTAGCCTTCGCCGCCAAACCAGTAGCGGCGGCTCTCTGCCAGCTTGGCCACGGTCATCTTGTTGAGCAACAGGCGCTCCTGGTCGGCTTCGCTGACGTATTCGCCATCGGAGTAGAGAATGGGAGCCGTCACGTCGGGGAAGTATTTGTAGCCCCACTCGATGGCCCACTTGTCGTAGGTGTTGATGCGTGGGAAGATGCCCGTCTGGCTGATGCCGTCCTCGGGCTGGGCTACGTAGTTGAAGCGGGCATAGTCCATGATGCTGGCAGTGTGGCCGTTAGCCTCCACCCAGGCTTTCGAGCGCAGGCTGTCGACAGGCGTTGCCGAGCTGGCGCCCATATTGTGGCGCAGACCTAAGGTGTGGCCCACCTCGTGCGAGCTCACGAAGCGTATGAGCTGTCCCATCAGTTCGTCGTCGAAGCGCATGCGGTGGGTGCGGTCGTCCACGGCGCCGGCCTGCGTCAGGTACCAGTCGTGGATGAGCTGCATCACGTTGTGGTACCAGCCGATGTGCGTCTCAATAATCTCGCCCGAGCGCGGGTCGCTGACGTGCGGACCGTAGGCGTTGGCGATGGGCGAGGCCAGGTAGCGGATTACCGAGAAGCGGGCGTCCTCGAGGCTCATGCCTAGCGAGTCGGCATTCTCGGGCCACTCCTCGGCGCGGATGGCATTCTTCCAGCCAGCCTGTTCGAAGGCTGACTGCCAGTCGTTGACGCCCATAATCAGGTACTTGCGCCACTGCTTAGGCGTGGCCGGGTCGATGTAGTAGACGATAGGCTTCTTGGGTTCCACCAGCTCGCCGCGTTTCATGCGCTCGGCATCCTCGGCGCTCTTGGGCTCCAGGCGCCAGCGTGTGGCCATGGCGCGGCGGCGCACCTGCTGCTGGCGGTCGCTGAACTCGCGGTGGCTCTCGGTGAAATAACCTACGCGCGAGTCGAAGTAGCGCGTGCGCATAGGCTCTTTAGGCAGCAGCACGAACGATGTGTTCAGGCGGAAAGTGGCCTGACCCGTCAGCGTGCTGGCCAGGTTGGTCTGACCTTGTGCTCCGTTGCGTGCGGCATAGGTCTTCACGGTCTTCACCTCGGTGTTGATGGGGTAGGTGCTCACGCTGTCGATATAGCTCTGGTCGGCCTTCAGCGCTGCCACCTTGAAGCGTTCTTTCGTCTGCTCGCCAAAGGCTGTTATGATGTTGTCGCCGCGCAGGAAATCAGTCACGCGGATGCTCGTGTGGTGGCGGTGGAGCGAGTCGCCGCTCTCTTTGTCCACCTTGAAGCTGGCCACGATGGGGTTCTCCGTCGAAGCCTCAAGGGCGCGATGGATCTGGTCGGTGCTGTCGGCCGTGGCGTCGTAGGCCAGCACGCGCAGCAGCACCTGCTCGCCGCGCTTCTCGAAATAGAGCACGTGGCTCGACACCAGTTCGCCGCCATAGACGCCCAGATTCACGGGCGTAGCCACGAAGCGCGTAGTGCACAGGAACGGGCGCCCCAGCAGCGAGTCGGCTATCTGGAAATAGTAGTCGTCCTTGTGCTTCTGCACGTTGAACAGACCCTCCACGGGTGCCGGCCGTTTCTCCTTCTTCTCGGCGGGTTTGGCAGCCGCAGCCGCTTTATTCTTTTTCTTCCTGAAAAGCCCTGCCTCGGCAGGAGCAGGCAGCAGCACCAGCGCTGCCATAATCATAATAAGTACTCGTTTCATAACCGTTATGTTAATTCATAATTAGTCATTAGAGGACCCCTCCCCGCTCCCCCTAAGGGGGAGAGTTAATACCATCAAGAAGGGGCACACCTGCAATTTATTTCACACTTCATATTTCATTCCTCATTCCTCACTTTCCACTCTTCCAATCCCTAATCCCTAATCCAAAATGGCCGACGGCCATTTTTCATTTCCCAGTGTGCACCGTAACCTGCGGGAACGGGAAGCCGATGCCTTCGGTGTTGAACGCCTCGTAGATGCGCTCGCGCACGTCGAACATCACGGCCCAATAGTCGGGATTCGACACCCAGGCGCGCACGACGAGGTCCACCGAACTGCTGTTCAGTTCCTTGAGCCACACCGTGGCCGCGGGCTCCTTCAGCACGCGCTCGTCGGCCGCCAGCAGCCGGAACACCACCTGGCGGGCGCGCTCCACGTCCTCGCCGTATTCTATGCCAATCGTCCATTCAGTCATGCGCGTGGGCGTATGAGTGTAGTTCGTTATACTGCCGCTGCTCATCATGCCGTTGGGCACATAGACCTCCTTGCCGTCGAGAGTCTTCAGTATGGTGTGGAAAATCTGTATGGCCTGCACGCTGCCCTGCACGCCCTGCGCCTCAATCCAGTCGCCTACCTTGTAGGGCTTCAGGAACAGAATGATTATGCCGCCGGCGAAGTTCTGCAGATTGCCGCTCAGCGCCATGCCCACGGCTACGCCGAACGACGCCAACAGCGCCGCGAAGCTCGAGGTGTTGATGCCCAGGGCGCCTACTACGCTCACGATGAGCAACACCTGCAGCACTATGTCGAGGAAACTCTTTACGAACGTCTGAACGCTCACCTCCACTTCGCGCCGCTCGAGGAAGCGCGCCACGAGGTAGTTGGCCAGCTTAATGATGTAGCGGCCTACGAGATAGACCACGGCCGCAATCAGGATATGCTTGCCGGCATCCAGGGCCCATGTGATGAGTTGGCTCACCACCTGCTCCCAGCGCAGGTTGCCCTCAGCCAGCTCGCGTGTAAACGTCTCAACCGTAGCGGCCACCTCCGTAGAGTCGGCAGCGGCCTGAACGTTTTGCAACAATCTTATCAGCATATAATATTAGCACGGGCGAACCCGTAGTTTAAGTATTTCGGCCGCAAAGGTAGTATTTAAAATGAAAAGTGAAAAATGAAAAGTGAAAAATGAGAGTTACCGCGAGTCTTTAAGTGAGAGTGAAAAAGGAAAAGTGAAAAATGATGGATTCAGAGTGAATTTTGAAAAGTTTTTCAAAAAAGGGTTCATCCTACATCGTAAGTCGTTGATTCTCAACAAATGCATAATTTTCTGATGACATGTGCGGTAGAAATAAAACAAAAAATTTTGTTTCGTTTCTACCGCACATGTCATTCGTGAAGTCCTCCCGCAGGCAGGCGCCTGTTCCCGAAGTCTGAAGGGTTTCGTGCAAAACTCTTAAGAGTTTAGGCGAAAAGTCTTTAGAGTTTTGGCCGAAAGTC
>JAFRNY010000026.1 GCA_017429945.1 Bacteroidaceae bacterium
TTCCTTTCCTTTTACAAATTCTGGCATACCTGTCTCATACGCAGGTACGCTGTAAAACTCAAAATCAATATCTGGAGATTTAGATGGATCTACAGATGCAGATTAATACTCATTGACTACTGCCATATAAGTCCACACCCAGTTTTCGGGTATATCAAATGGCACATTCTTATAATGCGCGTTATCACAAGGAGTAAACTTGGGATTTTTGCGCTTCAATAACTCTATGGCGGGCTCGTCATTCGGGTCTTGTGGAACGAGTTTGCCGTGGATGGCAAGGTCGAGTATTTTAGACTTAGCCTGTGCAATAGATATTTGTAAATCCCCCTTGGCAGATTCCAACACGTTAATAAGCGAGAACCATTTGTCAATTGCTGTAACTATGCGAAGCTGTTCTTCCTGTGGAGGCAGTGGAAACAACATATTATCTAATATGCCAATGTATAACTCTTTTTGATTTGTAGAGCCTGCAAGATTATCTTCGATGTATGTTTGCCCATAATCTGACGACAGAAAGGCCAGTACAAACTTTGATTCTATTTCTTCAAATGTTCGGACAACTGATACATGAGAATCCGGAACGACAAAAGGAAAATCGCCAAGAACATCACTATGAAACAATCTTGTTCTTCCCACAGTTCCTGTTCCTGTTGAATTTACAAGGATATCACCATCAATTAATTTGTATTCATCGCGCCATTTAATAATCGTTTCAGGATCTAAGAAGCGAGCCTTCTCCAGTGAAATATCGCCGTCATACAAATTACATTTTTGGGCAAACACAGGATATTTTCTTTCCTCTGAATACTTTGGCGATTTACCCCGAGAAAGAAATGAACAGAGTTTGCCTATCGTTGTCCACTCCCAACTTTCTGGCACCTCAAACGGTACCTCATTGGCTTCGCCGACCTGTCGGTTCTCATAATGGGGCGTATCGGAAGTAGTCTTCTTGCCTCGCTTAATCTTTCCTTCTTTGATTAAGCGTTCTTTCTCGGCACGGATGCGCTCCAGCAATACGGATGCTGGCTCATCGTTCGGATCTTGCGGAACGAGCTTACCATGGATGGCAAGGTCGAGTATCTTTTGACGTAATTTCTTTGTGTCCATATTATTCTTCTATTGGCCGAATCACGATCGGTTTACGACCGGATTTCGCTCACTTTTCGCTCGAATTATACACGGATTTATGTGCGTTTGTTTTATGCAAATTGCTGAATTTTAATATGTTTCTAATTTTTTTCTTGTGAGTTATGCGCGCTTTTACGCACGAATTTCGCTCACTTTTCGCTCACTTTTCGCTCACAAATCACAAATTTTTCTCTCCTTTTTCGGTTATAAACCAGTACCTTCCATCAGTCTTTAGCAGTTCATCGGCGGCCATTTTTCTTAGGATTCGTCCTAAATATGCCTGCTTTCCCAATTGATTCTTTGTATCAGGAAGACTGTTTTCCAAGAAAGAGAACGCTTCTGCGCGTTTGAAACCATCCTCTCCAGCATTATGGGCCAGCTGGAGAATGAGTTTTTTTAGGGTGTCGAAAGCTAAACCTTTATTCTTGGTGTATTGACCGACTTGATGCGTCATTCTGGCTACGCCCAAAGAGATACTAAGGTCTGAGCCGCGACCCTCTATAAGTTTTCGTTCCTTTAAGTGGGCAATGGCTTGTTTAGTGATAGGTCGATGCTTCTGAACGGCATCAAGCCAAATACATTCTTTGAGCGTCAGCTTGTTGTCACTCTTCAGCAGCTCTGAATACTTCTCGTCCAGCATCTTTCCATAGATAGTCACGCCTACAGTACTGTTTTCATTGTCGATGTCATAGTCTGGCATTGGGAAGAAGCGGTTCTTCTGTTCCATATAAATCTTCTTAATGCCGCGACCTACGGTATCAATCATATTGAAATGTACCATTCCTTTACAAAGGCATTCATTGCGGTAGTGCAACTGCGGACCCTTATGTTCAAGGGCTTTTTCTATGGTGCCAGGAATGAAGGAGCCGCCATTACCATAATAAAGTTTCCCGGGACTCTCCACAAAGACAATACGCTGCTGCAATGTGTAGTCTTGATGAGCGATGGCATTATGCAAAGCCTCACGAATGGTATAGTCGTCATACTGCTTCATTGTGTCGGGAAACAGGGTTCCCCCTGGCAGTTCACGCATTGTTTTATTGCGTATCTTTGCCAGAACCTTGTCAACGGTCAACAGGAAGGGGATGGTGAAATGCTCATAGTCGTCAACAATGTCTTCCTCGTCTTGCAATGTCCATGTAATCTGGGCCACAGCTGGATGAATCTTATTAAGAGATAACGGTTTGCCAAGGAGCAGGATGGCGGCTCTGGTTATCTGACCATCGCGCATCATATTGCTGTTGCTAAGAAAATCCTCCTTGCTCCAACCATCTATTTCTTGGGCAGGGATGTTACTATGCACTTTCTTGTACATTACTCTCGCCGTGGCGAGAGCCAATTCGTCAAGGTCGTCAATAGAGGCATTGGGAACCAGCTGTGCTGTCCAATCAGGAATAGGTGACTGGTGGCGTATCTCGTCGCGTTTGGTTTGATTCAGTGGTTTCAGACTTTCGCCATCACGAGCATAAGCAATTCCTTTCCAGTGCATCACGATGTTGCGTGGAGAAGCGGGGATTTTGAACATCAGTACTCGCTTCCCTTCTATGAAAAGAGGTACGATCTCTCTGAAAATCAAGTTGTCGGTTGTATGCTGAGACATATCCTGCTTCAACCTATTCAATGCTTGCTCACCCTCCTTGAAATTTGTACCTGTAACGATGTGTGTCTTGTTGTCAACACCAAATACAATCCAAGCAAAGTCATGTTCGCGGAGATTAGCCTCGTTGCTTAGAGCGGAGAAGTATTTGCCCAAGTCATCCACGTCGTAGTTGTTCTTGGCTGCTTTAAACTCCACTACCTCATTCTCCGAATGATTGAGCAAGTGGGTTAATATGTCATTATAATTCTCCATATTCTATTCCTCTATATCTTTTAGAAGTTTCTGCAATTCGGCTACAGCCTTGCTGATATTGTCGCTCTTTTGCTGAATGGTGCTCATCAGTTCTGCCAATGTCATGTCGTCATCGTCGTTGGTCTGCTTGATCCAGGATATATCAAGGCTGGTCTTGTCGCGCTTCAGCAATTCGGAAACGGGGTATTTGCGCCAACGGCCATTGGGATTCTCCTTGCTGTAGGTTTCCTTTCGTTGGCTGATGTCCTCGGCATGGTAGCAAGCCACAAAGTCGTCAAGGTGGTGGCGCATCATGGGCTTGGTGGCGAGTGTGTGCTTGATGCCTGTTCGGTAGTCGTAGAACCACACATCTTTTGTCTGTTCACCTTTCTTAAAGAAGAGCACGTTGGCCTTCACGCCTTGGGCATAGAAGATGCCTGTCGGGAGGCGTAGGATGGTGTGCAGGTTGAAGTTCTTCAGCATTTCCTTGCGGATGGTCTCTCCGGCACCGCCTTCGAAGAGCACATTGTCTGGCAGCACCACAGCTGCGCGTCCATTGTTCTTCAGCATCACCATGATATGTTGCAGAAAGTTTAGCTGGTTGTTCTTCGTCTCTACATAGAAATCAGGACGGTCAATATCGACACTTCCTGCCGGACGGGTACCGAAAGGTGGATTGGCAAGAATGACATCGACGAGTTTCTGCGGTTGCTTCTCCAAAGAGTCTTCACATAGAATCGGGCTACGGTCGGTGCCGATGCCATGAAGATAGAGGTTCATAGATGCCAGCGTCACTACGAGGGCGGTGTTGTCATAACCCGTAAGAGCTTTCTCTCGGAGGAAGTCACGCTTGGCTTTGTCCTGCGACTGGTTCTTCATATAATCGTAGGCTGCCAAGAGGAAACCACCTGTTCCACAAGCGGGGTCGCAGACGGTTTCACCAATCTGCGGACGGGTGACATCAACCATCGCAGAAATCAGGGAACGAGGTGTGAAATACTGTCCCGCGCCGCTCTTCTTGTCCTGACCGTTCTTTTCAAGGATGCTTTCATAGATGGCACCTTTGACATCACCGTCCATCACTAACCATTGTTCTCCATCTATCAGCGTGATTACCTTGCGGAGATAGACAGGCTTGTCAATCTTGTTCTGAGCTTTCACGAAGATGGTACCGATAAGATTATCTTCTTCAGATAATTTCTTTAGGGTCTCTTCATACTGATTGATAAGGTCAAGACCATCAAGTTCAATGAGGTCTTTCCACCGATATCCTTCTGGGATAGCTGAGTCTTCACCAAAGGTCTCTACGTTCTCATCGTCCATCTTCAGGAAGAGGAGATAAGTAAGTTGGGTGATGTAATCTGTAAATCCGATGCCCTGACCCGAGAGAGTCGTGGCCAGTGTCCACACTTTCTTTGTAAGTGATGTCTCTTTATTTGTTGCCATATCTATGATTAAGCTGTTTTTCTATATAATAAGAACCTCGACAAGGACACGAGGGCTTCGTCTGCCTGTGACTTGCCGCCAAAGGCTTTGATAAGCTGGGCGGCCCGTGTCTTGTCATCGTCAATGATATCCTTGATGGTGCAAGCACCGTTGGAAGCAATGTAATCTACAATCTGACGGATAATGGTAATCTGTGATTCCGTTACAGTACGCTGCACCTGACCGTACCACAGGTTGAAACGTTGCTGTGCCGATGGGTACAGACTTTCAAGTGTCTCAATCTGGTGGTTAGCAAAACGCACCAACTGGATGATATTCGTTAGCGCTTCCTTCTCTTCCTTGGTGCTGTGCTTCTTTACCGACTGCGGGCTGACTATTGTATAGCAGTTCCACAGGCGTGAAGTTTGGAACTTGTTATTTGCCAGTTTCAGTTTGTTCTCCAAATCCTTCAGGGTTGCGTAAGTCAGCGGCTCTCCGTCGTTGTTGTAAATCATACGAAGGGCCTCTATCTCATCCTGATGCTCGTCGCAGTATTTCTCGAATTCTGATGTCACCTCTTTTGCTTCCTCCTGTGAGAATCCCTTTGAGATGAGGTTGTCTTCACCTGGCATCAATGTCTCGATGAAACCTGCTGCAAGAATGAGCAAGTATTGACGTGCCTCTGGATGGTGTGTTAGCGGAGCAACCAAGCCTTTTCGTTCAAGATTAGGCTCATCGATGCTTTCGTATGGAGGCAGCGTACTTTTCTCAAAAGCATCAAAGATGGCTGCAGAGATTTCCTGCATACCACTATATGCTAACCGCTGGAACTCTTCACGCTGCTTGTCCGTACACTTGTTGTAGATACGTGCGAGTTTGGCTGCAATCAAGCGCAGATAGTCATCATTGACGTTGCCATGCGTCAGCAGTTCCAACAATCGTTTGAGCGTGATGGTCTGTACAGGCTCACCATCGCCAGGACTTGTCGTAGTCTTTTGACTTTCTGTCACGCCCACGGCATCCACGAGGAAGAAACAGTCCTTGCTGAAGGCATTTGGCGTGACGTTGCGCAACTGGTCGTCGCCAATGGTGCGAACACCACGACCTTTCATCTGGATATACAACGGTTCGGAAGCCACGTCACGCATGAATATCAATACTTCAAGCGGCTTTACGTCAGTGCCAGTTGCCACCAGCGTACAAGTGACAGCAATACGGAACTCCTTATCGTTGCGGAACTGGCGAATCAGCTCGTTGCTGTCACCTGCGGAATAGGTTATTTTCTGTACGAACTTATCATCTGTCCTGCCAAACACCTCTTTGGCTATGCGCACGATATTGTTGGCATGAATCTCATTCAAGGCAAAGATAAGGGTCTTAGGCAGATAGTCCATGATGGGCTCACGCTGTGGGTCGGTGAACATCTCCGTATAAACGGCATCGCGGTATGTCTCCAGCACCAATTTGATTTGAGCCGGATTGATGACGCTGCGGTTCAGTTCCTCCTTGGTATAGTTCTTGGTTTCCTCATTGCGTACCGTCTCAACCTTGCCCGTATAGCGTGTTTCGCGTCTGAGCTTGTCTCCTTTCAGAATGGCACCACCGTTTTCTGTCGCTTCGGTTTTGATGCGGTAGATACGGGCATCCACATTCACTCCATCCACAATGGACTGCTCTAAGGTGTAGTTTACAACGATATTGTTATTGAAAAATGCTTTCGTCTCGGGTACTGGCGTTGCCGTCAAGCCTATGAGGTTGGCGGTATTGAAGTATTCCAGCACTTTCTTCCAATTGCCATAGATGGAACGGTGGCATTCGTCAATGATAATGAGGTCGAAGAAATCAGGTGGCAGCGTCATATTACCTGTCAACTGCACTTCGCTTGTGGTGGTATCTTCATCATCGTCATCGTTATCAACGATTTCCTGCCCAGTAAGGAGAGAGAACAGACGTTGTATGGTAGAAATAACCACGTTGCTGTCGGACGGAACCTTCGCAGATTTTAGTCGGTTGACTGTATAGATGGTGTTGAACGGGTCACCATTCTCCGTTAGACGGAACATTCCGAACTCACCTTCTGCCTGTTTGCCAAGATTGTTACGGTCAACCAGGAAGAGGATGCGTTTCATGGGAGTGAATGCCAAGAGGCGGTAAGCTGCCAGACAAGCAGTGTATGTCTTACCGGCACCTGTAGCCAATACAATCAATGCACGTTTTTGTCCAGCTCGGAAACTTCCTTCAAGTTCCGTGATGGCTTCATATTGGCAATCGCGCAAACCTTTCTTTTTCAGAGTCGGCAACCCTGCGTATGGATCATCAATCCCCAACATCTTTACAATCTCCTTGGGTGTATGGATGCGGTTTAACTCAATGAGTTCACCATCATCATCACGGAAGTCTCGGAAGAAGGTCTCTTCTCCGTTAGACTGGTAGATGATGGGCAAAGGACGAGAATAAGCTTTATAACATTCGGGTACTCCACGAGCGTAAAGGTCTGCTTGTTCGCAAACTTTATCAGAAGTGACATCCACTTCCTTACGTTTCGCTTCAAGTACACCAACTGCCATGCCGTTGATGAATAAGAAGTAGTCGGCTTCTCGGTTTCCTTCAAGCAGACCTTCTCGAATAGCAGCAGCTGTAAGAGTGGGAGTATAGAAATCTCTATCCACCACTTTCCAACCAGCATCTTCAAACATCTGGTCTATCTTAACTCTTGCTTTTTCTTCTGGCTTCATACGCTATAGTGCATAATATGAATTATAGGAAGTTGGACCTCAAAATTAGCGTTTTACAATCTCGCTAAGTTTCTTTCCATCAGAATCTTTCCAATCATCCCAACCATTGCTTGGCCGCCCAAGGACAAAGCCAGATGCGCCGCTTGGACTTTCAAATGAAACATCGTGGAGAAGGATTATTTGTCCTTTGTCTTTCTTACAATGTTCCTTAATGAATAGGTCGCGTGAGGCTATAGATTTAAAACTATTGACCACTTCCGTTGCCAGTAAGCTACCTTCCATGAGTATAAATTTCCCTTCTTGTTCATCATAGAAACCCATACCTTGTGCAGGGCGATCAGAGGACTTAACAAAGAACATATGCTCAGAACGAGTTTCTTTCTTTGCTTTCTCAAAGATACCGCATCCGTAAAACTTACACAACAACTGAATGTCCCGGAAGAAGACCTCCATATCATTGACTCGGTAAGGAGCAATGTTTGGCTTTTTAGGGTTGGCCCCATTTAGAAGCTCATACGAACATGCGCTTTGGGCTGCATCAATGCCAAGATATTCCAGGTATTTAACATCATCACCGTAGATTTTGTGATTGTCAGAAATAAACACCAAAGCTGTACTCCAGAAGTCTTTCTTTTGGACGTGGTCGTTCTTGCGATTAGCAAAGTCTGTTGTTTGACCGATGTACGCTTGTGGCTTTGGGGAATCTGGAGAACCAAGTAGAATATAGAAGGCAGGTTGGCCAGAGATATCATTGATAGTATTGGCTAGTGTGATCTCTTCACGAGGTATTACATATAGGTGGCATGTGGAATTAGCACCCATATAGATATTCCTTGCTCCATCGAGTTTGCCATCAAGGAGTTCAGTGTGTATGGTGAAAGTATTCTTGGTCTTCATGATTTTCTATCTATTCTAATGAGTTCTGTATAATCTATATCAAGTAGATTGGAAATCCTCTCTATCGTTTCCAATGATGGCTGTGAAGAATTGGTGCACCATTTTGATACAGTGGTTGGAGCACAGCCTAATTGTTCCGCCAGCCATTTATTGGTTTTCTTTTTTTCGGCCAAAATCACTTTCAAGCGATTCAAATCTTTTGCTTCTTCCATGCTTGTTATAATTAATATGGTGCAAAGTTAGCAAATTATTCTCGGAAATAATCACATTTCGAGGAAAAAGATGCAAATATATATGGTTTTAGTGAATTATTTTCACTTTAAGAAGAATATGAGCATAAACAACACACCAGTCGTAGCTGATGAATTATAGCGATACACATTCTATGAAGATTTCGGAAGTAAGCAGCTGGTTCATTCGCTGAAATGATGATAATCTTAATTTGGCAGTTCTAACTGCCGAAATAAAACCTTTATTCGTATTGATTTGCAATTAGAGTCTTTGATTTGCATCCTGCAAACCCCTCTTCATTCCGACAAGAATCTACAAATCTGCTCTTTTTCGTGCTTTTCTGGTGGGGAAGACAGACTTCACTTTGCACGAAAACTTGCAGATGTGGGGAAAATGTGGGGAATTTTAAGAAAAGAAAAATCGCTAAATCTCTTATTTTTAGAGGTTTAGCGATTTGTTTCGAGCTTAACTCGTACCCAGAGCCGGGATCGAACCGGCACGCCTTGCGGCATTGGTGTTTGAGACCAACGCGTCTACCAATTCCGCCATCTGGGCTGATTGTTACGCTGCTTGCGCGTGCAAAGGTAAATATAATTTGTGATTTACAATTTACGATTTGCAATTTTTTTTCGTTTCATACTCATTTTTGTTCCTTTAGCTATCGATTAGGGGCAGAAAAGAACAGGGAGAGGTGGCAGATGCGACCGGATGTGTGGGCGAATGCGGCCGGATGTGTGGGCCGATGCGACCGGATGTATGGGCCGATGCGACCGGATGTGTGGGCGAATGCGACCGGATGCATGGGCGGATTCAACCGGATGTATGGGCCGATGCGACCGAATGTGTGAGCCGATGCGACCGAATGTGTGAGCCGATGCGACCGAATGTGTGAGCCGATGCGACCGGACACATAAAAAAGCGCACGGGCAGAAGGTGGGGCCCGTGCGCTTTACTATTTATAAGTGTGTAGCTTACTCTTCGGCAGGCGCTTCTCCGGCTTCGCGCTCAGCTTTCTTCTTTGCCAAGTATTCGGGCAGGTTGAGTCCGGCCTGATCGAAGAGGTCGTTGAGTGGAGGAATGGATTTCATGAGTCCGCTGACGAAGCCTGCCGTGGAGCTCTTGCCGTCGGCACCGGCGGCGCCACTGTCCCACACGGTGACCTTGTCGATATTGATGCCCTTGATGGCTTCGACCTGCGTCTTCACAAGCTCGGGAAGCTTCTCGAGCAGGAGGAGCGAGTAGGCTGCTGTGGCATCGCCTCCGGCTGCCTGCACCATCTTGTCGTAGCCCTGTGCCTGACGGGTGAGGATTTCATAGAGACCTTTAGCCTCAGCCTCCATCTTGGCGAAGACGGCGTCGGCCTCGCCTCGTGCGATGGCGCGCTTCTGCTCAGCCTCGGCCTCGGCTGCGATGATGAGTCGCTGTTTCTCAATCTGCTGCTGCACGATGATGTTTGCCGTCTCGGTGGCTCGCTCGCGCTCGGCACGGGCGGTCTCTGCGAGCTGCTCGGCGGCGTAAGCCTCTTCGAGGGCCTTAGCCTGCTGCACTTTCTCGGCGGCGTTGGCCACGCGTGCGGCCTCAGCCTCTTTCTCGCGGCGGTAGGCTTCGGAGTTGGCGATCTCTACCTTGGCTTCGTTCTCGCCCTTGACGGCCTGTGCGTTGGCTTCGGCAGTACGTACGCGCGTCTCCCTGACGGCTTCGGCCTTACCGATCTCACCAATCTTATCCTGCTCGGCCACGCGCACCTTGGCTTCGTTGATGGCCTTGGCGGCAGCTTCGCGTCCGAGAGCTTCGATATAGCCGCTCTCGTCCTTGATATCGGTTACGTTCACGTTGATCAGGCGCAGACCGATTTTCTTCAGTTCTACCTCAACGTTGGTTGAGATGGCTTCGAGGAATTTGTCGCGGTCGCTGTTCAGTTCCTCAATGCTCATGGTGGCAATCACCAGACGCAGCTGACCGAAGAGGATATCCCGTGCCAGTTCCTGGATTTGCTGAGGCGTCTGTCCGAGCAGGCGCTCGGCTGCGGCTTGCATGTAATCGGGTTCGGTAGAGATGCCCACGGTGAAGCGGCAGGGCACATCGACGCGGATGTTCTGACGCGACAGGGCATTGGTGAGGTTGGCGTCGATAGAGATAGGGGTCAGGCTCATGTAGGCATAGTCCTGCACGATAGGCCATACGAAGGCACCGCCGCCGTGCACGCACTTAGCCGACCCTTTCACTCCTGAGGAGCCATAGATAACGAGAATCTTGTCCGACGGACAACGGCGCCAGCGGTTGATGAGCGCCACCACAAGGAAGAAGGCCACGATGGCCAATGCAACGATAAAATAGAGTTCCATATTGTTTAGTTTAAAGTTGAGGGTTTAGGGGTTAGGGGGACGCCGGACGGACCGCCGGCAACTGAACCCATGGCTGGGTGGTCATTATTCAATGTTCAATTACTTATAGTGCCGACGATTGCGGATGTGCTGCCACCAGGCGACAACTATGACGACGATGGCGAGGATTGCAAAGATTCCCATGTTTGTTAGTTTAGAGTTGAGAGTCACGGCCTGCGGCCGTAGCTCAAAGTTCAAAGTTCAATGTTCAACGTTCAATGTTCAATGTTCAACGTTCAAAGTTAGCTTCGCTGACTTTTGTCGGCGGCTCGGCAATCCAAGCAAACTTGATTGCCCTCGCTGCTCCAAAAGCTCAAATTCCTTCCACCAGCAGCGAACCTGCGTCGATGACCTTAGTTACGCGAACTCGTGCGCCGGTGGGCAGGAAGTCGCCGTCGGTGAAGGCGTTGAGCTCATGTACCGAGCCGTTTACGCTTATCTGCACCTTGCCTGCACCTTTGTGGTTGGCAGGAATGCGCAAATATACGCTTGCGACCTGTCCTACACAGTCGCTGATGCGGAAAGCTCCGTTCTTTTCGAGGCGCATGATGGCGCGGAACATCAGCACGAATACGGCCACGAATAGCAGTCCGCAAAGGAAAGCGACGAGAATGAGCAGCCCCTTGCTTTGAATTAATGGTGCGAAACTGATACCTCCCCACCCGAAACCGAGGAAGAAGTTGATGAAGTTGCGGAGCGTGAATAGCGAGAAGATACCAGCCGAGCCGAGCGTGCCCTCGTGACCGGAATGGCCTGATGAGATATCGATGTCCGACGCACCGTCGGCGCTGTCGAAGTCGGTGTGTACATCGAAATCGGTGCTCACGTCGGCATCGACGTCAGAATCCATATCCCCTATTCCGAGCAGCATCAGCAGGTTCTGAATTACGAAGACTATCGTGGCGGCGATAGCACAAGCCCAAAACACCTGCATCGAGGTGTCGAGCGACGAGAACCAGTTTGAGAGTTGGGTAAACATGAGTTTATTTTTTGTTTTATGTTCTTAAATGCTGGGAGCGTGCTCCCCTGTGTTGCTGTACTCTTTATTATAATATATGTGTGGAAGTGACCCTCGGAGGTAAGAAAAAAATGCAATTTTGTGCATCGCCATGTACAGCAGATTGAGCAAAATATTGTGCAAAAGCCTATGTAATCCCCAATTAATCATTCCGTTCGACCTTTATTTTGCCTTTTTCCTTTTCTTTTCTAACAAAATTGTATATTTTTGCAGCAATAATTTAGAATAGCTATCATTATTATCGAAACGCGACTACATTTATGAAGTCTTTTTTCAAAATTTTAATTCTGATAGTCTTAGCCTGCACGTCGCATCAGGCTCTTGCCATCGATGGCTTTGTCGGACCGACGTGGCTCGATGACGGCATGGTGAACGAAGACGGTTTTGGTGGCGGCAACTTCGGCGATGGCTCTGCGAGCAATCCCTGGCAAATCAAGTCTGCCGGCACGCTGGCCTACCTGGCCCGAGCGGTGATGAACGGCGAAACGTTTGAGGGCAAGTATTTCGTGATTGCAGCCGACATTAACCTGAAGACGCAAGGCACAGAGACCGTCTGGGTGCCCATCGGCCTCGATGAAGAATACCCCTTCAAAGGCACCCTCACCAACGGCACTGACGACGAAGGCAACCCTTACGTCATCTCCGGCATGACCATCCGCGCCACCGGCACAGGCACGACGAATAACTTCGGACTGTTCGGTGTGTTGCAAGGCACGGTGGAAGGGCTGGTTATCAAGAATGCGACAATAGACATCCGTACAGACAGCGAGTTTCATGCCGGTGTGCTCTGCGGGCTGTTCGGCTCGTTCGAAGAAAATGCATCAGGAACGGTGCGTCGCTGCACGGTTGAGGGTTCTACAATCATTGCTACTTCTTCTGATGCAGAAACTTCTGTAGGCGGACTGATGGGCACGGTGGATGATTTCACCGAACTGACAAGTTCCTTGGCCAAGACGTCCATACGAGCTACTGGGCCGCTGAGCGCTGGCGGCGTGTTCGGCTATGTGTATGCCGACAATGTGATAAGCGACTGCCATGCCGTGGTGGATATGACTGTGAGGAACACGACAGACAGACAGGCTTCGGCAGGCGGTGTCACAGGCTCTTGCTACGGCCTATACAACGCAACGACCGAGCTGCTTGCCTGCACCGCCTCGGGCGATATTGCTGTAAGCGGCGATGGCTCAAACGTCGTGATGGGCGGCATCACTGCCTACGCCGTAGGTTTGCAGAAACTCAGCTGGTGCACCACGTCGGTGTCGCTCTCTGGCGGGCATACGATGGGCGGCTTGATTGGATTCTACGAGAATATGATCAACGCTTCGAGTAGCGGCATCATGCAGTGTTTCTGCAGTTCGTTTGTCAATGCCAAGAAAGCCACCTATGCAGGCGGTCTGTTCGGACATCTGAGCTTTTACAAAAGATGGTACTCCAGCAATTATTACGTCCTGTACATGTCCAACAGCTCTACGTTCACCACCTTTGCCGGCACCATGACCAAGCCCGAATCCTCTGAAAGCAAGTATGGTATAGCCGTCGGCTATGTGGAGAACGACGATGCCCCCGACAATTTCGGCTACTTCCAATACGACCGGCAGATGTGCAACCTGCAGCTCAACGGCATGGGCTGGAGCAGCGACAAGTGGAGCACCGGCGATTATGGCCTGGCTTATACCTTCGACTCGCCCACGCCGAAGGATGGCGTCTATGCCTACTATCAGGACGCATGGATGGGCCAAATATATCAGAATCTGAACAACCGCGAGCCTTTCTACACAGCCAACATGAAAGTGGCCTGTGCGCCGTTCATCATCACCAACGACTACCAGACCTATTTCAACGCCTTCGACGTCACTATAGATTTCCTCGTGGATAAGTTTGTGAACAAGACCACGGGCGAAGAACTGGCTACCTTCCAACTGATGACCCCGGCGCCGACGTGCTTGAAAGTGAATGGCAACCAGGTGAAGCTGCTCGACCCCGGCGAGGCGGTGGTCATCGTCAACTGCCGCGGCGTGCAGCGCAAGGTGCACCTCGACATCACCTACGGCACACCTTACGGTGGCTTCCAGCGCTTCACCTCATTCCCCGGAAAGGGCACCGCCAAAGAGCCCTACGTCATTCACACGGCAGAAGAGCTTGCCTACGTGGCCTACAGTAGCACATTCAACAAGGAGGGCGTCCATTTCATCCTTGCCAACGACCTTTTTATTAATACGCACCTGCTTAACGACGACGAACAGCCGCGCGAGGATGCCCGCGAATGGGTGCATTACGATTGGAGAGCCATTCTGCACGGCAACGGGAAGACTATCTATGGACTGAAGTCGGTGTCGGAAGAGGGCGCTGCCCGAGGGCTGTTCCTCCACGTAAGTGGCACCATCGAAGACCTGGCCGTGGTGGATGCCTACGTCAAGTCGGCCGGCACAGGATCGGGTATCAGCGCGGGAATCATCTGCGGCGAACTGCTGAAGCATGGCTCCATCTCGCGATGCGTGACAAACGGCATAGTGTTTAGCAATGGCTATGCCGGCGGCATCTGCGGCCGTGCCGATCCCGACAGCACAAGCATTGCCGACTGCTTTGCAGCCGTGCACATCGGCTGGCCAGGCGACCCGGAAAACTACATTGGCGCCGGCATCGTAGGCGCTACGCCCGAAACGATTGTACGCTGCGTCAGCACCTGCAAGATCGAGGACTACAACCAGACCTACGGCATCACGCACGACTGGGATATCTCCTACTGCTGGTTCGACAGGCAAATGATGTCCGCCTATGACACCTCTGCAGGATCCAAGAATACCAAGGAAATGACAGGCGGTAATATCTTGGCCGACAATCAGGCGTGGCACACTGAGGAGAACCGCTACCCAATGCTGCGGCAGTTCGTCGGCACGACCTACGGCGACCTGCTCTCCGTGCCAGTCTTCTTTGCCGACGGCGACCGCGCGGGCCGTGTCACCCAGATCTTCGACCTCCCCACGGAAAATGTGGTGTGGAGCGCCAGGAACGGAAATGCCTACATCGACGTAATCAACGAATGCGGGGCCGGCGCACCTAACGGACGTACCATTGACAACACCGAACATCTTGTTGCACAGACGGCCAGCCAGCAGAGCCAGTGTACAAGGGCTAAGCACATCATAGCCGTCGACGTGCAGGCCGACAAGGCTGGAATCCAGTTCAAGGACAACAATACCAAGGCCGCATGTCTCGCTGCGTTCGACGACAACAGCGACGGCCTCATCACCCTCCGCGAAGCGTTCACGGCCGATGCCACCAAGTTCGGCACCTTCAACCGTAACGAAAATGCATCAGCCGCCCAGAGCTTCACGGAGATGCGCTACTTTGCCGGCATCACCCAGCTGAATGAAGGAATGCTCTCCGACCTTGGCGCTCTCAGCGAGTTGGAGTTGCCCAATGTGCTGACCACCATCGGGACCAACGCCTTCAGCGGATGTGCCAGCCTGACTGAAGTGACGCTGCCATACACCTTCGCCACAGCCAACGGCGAGTCCTTCTACAACTCTGCCATCAGAGACATTCGTGTAAACAACAGCAACCCACGACTCCTTAGCATCGACGGCGCACTCTATCAGACCGATGACTTAGACGACACGAAGGTCATGCTGATGGCTTATCCTCCCGGACGCGGCGAGGAGAGCGCCACGCTGAGCGCCCCGCTGTCTGTGATTGGTTCGAAGGCTTTCTACAAAATACCAGATCTGAACAATATCTATATCGACAACTGCCTGCCTGAGGGCAATATGGCAGTGCTCAGCGAGCCCGAGGATGATGAATGGTACAGTTCTGATGCCATCATCCATCAAGACGATGACGACGACACCGAGGAGCCGCAGATGCACATCTACGTGAACGATGGCTCGTTCAACTCCAAACTGTTTGGAGACTATAGCAGTGATAATGACTGGGAACTCTATGCTGACAACGACCGACTGGACATCTACTATCCCCTCAATGTCACGTCCGCACTGTGGGCAACGCTCTACATCGACTTTGACACAGAACTGCCTGAAGGGCTGACGGCATATATAGCATCAGAGCCGGATCTGGGAAACAACATCGTTGAACTGAACAGCATAGGCCGAAAGGTGCCTCGCTCTACACCTGTAGCCATCAAGGCCGAGGAGCCCGGCATCTATCTGCTCTACAAGTACCCGACGACACTGCCGAGTATAGAGATGTACAACAACCGGTTCATAGGCAGTTTCATAGGTCAGGATGATCAGTTTGGCGTGCCCGTGAATCAGGAAACGGCCGTCGAGGGCAGCATGCTCACCCTGGGCCGCAACCGCAATGGCCAGGTGGGCTTCTACAAATACAATGGCGAGGAGATACCGCCTTATCGCGCCTACCTGACTCGTAACAACATCATCGAAGGTCCGACATCGCTGATGGTGAAGATAGGACGTGACCTCACCACCGATATTGCAGAGGTCATCGGCACTCGACAGCAACAGTTGCCGACCGTCTATACTATCGACGGACGTCGCCTCTCTGTGTCCTCTGTCAACTCTGTGCCCTCACTCCCCAAAGGAGTCTACATCGTCAACGGAAAGAAAGTAGCAATAAAGTAATTACGCCCTCGAGACATGAACAAGAAAGAATACATAATCCCGACTACTCATTGCACGAATATTCTGCCGTCGGGGCCGCTCTCATCATCAACGGAGGAGTTGCCTTTCGACCCTAACGATGAAACGTATGAGTCGTTGACGAAAGGGCAAGGACGATATAGCGTTTGGGATGAAGATTGGAGTGAGACCGATACACATTAATGAGCAACAAAACGTCAGGCATAATGAGAAAGACTTTTCTATTAACAATCATGCTGACAGTGGCAACGCTGCTGCCGGCACAGGATTTCAAACTATATTTTGCCAACAACGTCACCGACGTTATGAATCTTGGCTCTATAGAGGAGATTGAATCGGGCCTCAACTGGCGCGAGGTAAAGAACAAGGAGCTGGCAGGCAACGTAGTGGAAGTAGACCAGGTCAAGCAGATGTTTGCGTCGGAAGATGTGAAATACAGAGCCCAGCAACGCCAGTTCTGGCGCATGCGCGACCACTGTCTGCTCTGTTTCCGCATTGACGATGGCACTAACGGCGCCCGCAGCTATCAAGTAGAAGTGGAGGACACTATCGGGCGCCCCAAGTCGATAACGGTGAGCCGCTATTTCTATCTCAACGTGATGCGTCAGGACAACCCCATCAGCATCCGCGTATGGAAGACAGGCGACGAACAGAACGCCATTGCTTTCAGATACTATGTTGCCGACTGGGACGATCGCAACCTATACACATTCCAGTTGGATTCGAAACGGCAGGTAGAGAAAGAGAGCTACGGCCTTCAGTACCGCATAGGATATACCGACTCAAAGGGCGAATACCACGTAGACAGCCATCAACTCGCCCTGCGGGATTCTGCTTTCCAAAGCTTCTACGTCCCCGAAGACCACAACCTTGTGGACGTGATGCTGATGAGCGGAAAACACAAGCTGCGCCTTGACAAAACACGTCTGCACACCGGCGTGACACTTGACCCCAACTTCGAGCGTACGGTGCTCTCTACACGGTTCGTCCTCGATAAGCACGAGAACCGTGAGCTCGTCAATTTCAACTGGATTGGCTCTGGATTGTATGAGCGCTACGACACGCTCTATCTCGGATTGTTCAATGAGACGGGCGGTGTCATAAGCCGAGCCACGCTGAACGTGGACCCCGTGGATGAATATGGCAACAGCACAGGCGTCAAGGAGGTGAAATATCTCGGCTACGACCGCAAGAAGAAAGTGCATCAGATCTTGACTTTCGGCAATCCCGCCTATATCGAGATTCTTGCCAATGGCTACTACCCTGTCGTATACCGTTATGCCGGAGCAGCCGACAGCGAGGGCGTGGTGGACCTTGAGCGTTGCTCTGACAATGTCACGCTGTTTACTGACACGAAGGAGGACGGCAAGATAGGCGTGAGCAGCCAACACCTGTTCTCGCTCAACGACACAAAGACGGTTGAGGTACATGGCGGCAGGGACTATAGCGTCTGCGACATACTGGACTACGACCTCTCGGCCAATGTGCAGGCCGACACCATAACTTATTTGGAGGATGCCGGCAACACGTGGCCTAAGCTTCTGACCAACGGCGCCGCCGTGCAGCGCCTTAGCTATCTTGAACTTGCCTTTTCAAGTGTCAACGATGAGGACACATACGATGTCAGGCTGATAGGAAAGAACGTTTACTCTAAGGAGGAATATGAGGCTAAGTACCCGGAGATTACAAGTATCTATGCGAAGAATCACCCGGGCTTCACGCGCGACTACTACTATGCCAAGTTCAACTTGGTGGGTATGATTCCTCTCAACACCTTGTGTGAACTGCGCTTGGAGAGCAACGGCAACACGTACGAAAAGTTCCCTTACCTGCGCAATCTGAGTATCGACCGTTCGGCGGTGAAGAAGGCCGGTGAGGACTTCACGAAGAATGAGATGTTGAATAGTACCGACGAGGAGAAGGTGGTGGATGCGTACGGCGAGCAGGGGTGCACGTTCAACTTCCCGGTGACGTTCAAGCTGAACCTGGGTCCTTACTTCAAGATAAAGAACTCGGTGGTGTTTGACATGAAGAAGCAGAAGCTCACATCGACAACTACGCTTACGTACCGGCGTCAGGATTCGGATGAAGAGGGGGCTGCTATCACTGAGATGCGCCATGAGGCTCAGGATTTCATCGACGACAGCCCCTCTTCGGGTCACAACTGGTATAAGCTCTCGAGCGACAATGTAAAGTATAATAATGTAGGCGATGTGCGAAAGTTCGACAATTGGTTCGCGCAGGAGATGGATGATATATGCAGTATCGATTACAACAATATCGGAATGGGGCCCTTCGGCAGTGGCAGGTTGAAGTTCAGCATCGACCTGGGTAAACTGTTTTTGTCGGAAAAGCCCTCCGAGGCACTGATGCTTGAAGAGCTGTCGGGAACGATAGGCTACGGTCTGTGCCTGGCTTCGCCGAGCCTGCTCGACAAGTATTGGAGCAGCGGACCTGTGGCAGAACTCCTCAAGAAAATTCCTATGTTCGGCATCGGGGGCGTGTTTGAGGCTAACGTGCAGGCCGACCTGGGCGTGAAGACCTTCAACACCGACTATGTGTCGTCGTGGGACAACTTCGGATTCTTTTTCTCACTCTCCGGCAAGGTACGGGCAGGCTTGTGGGCGGAACTCTGTTTCCCGTCCAACCCCATATTCTCTGCTAACCTGGGCGTACGCGGAGGCGGAAAGTTAGGCATCATGGCAGGTTATGCTACGCCCTTCCAGAGCGGACGTTCGTGCGTAGGGCTATATACGATGGCGGGGTTGGGCCTGGAAGCCTATGCCAGCTTTCGCACCTTCGGTTTCCAGTGGGCCGGACGCGCAGGTGTGTATCTTGGTGCCCGACTTTTTGTGCCAGACAATGGTCACAATCCTTTCCACGAGAAATTCCCCTATTGGCTTACGGACAAGAGCAACGTAAAGACCGTCGGCGACAGCTATCGAAAGTTGCCGGCGCTGAACGCTGACGACTACGGGCAGACGCTGGTGGCCGACGTGGCGAGCGATGCCAATCCGCATTTCTTAGACAACGACCACGTGGTGTACAACGACCTGGCCAATCCGACCGACTATAACGACGATCGTGTAATGGTGATGGACCTGAGTTCAAACACCGCCACGGCAGTGTCTGACAAGGGCCTTAACGCCACACGACACATGCGCTCGAAGCGAGGGGAAAATGAAGTGGTGGTGTACGAGCAACTTGGACGACGTATCGATCCCGATGAACTGGACCCCGAATCGGCGCTCAGCAAGACCAACGAGCTGGCAGCACGGACTCAAATTATGGCCATGATGCGCAAACAAGGTGGGGCATGGAAGAGTTATACCATAGCTCCCGACGACGGGCACGTTGACACCAAACCCGTGGTGACCATCCAGGACGATGGCAAGGCGGCCTGCATCTGGCAGCACGGCAATATTGTGGCTCAAACCGATGCAGACGACACCGATGTCGATTCCGTATATAGCAGTGCACTCGTAGGGCAGCTGGTGCTTTCCATCTTTGACGGTAAGGATTGGTCAGATCCCATTGCCCTGCACGACCTCGACAAAGACCTCGTGGCTTCCGAGTACGACTTGATGATGCGCAACGACACGGTGCTTGTGGGCACTAACCTGGACAGCTATCCTCTTGATTCGGTGCACCACACTCGCCGTTTTGTCTATTCCTCGGTGGACGTGGCCAAGAGGAAACTCTTCCAAAAGAACGAGACGCTGAAACCCACGCACTTCTTTATGAACCGCGTTGGTCAGCATTCGGTGATCGCGCTGCTGTATGAGAAGAACGATTCCACACGCGACGTCTATGTAAAGACCCTCTCGATGAACGGCTATGCCGACGGACTGATGGGCAATGACATCGGAGCTAACTACAGTTCACCGAACCGCGTGAAGATTATCTGCGACCGCGCGGCAAGCAACCAGTCGGACTTCGCCATCCTCTGGACCGAGGTGAGCAACAATGCTCACAACGAGAACGGCACTGAGGCGTTCACCGAGCAGCCACGCAACCTGCTGAATGCTTCACGCATCAGTCTGCAGCCGTCGCCTTTCATAACGGCACCTCTCACCCTCGGTGCCGAGCGCGACGAGCTGATGATGCTGGACTTCGATGGTGTGTTGGACGACTCGCATGTCAGGGTGGTCTATACGCTGGCCGACCTCGAATCGGGCGCGGCCGCCATCATGACTAATGAGCGCTACTTTACCAACAGCTTCGATTACGACATCGGCTATGCTAGCTTGGCGCTCCTGGGTAGTACGACCCTGCCCGTAGCCGTACAGGTGAGCAACACCGGCACCTCCAGCATACGCACCGTCACGGCCACCATCAACGGCTTGGAATTCCAGATTCCCGATTCCTACGTCGCACCTATGCAGACACGTACCTTCGTCGTGCAATATCCTCTCGACAACTCTTTCGATGGATATATTACCCATTCGGTGTCGGTTGAGTACAACAATGCCTTCCGCGCCAAGAGCCATCCAAAACGCAAGGCCCAGAGTTTCCTGCGGCAAACTAAGGCGCATGAGAAGGCAGACCATGTAGACATGGAAAATATCGAGTTGAAACTCGTGCGACATGGCGTGAAGGATGAGACAAACTACTATGTCGTCGAGGTCATCGACCATTCGCTCTACGGTCTGAAGTCAAACAACAAGATCAATGTGGGCCTCTATCCGCACCCCTCCGTCATCGTGCCTCTCGCTGATGAGGCTGTAGTAACACTCACTGCTGCCGATTTCGAGAACTACGGCGGCGTGCGCAAGGCTTACGCTACAGTGCAGATTTCGGGTATCAAGATGCAGACTGACGCTTACCTGACCACACATCTGTTCGATGATGCCTTTGGTGGAGACTCTCCTACCGATACCGATATTGCCCGTGCACATGTCGCGAACTATCTTGGCAGCGAGAATGCTTATCACGTCGCACTGCTGCCGCACGAGAATCCGACTGCTATCCGTGTCATGCGCGAAGATCGTGCTAAGGAAATACATATCAAGCTGCAGCCTGTCGAGGGCGGCGTTAACGTCAGAGGGCTCGAGAAAGGCGACCATCTACGTGTGTTCAACTCGGCTGGCATGCTTGTCTTCAGCAAGAAATATGATGGCCCCGAGCGGTTTGTACCGTTGAAACAACGTGATGTCTACATCATCAGCACCGGACGCGAGGTGGTAAAATACAGTTACTAACCCTTTAACTTCTACAGAAACACATTCCTAAGCAAAATGGCCCTAAACTATATCTGGATAGCATTCTTCATTATAGCCGCAGCGGTAGCGGTGGTCAAACTCGTGTTTTTCGGCGACGTTGAAGTGTTCCCCGCTATTATGAATGCCACGATGGATTCGGCAAAAAATGGCTTTGAGATCTCCCTGGGTCTCACGGCAGTGCTCTCGCTGTGGATGGGCATCATGAAGATTGGCGAGCAGGGCGGCGTGGTCAATGCTCTCGCCCGCTGGCTGGGTCCTCTTTTCCGGCGCCTCTTCCCCGAGATTCCCGAAGGCCACCCCGTAGTGGGCAATATATTCATGAACCTCTCGGCCAATATGCTCGGCCTCGACAACGCCGCCACGCCCTTGGGCCTGAAAGCCATGGAGGGACTTCAGGAACTTAACGTGAAGAAGGACACGGCGTCGAACTCCATGATTATGTTCATGGTGCTCAACACCGCCGGCCTCACCATCGTGCCGGTGAGCATTCTGGCCTACCGCGCCACGATGGGCGCCGCCCAGCCCACGGATGTCTTCGTTCCCATTCTCCTGGCTACGATGACGAGCACCGTGCTCGGCGTCATCCTCACGGGGGCAATCCAACGCATTAATCTTTTGAACGTGCCCATAATGTTGACGCTCGGTGTGCTCTCGCTGCTCGTGGCGGGCATGGCATGGGCCGCACAAACGCTGACGCAGGCTCAGATGGGCGTCTTCTCGGCAAACCTGGCCAACATCATTCTGCTCGGCATCATCGTTGCCTTCATCCTCGCGGGCGCGCGTAAGAAAATTAATGTGTACGACGCCTTCATCGAAGGTGCCAAGGGAGGCTTCTCGACGGCCGTAAGCATCATCCCATACCTGATAGCTATACTCGTGGGCATCGGTGTCTTCCGCGCATCGGGCGCCATGGACTGGCTGCTCTCCGGCATCGGTTGGGTTGTGGAAGCCTGTGGCGGCAATGCCGACATCACTGCAGCACTGCCCACGGCCATCATGAAACCGCTGAGCGGCAGCGGCGCTCGCGGCATGATGCTCGAGTGCATGCAGACCTACGGTGCCGACTCTTTCGCTGGCCGCCTCTCATGCATCTTCCAAGGTTCTACAGATACAACGTTCTACATTCTCGCCGTATACTTCGGTTCGGTGGGCATACGCAACACGCGCTACGCCCTGCCCTGCGGCCTCTTCGCCGACCTGGCTTCGATGGTGGCTGCCATCATCGTAGCCCACGTCTTTTTCGGTTAATCAATCATCAAGAGAAATGGTAAAGAACATTATCAACATCAGCTGTCTCATAGCTCTTCTGACGTGCGCTACGGCCTGCCGGAAGAGCCCCGAGCGTTGGCATATAGGAGTGTCGCAGTGCTCCGAGGACATTTGGCGCGACAAGCTCAACAGCGAGCTGCGCATGGGAGCGTACGCTCATGAGGGCGTAGAGCTGCTCTTCGCCTCGGCCGACGACAGCGACGAGCGCCAACTGCAACAGATAGATTCGCTCGTGAACGCCGGCATCGACCTCCTGATCGTGGCCCCCAATCAGATGGCCACCATCTCGCCGGCCATCGACCGCGCCTATGACCGCGGCGTCCCTGTAATCGTGTATGAGCGTAAGACCAACTCGCGCAAGTTCACGGCTTATATGGGCGCCGACAATCACTTGATGGGGCGCGAGATGGGTGAATTTGTGGCCACCCGCCTGAAGGGACAGGGCCGTGTGCTTGAAGTGACAGGCCTTAAAGGCTCTTCGCCGGCCATCGAGCGTCACGAAGGTTTTGTTGAGGCCATCAGCCATCATCCGGGCATCACACTTGTTGCAAGCCTGCAAGGCGATTGGACAGAAGCCAGCGGCTACGACGCCGTGAAACAATTCGACGGCGACTTAAGCTCCATTGATTTCGTCTTCGGGCAGAACGACCGTATGGCCGTAGGGGCCCGGCGAGCCTTACAGGAAATCGGATGCGACGCTCTGTTCTGCGGAATCGACGGACTGCCAGGCACCGATGGCGGTATAGCCTGCGTGCGCGACAGCATTCTCGAAGCCTCATACATTTACCCCACACACGGCGATGAGGTGCTTGAACTGGCACTCTCAATACTCGGTGGAGAAGCCTATTCCAAAGAGACTCCTTTGCGAGGAGCCCTCGTCACGCGCCAGAATGCCAACGTTCTGCTCCTTCAGGCCGAAGAGATGGAGAGGCAGACGGCCCAGGTGGACCGCCTGCACGATATGGCCAGCAGTTATTTCGCCCGCCTCAATCAGCAACGGTGGCTAACGGTGTTGGCCTGCTGTGTCATCGGCCTGTTGCTCATAGCCATCGCGCTCTTCTATCTCTACCATCGCGGACAAGTCAACATTCGGCGTGAGCGCGTGCTCAACAACTTGTGGAACCTGGAACGCCTTGCCGAGGACACAGAGACGGCCACCGATGCTCCTGCCGCCGAAGGCGCGGCACAGGCTGATGAAGAGACTCCTGCCGCCGACATAAACTCTGAGGTTTCAGAAGCCGAAGAGCCTGTTGAGGCAGAGCCATCGCCATTCATCTTGCGCTTCCGCGAGGTCGTGGAGCGGAATATGGGCAACAGCGAACTGAGCGTCGAAGACCTGGCGTCGGAGATGAATCTCAGTCGCGTGCAACTCTATCGGAAAGTGAAAGCCATCACGGGCAGCTCGCCTGTGGAACTGCTGCGCACCGCACGCCTCAACCGTGGCCACCAGCTGCTGCTGACAACCGACAAGACCGTCTCTGAAGTCGCCTATGCCGTAGGCTTCTCGGCACCGGCTTATTTCACTAAATGCTTCAAAGACGAGTTCGGTTTTGTGCCAGGCGAGGTAAGGAAGTGAAAACAGCCGTCGCCACGATTTCCGGCTCTGCTGCCAGCCAATAACCCCTCCCTCAAGGACATTGGAGCGGGGGGCTGCTCCTTCAGGTGGCCTGCCCGCTTGACGCTTCAGCCGCCATAAGACGCAAACCAATAAGAATCGTTCATCCTTTTGTAAATTTGTTGCATCGAAACAAATATTCAAGAGGATGAACGATTCTTTTAATACGCGTATATGATTATTTTTGACCTTTGCGCCAGCAAAACAACAAAATCATTCACTTTTTAACCTAACAACAATGCAAAAGCTAAGACGATTGTTGATGAGCCTCGCGCTCATTCTTGCTGGCACAACGCTTTGGGCGCAGCAAGTAGAAATCCACGGCACCGTGCTCGACGACCTCAAGGAGAGCCTGCCCGGTGCTACGGTTAAAGAAAAAGGCAACGAGAGCAACGGCACGCTGACCGATATGGACGGCCAGTTCACGCTGAAGGTCTCTAAGGGAGCCACGCTGGTGTTCTCCTTTATGGGTTTCGAGACCCAGGAGGTGATTGCCAAGGATGGCATGACGGTCACGATGGGCGAGAACGTAGCCGACATGAACGAACTCGTGGTCGTAGGTTATCAGGTACAGCGCAAGGCCGACTTGACGGGCGCTGTAGCCGTGATGGACATGAAAGCTCCGATGAGCGAGAGCGATCCCAACGTCTTGAACTCCATGCAGGGCAAGCTGGCCGGCGTTGACATCGTCACGGACGCAGCTCCCGGCGGTGGCGGCTCGAGCATCCGCGTGCGTGGTATGAGCACGGTCAACGCGACGAACCCGCTCTACGTCATCGACGGTGTGGCCACGAACGAGAACCTCAACTCGCTGAATGCAGCCGACATCGAGTCGATTCAGGTGTTGAAGGATGCCTCCTCGGCCTCAATCTACGGTTCGCGCGCCGCCAACGGCGTAATCATCATTACCACTAAGAAAGGCAAGGAAGGCAAGATGGCCATCAACGTGAACTACAATGCAGCTGTGCAGACCGTGGCCCGGACGTTCGATATGCTCAACGCCGCTCAGTGGGGACAAGCCTACTGGCAGGCTGCCGCCAACGACGGCATCGCGCCCATCGCTGCAGCTGGCCTTTACGGCACAGGCGCTACACCGCAGCTCGTGGACAACGTGGCAGGCATCGCGACAGCCGACACCGACTGGCAGAAGCAGGTCTACAGTTCAGCCTGGACTCACAACCTCTCGGCTTCAATCTCCAATGCCAGCGACAAAGGCTCCTATCTCTTCTCGGCCAATTACGTGAATCAGGACGGTCTGATGGACCAGACCTTCTACAAGCGCATCTCGGCCCGCGTCAACTCGACTTACAATTTCAATAAGTATATACGCGTGGGCGAGAACCTGATGATAGCCAAGTGGGACGACCGTGGAGCTGCCACCAGCGACGACCGCGGTATTCCTTACTCGGCCATGCGCCAGCACCCAGCCATGCCCGTCTATTCGGCTCCCGGCGTCTTCGCTGATGCCGTTGAGATGCTGGGCTCTGACATCGACAACCCCGTACAGACGCTCTACAACGCCCGCGACAACCAAAACTCGTCGTGGCGCATCTTCGGCAACGCCTTCCTCGAGGTGATGCCCGTGAAAGGCCTTACGCTGAAGAGCAACATCGGCATAGAGCACCTGCAGTTCCTCAACAAGACCCTTACCCGCAACGTCCGTGCCGGCGACGACATCAACAACCGCGCCGTCAGCCGCGGCTACGGCCAGGGCGACACCTGGACGTGGACCAACACGGCCAACTACCTCTTCAACATCGGCGAGAACAACCACTTCACCGTCCTGGCCGGTTCAGAGGCTATCAAATATGTCTTCGAGGATGTCTCCGCTATGCGTAAGGGCTATGCTTTCGAGGATGCCAACTACATGCAGATCGGTTCGGGCTCTACCGTAGCTGCCAATGGCGGTGGCAAGCAGGAGTGGGCGCTCTTCTCGCTCTTCGGCAAGATCGACTACAACTTCGCCGACCGCTATCTGCTCAGCGCTACCATCCGTCGCGATGCTACCTCGCGTCTGGGCAAGGACAACAACTCGGGCGTATTCCCCGCCTTCTCCGGTGCTTGGCGCATCAGCGAGGAGATGTTCTGGCCGCAGAACAGCTACGTCGAGAACGTGAAGATCCGCGCCGCTTGGGGTCAGAACGGTAACTCGGCTATCGACAACAACTATGCCGCCTTCTCGACCTACGTCTATGACATCGGTAACGGCGCCTACGACCTCAACGGAACGGGCTCCAGCACCATCAGCGGTATCAAGGTGCTCACGACGGGTAACCCCAACCTGAAGTGGGAGACGACTACCCAGACCAACATCGGTCTCGACGCCTACCTCTTCAACGGCTCCGTCAACCTGACACTCGACTACTACTGGAAGAACACCAAGGACATGATCACCGTTCCGCCCGTGCTCAGCGTAGCCGGCGAGAATGCCTATAAGTACATGAACACCGGTACGATGAAGAACCACGGCTTCGAGGCTAATCTCGGCTACCACTCGCCCCAGTACGGCGACTTCTCGTGGGAGGGTTCGCTCAATTTCTCGATGTACCGCAACAAGCTCGTCAAGCTCAACGACGAGGTGGCCGTCATCGGCGGCGACTGGCGCCTCATCGAGGGCCAGCCCATGGGCGTCTACTACGGCTACGTCTGCGACGGCATCTCCCAGAACGCTGACCAGGTCAGCAACGCCGCCATTCAGGAAGGCAAAGGCATTGGCCGCCTGCGCTATCGCGACATCACGGGCGATGGCGTTGTCAACGAGGACGACCGCTGCATCATCGGCGATCCCAACCCCGACTTCGGTCTTGGCCTGAACCTCTCTGCTTCGTACAAGAACTGGACACTCTCGGCTTTCTTCTCGGGCGAGTTTGGCTTCGACATCTACAACGGCACGCGCAAGCAGTTGGAGTTCATGACCTACGGCAACTTCTACACAAACCGCGGCGCAAGTGTCCTCGATGCTTGGACGCCGCAGAACACGAGCGCCTCGATTCCTGCCCTAACCACCGTCGACGACAACAACGAGACGCGCATGAGCACCTATTTCATGGAAGACGGCTCTTACATGAAGTGCAAATATCTGAAGCTGGCATATCGCTTCGACCAGCCTTGGATGGCTAAAGCCGGCATCACAGGCCTCAACGCCTACGCACAGGTCGACAACCTCTTCACCATCACCGGCTACAAGGGCCTCGACCCCGAAGTGCCCCTCGCAGCCTATGGCGCACGCATCGACAATGGTCCCTACCCCCGTGCCCGCACCTTCTCCGTGGGTGTGAACCTCTCTTTCTAATTCGTAAATTCTCAAATCATAATTCATAATTGTCAATAGAATCATTATGAAAACAATATATAAGCTTTTCTCTCTCGGTTGTGTTTGTTGCTGTATCACAGCAACCCTCACCTCCTGCAACGATTTGCTCGACACCGTCCCGCAGGGGCAGTTCACGGCCGAGCAGCTCGACGAGAGCTCTGTCGAAGGTCTGCTTGCATCGGCCTACGCTGGCCTCGAGGCTCACTTCTACGGCAACAACGAGGCCTTCGCAGGCCCCTCCACAAACTGGATTTTCGACGTCCGCTCTGACGATGCCTACAAAGGCGGCGGCGGCACGGGCATGGAAGAAAACATCCACCTGCTCGAGGTCAGCGAGATCAACAGCGACAATATCAGCTGCCTCAACAAGTGGCAGAACAACTATTATGCTATCAGCCGCGTTCACAATGCCATGCTCGCACTGCAGCAAGCAAGCGGCGTGGCTACGGCCGACCAGCTCATGGGTGAGCTCAAGACCCTGCGCGCCTGGTACTACTTCGATCTCATCCGCATCTTTGAGCGCATTCCTTATTTCACCGAGAACGAGGACGTTAACACGAAGACTAACACCGAGTACACGCGCGACGAGATTTTTGAGTTTATCAAGCGCGACCTTCGCGAAGCTATCGAAGTGCTACCCGCTCAGAAAAGCACCGTCGGCCGCATCACCCGCACGACCGCCCAGGCCATCATGGCTAAGGTGTGCGCCTTCACCAGCTCGTGGGAAGACGTGAAGAACTACGCCGATGCCGTCATCAAGAGTGGCCAGTACAGCCTCTTCCAGAACTTCGGTGACATCTCCAAGACCGCCTTCAACAACGGTTCGGAGAGCATCTTCGCCCTCCAATGCTCAACGGCCAACGACAATGCCCACATCAACTGGTGCAACCTGCTCAACTGCACTTATTCCGACGGCAATCTCTATGGTACGGGCGACGATTTCTTCTACGGCTCGCAGAATCTGGTCAACGCCTTCCGCACAAATCCTGAGAACGGCCTACCGCTCCTGGATGGCACCTTCAACAAGGTCAACGTCACCGAGAACTACGATGGCACCCTCGACCCGCGCCTCGACTTCACCGTCGGCCGCATAGGTTTCCCCTGGCGTGGCCACACCTACACACAGGGCTGGTGCCGTGCCTACGATGTCTACGGCGAATTCTCCAACAAGAAGGCTTGGCCTGCTCCCGAGGATGCACTGGCTGCTTGGCCTTGGGGCGCCAACTCGCTCAACTACATGTTCATCCGCTATGCCGACATCCTGCTGCTGAAGGCTGAGGCTCTCGTTGAGCTCGCCGCTGGAACAAATGCCGCTACGGACGAAGGGCTCGTCGAGGCTCGCGATCTGGTCAATCAGGTTCGCCAGCGCGCTGCCAACAGCGTCGACGGCAGCTACTCGCCCGTCGACCTTGACCCCTCTAAGGCTGACTACTTCGTAGGCCTCTATCCCACCGATTGGGATGGCAACCTCTATTGGACGAAGGAGCGCGCACGCATGGCTGTCCGCTTCGAGCGTCGTCTGGAACTCGCCCTCGAAGGCAACCGATGGTTCGACCTCGTGCGCTGGGGCAACGATTATCTGCTCTCGACAATGAACACCTACATGAGCGAAGAAGCCGCCCTCCGTCCCTACTACAACGGCCGCAGCGTTACCGCCGCTGAAATCTTCCTGCCCATCCACGTCGACGAGGTTGACAACAGCAACGGACTCTACAAATAATTCATAATTCTCAATTCATAATTCATAATTAAGAATCATTATGAAAGCACTACATAAATTCCTCATCCTCGGTTGTGTTTGTTGCGGTATCACAGCAGCACTATCTTCATGCTCCGATGTTGAGTACGAAGCAGCCACTTACAGCGAGGCTGTCCGCAACCTCATCTACGACAACCCGCAAGGCACGCGCCAGGTGACTCTCCGCTGGGACAACCCCACTATGGCCGGACAGTCGGGCGTACAGATTATCAAGGACAACATCGATGTCACCAACATCGACGAGGTCGTCAACAGCTATCTCATCAAGAAAGCGCCCACGAACGTCGACGTAGCCTATACCGTCAAGGCCCGCTACAGCGACGGCCGCGTCAGCGAGGGTCAGACCGTCCGCTTCAACATCGCTTACGAAGCGAAGAAGAGCGCAGGCATGGTGGCCATGCTCGTGCCTGACGACTATGAGCAGAGCGCCGATGAGAAAGATGCCGTGGCTTGGTTCCAGAAGAACTATGTCGCCACGGGCAAGGGCACGCTCGTCACGCCCTCGACAATCGACGCCCTCGACCACGAGCAGCAGACAGGCTGCTGGGTCATGTGCGACCGCATCGGCATCGAGCGCGGATGGCAGAACCTGCCCGGCGGTCTGGCTGCTGACGAGACCATCAACGCCCTTAAGGCTTTCTGCGAAGATGGCGGCAACCTCTTCCTGACCAACCACGCCACGCAGCTCACCGTGGCCGTAGGCCGCATCGCTGAAGCCTACGCCCCCGGCATCTACGGCAATGGCGAAGGCGGTCCGAACCCCGACATCTGGGGCTCGCAGCCAGTCATCGGCAACGCCGAAGGTCAGATTTACGACCATAGCGGCCACGACATCTATCGCGGCATGACCTTCACGAGCGGCCTCTACGAGCGCGCCATCTACTGCTTCGAGAGCGCCGGTGTAAAGGGCGACCACAACTGCATGTGGGACCTCAACGCCTATGGCCTCGCCCCCAACCCCAACGTCGTGAAGGCTTGGGAGGACCTCACCAACAGCCACGTGCTCGGCACCTGGAACCACGTCGTGGACTACTGCTGCGCCGGCATCATCGATTTCGATCCCACCACGACCTTCGCCGGACGCATCCTCGCCGTGGGCCTCGCAGCCTACGAGTGGAACATCGGCGGCACCAACGAGAAGCAGGACCAGCTGGAACGTTTCACCAGCAACTGCCTCAGCTACGTCAGCACGCCTGCCGAGCAGAAGGTGGCTATGCTCGTGGCTAACGACTACGAGCAGAGCGCCGATGAGAAAGATGCCGTGGCTTGGTTCACCCGCACATTCGTCGATGCAGGCAAAGGCATAGTCATCACCCCCGCCACCATCGACCAGCTCGACATCGAGCAGAACCCCATGTGCTGGGTCATGTGCGACCGCATCGGCATCGAGCGCGGATGGCAGAACCTGCCAGGAGGCCTGGCTGCTGACGAGACCATCAACGCCCTGAAGGCCTTTGCTGCCGACGGCGGCAACCTCCTGCTGACCAACCACGCCACGCAGCTCACCGTGGCCGTAGGCCGAATCGCCGAAGCCTACGCTCCCGGCATCTACGGCAATGGCGATGGCGGTCCGAACCCCGACATCTGGGGCTCGCAGCCAGTCATCGGCAACGCCGAAGGCCAGATCTACGACCACAGTGGCCACGACATCTATTGGGGCATGGACTACGTCAGCGGCCTCTACGAGCGCGCCATCTACTGCTTCGAGGGCGCCGGCGTAAAGGGCGACCACAACTGCATGTGGGACCTCAACGCCTATGGCCTCGCTCCCAACCCCAACGTCGTGAAGGCTTGGGAGGACCTCACCAACAGCACCGTCCTCGGCACATGGAACCACGTCGTGGACTACTGCTGCGCCGGCATCATCGACTTCGCTCCCACCACGACCTTCGCCGGACGCATCCTCGCCGTGGGCCTCGCAGCCTACGAGTGGAACATCGGCGGCACCAACGAGAAGCAGGGTCAGTTGGAGCGCTTCACCCAGAACTGCATCAGCTATCTTAAATAGACCCTCTCCCCCAGAACTGAAGAAGTCTTTAAGATACTAATCTTTAACACACAAAGGCAGGAGGCCACGAGCCCCCTGCCTTTTTTCGCATCCACCCCGCAAGGTCCATATCCCTCTGCCTGTCACCAAAACATCTTCGCCCTGACAACAACAGTTTTCATATCAGAATAAATCTTTATAGCACGACGTGACGTGATCACGTAACGTTGTGACGTGACCACGTCACAACGTGCTATGAAGAAGTATTCCTACATGATATGGGAATAGAGTCTGCAAGATAAGGAATTAATGATGATAAGAAAACAGGAATGGGGAGAGAGGGGCACGCAAGGTAGTACCACTAAATGTTGAACGTTTTTTTGATAAGATTGAAACAAATTTTATCGGCGGGTATGAGTTATATTTATTACCTTTGCAGCCGGAAATGATTAATCACACCTATTAAACAACTATGAAAGCAAACTCCTTTGTGGCGGCAGCGCTGATGGCTGCACAGGCCATGAGCGCAGCAGCACAGACGCCCGAGGCACATTTCCCCATGACTCTCTCGGCCGACGGCAAGATTACGGAAAGCGTAAGCGGGAAGACCTTTGCCGTGAGCTCGCAGCTCCCGGCCTGCCCGGCCGAAGGCATTGACGGCGACGCCCTGCGCTTCGACGGCTACTCCAATTTCGTCAAGGCAGACGTGCCCGTGAGTTCTTTCAGCACTGATGCGCTGACATTCAGCGTAGTGCTGGCAGCCGAAACTTACCCGATGATGCGCGTCGAGGATGCCGAGCAGACGCCCTCGTTCGCCACCATCTGCGGCAACCTCGACGAGAGCGCCAAGACGGGCATGGCCTTCGAGCTGTCGTCACAGGGCGATGTACGATTCCGCTTCGGCTCGGCAACGGGCTTCCTCATGAGCGTGACCGCCTCACAGAAACTGCCGCTGGGCCGCTGGTGCCGCCTTACGGCAGTGATGGACAAGGCTGCTAACAAGGCTTCGCTCTTCCTCAACGGCACCGAAATAGGCTCTGCCCGCATGAGTCGCGCGGGCGTTGCCCACAGTGCAGCTGATTTCATGATAGGCAAAGCCGTAGCCGACCTTAAGTCGGGACCTTTCCTCATCAACGCCTTCTGCGGTCTCATCGATGACATTGCGGTTTACAACTCTACAGCTGTGCCCGAGGGCGCTCCCTCAACCTCGGCCCCCGACTTCAACTATCCCGCCTCGCGCTATGACGCCTCGCTTTGGCGACCGCGTTTCCATGCTATGCCTTCGGGCAGCTGGATGAACGAGAGCCACGGCATGCTCTATGCCGACGGCCGCTACCACGTCTTCTTCCAGAAGAACGCCAACGGCCCTTATATGGCTCGCCTGCACTGGGGGCATCTCTCCAGCGCCAACCTCTATGACTGGCGCGAGGAGCCTATTGCCATTGCGCCGGGCGAGGCCTACGACATAAAAGGTTGCTGGAGCGGCTGTGTCTATGACGACGGCGGCACTCCTACCGCCCTCTACACCGCTGTCGACAACGCCCGCGCCACCATCGTGCAGGCCACAGCCACTGACGAGGGACTCTCCACGTGGCAGAAACAGGGCATCATCATCAACGGCCGTCCGGCAGGCCTGAGCGACGATTTCCGCGACCCTTACGTCTTCGAGGCAAATGGTCAGCGCTACATCATCGTTGGAACAAGCAAGAATGGTGTCGGAGCCTGCACGCTGCATAAATTCTCAGGCGGGGCATGGACCAACGATGGCGACATCTTCTTCCGTGGCGGCGACCGCAATCAGCACGGCACTTTCTGGGAGATGCCCAACGTGACACCTCTGGAGGGCGGCAAGTACCTCTTCACTTGTACACCCCTGGGCACGGGTGTGGGTGTACGTACGCTCTGCTGGGTCGGCACCATCGACGCCGACGGCCACTTCCAGCCCGATGCCACTGGCGTTCAGACGCTGGAGCTCGGTGGCATCAGTCGCGACGGCTACGGCCTACTCTCGCCCACAATCTATCGCCACGCCGACAAGACGTTGCTCCTCGGCATCGTGCCCGACAAACTGCCTACGCAGACCAACTACGAGATGGGATATGCCCACTTGCTCTCTTTGCCGCGTGAAATCAGTGTTGATGCCAGCGGACAGCTCGTTCAGCGCCCCTATAGCGGCCTCACGGCCATGCGTTCGCAGACAGCCTACAACCAGCAGCTGACGCTCAACGGTACTCAGTCGCTCGCTCCCGTCAGCGGTCGCCAGCTGGAGCTCCTCGGCACGTTCACCGTAGGCACGGGGCAGATGGGTTTCCGCTTCCTTGGAGCAGGCGACCAGGCCGCCCGGCTGACCTACGATGCCGCCCGCGGCACCATCACGTTGGACCTCACCACCCTCGCGCGCACTCAAAATGATAATGGTATCTACAACGGCATCTACACAGCCACGCTGCCCACGAAGCCGGTTGCTGGCGAGACGCTGAAGTTGAATGTGTTCGTCGATGGAAGCATCGCTGACATCTTCGTTGCCGACCGCTGGGCATTCTCCGTTCGCCTCTTCCCGATGAATGTCGATGCCATTGAAGCCGAAGCCTTCGCCACCGAGCCTACGCCTGCCACGCTCCAAGCCTGGACGCTCGATGCCTCGCAGAGCGCTGACGGCATCTACGACCTGCGTGCAGAAAATGAAACCGCAAATGACAAATCATCGAATGGCGCATGCTTCGACCTGAGCGGCCGGCGCATAGCCTCCGACACTTGGAAAGGCATCTGCATAGTCGACGGCAAAAAAATCATTCGCTGATTTCCCTGAAGTAAAAAACATTCGTCACTCCATGCTCACAGACACACTTGCCATCATAGGCCTTGCCGCCCTCTCGCTCGGCACCATCCGCGAAGCCGACGGCCCAGTGGAGCGCACCTTCCTGCTGCGCAATACCGGCGAGCATGCCGTGAGCCTGCTGCAAGGCTACACCTCCTGCGGCTGCACCTCGATAGCGTTCGCCAAGGGCAGCACTCTGGCCGTAGGCGACACCGCCAGCGTGCGCCTACGCTTCAACCCGCGTGGCAAGAGCGGCGAGTTCTTCGAGACGGGCACGCTCGTCTATCAGACCGCGGCCACCGGCAAAGGCGCGGCCGCAGAGGGTGGCAATTCGCCTGCCTCGGAAACGGCTCCAGCCAGGAAGGCCGTCACGCTCTCGCTCGAGGGCACCTGCCTCTCGTCGGAGGAGTCGCTGGCGCAGCAGTTTCCCATTCGCATCACGGAATCCCTGTGGATAAGTGCCAATCGTTTTGACCTTGGCATCATGCGTGTGGGTGAGTCGAAGGAACGAGGCGTAGTCATCCTGCATCGAGGTGAAACCGAAGCCGATGGCCAGGTGTCGGACCGGCAAGAGCTTGTCAATGTTCGATATACCGTTGATGCACAAACCCCAAAAGGCCTGCAGCACGTTCAACGTTCCATCAGCATTCAGCATGACGGACGAGACATCACTGTGCCCATCATCCTCGACGTGCTTGTGAAATAGTTTACCAATATAGGTTTTATTGCTCAACGTAGCTCCCAAGATTTTGACTCTTAAATAAAGAAAAGTGACATCCTGTTCACTTTTCTTTGCTTTTTGAGCGCTTTTTTGGAAGAAGTTCGTTATCTTTGCCGCAAATTATAACCTTTAAAACGACAAAGAATGTTGCGCAGAGCGATTGGTTTCTTCCTTATTATTATCATAGTGTCTTTGGGCGCTTGCAAGCGCGAGGGACGGGCATATCGGATTGCAGTGTCGCAGTGCGCTTCAGGTCAGTGGCGCGAGAAAGTCAACAGCGAGATGTTGGCCGCTCAGCATCTATATGAAAGTAATGCTGAAGTGGGTATCGCCTGTGCCTACGATGACACAGGGCGTCAGATTGAGCAGATAGACAGCTTGGCTGCTAGCGGCATAGACCTACTGGTGGTGGCCCCTACGGAGTCTGCTCCTCTGGCCGAGGCTATTGCTCGTGTGCGTGCTGCCGGTATTCCCGTCATCTTCTTCGACCGCAAGGCTTCGACCGACGACTACACTGCGTTCATTGGTGGTGACAACGTGGAGGCTGGCAGAACTGTTGGCGAGTATGTGCCTACGCTTTTATCCACGAACGAGATGAAGCAGTCAGGCGGCCGTCCCATCGTGCTCGAGATCACGGGCGCAATGAGTAGCTCGCCTGCACAAGAGCGTCACGAAGGTTTCTCGCGTGCGATGAAGCTACGACCTGAATTGGAGTACATTTGTGCCGAGGGCGACTGGACGTCTGATAAGGCTTGCCACATCGTGGAGCAGCAGATACGCAAGGGACGTCGACCAGACATCGTGTTCTGCCACAACGACGGAATGGCTACAGGTGTCTACAAAGCAGCCGTGGAGGCTGGCTTGGAGGACCAAATCAAGATTCTAGGCATCGACGGAATGCCTTACGAGGGATTGGAGTACGTGAAACTGGGCCATCAGGTTGGCACTTACGTCTATCCTACACACGGCGAAGAAGTGGTGCGCCTGGCATTGGATATTCTCACGGGCAAGACCTACGAGCGCGAGAATGTGCTACAAGGTATGATGGTTACACCTGAGAATGTAGACCTGATAGCCTTGAACAGCCGCGAGTTGCTCAGACAAAACGACAATCTGATAACGATAGAGGACAAACTAGAGCGCTATTTCGGAGTGGTGGATATTCAGAAGAAGGTAATTATCGCTGCCGTAGCCACCATCCTACTGCTCATCACGGCCTTCATTCTCATACTGCGCGCCCTCATTCAGACGCGGAGGACAATCCGTCAGCGGCAGACGATGAACGAGGAGCAGACACTCTTCTACACCGATGCCAGCTCGCGCAAATTGCATGATATCTTTAATCGTCCCGACGACGATCTGCCGCCACCACGAACGCAGGACCTGATTTTCGCCGAACAGCTGAATGAGGCCATTCGCAAGCACATGTCCAATCCCAACTTGAAGATGGAAGAATTGGGCGAAGAGATGGGACTGAGCCGCGTACAGCTTTATCGGAAGGTCAAGGCCATCACAGGCCAATCACCGGTGGAACTGTTGCGCCAGATGCGTCTTCAGCGCGCCTACGCCCTTCTGCAAAGCACTAACAAGACTGTGCAGGAGATAGCCTTTGAGGTCGGATTCAACACGCCAGGCTACTTCTCCAAATGCTTCCGCGAGCAGTTTGGCAAGTATCCTACAGAACTAAGAGAGTAAGAAGAAACTCTTTATTGCGATTCAACGAATCGAACTTAATAGTCAATGTTTCTGACAATGTAACAATTTTGTGTATCTGTGAACGATAATTGTTAGGGTTCCCGCGCGTTCGTCGTTACTTTTGTGGCAGATTTCTATCATTTATCACAAAAATAACAACTAATTCTTAACCCTAACAACAATGCAAAAGCTAAGACGATTGTTGATGAGCCTCGCGCTCATTCTTGCTGGCACTACACTTTGGGCGCAGCAAGTAGACGTCCACGGCACCGTGCTCGACGACCTCGGTGAAGGCCTGCCCGGTGCCACAGTAAAGGAAAAAGCCAACCCCAACAACGGCACGCTGACCGACATCGACGGCCACTTCACGCTGAAGGTGGAGAAGGGCGCCACGCTGGTCATCTCCTTCATGGGCTTCGACACCCAGGAGGTGGAGGCCAAGGACGGCATGACGGTCACTATGGGCGAGAATGTCGCCGAGATGAACGAGCTCGTCGTGACGGGCTATCAAGTTCAGCGCAAGGCCGACTTGACGGGCGCTGTCTCGGTAGTCAGTGTTGATGAACTGGCCAAGCAGAACGAGAACAACCCCATCAAGGCCATGCAAGGTCGAGTGCCCGGCATGAATATCTCGGCCGATGGTAATCCCTCCGGAGCCGCCACGGTTCGCATCCGCGGTATCGGCACACTGAACAACAACGACCCTCTCTACATCATCGACGGCGTGCCCACCAAGGCGGGTATGCATGAGCTGAACGGCAACGACATCGAGTCGATCCAGGTGTTGAAGGATGCTGCTTCAGCTTCTATCTATGGTAGCCGTGCTGCCAACGGCGTCGTCATCATCACCACCAAGCGTGGCAAGGAAGGCAAAGTGAAGATCGACTTCGACGCCAGCGTGGCCGTACAGACTTATGCCAACCGCATGGAGGTGCTCAATGCCAAGCAGTTCGGGCAGGTGATGTGGCAGGGCTACGTCAACGATGGTCTCGACCCCAACATGAACGGCCTCGGCTATCACTACGACTGGACCTACAACCAGCAGGGCGTGCCTGTGCTCAACGGCATCACGATGAGCAAGTACCTCGACGCCGCCGGCACCACTCCCGCTGCCGACACCGACTGGTTCGACCAGACCACGCGCACGGGCGTCGTGCAGAAATATGATGTCTCGCTGAGCAACGGTTCGGAGAAGGGCAGCAGCTTCTTCTCGCTCGGTTACTACAAGAACCTCGGCATCATCAAGGATTCCGATTTCAGCCGCTTCTCTGCCCGCATGAACAGCGACTACAAGCTCCTGAAGATTAACGATCGCGACATCATCACCGTAGGCGAGCACTTCACCGTCAACCGCACCAGCGAAGTGCAGGCTCCTGGCGGATTCCTCGAGAACGTCCTTCAGTTCAATCCCTCGCTGCCCGTCTATACTACCGATGGCAGCTTCGCAGGTCCCGTCGGCGGCTATCCCGACCGCGAAAACCCGCTGGCACGCCTTACGCGCAATGCAGACAATCGCTACACATACTGGCGCATGTTCGGCGATGCGTTCATCAACATCAATCCATTCAAGAACTTCAACATCAAGAGCACCTTCGGTCTCGACTACGCACAGAAGCAGCAGCGCATCTTCACCTATCCTATCACCGAAGGCACCGTGGCCAACTCCACCAATGCTGTCGAGCCCAAGCAGGAGCACTGGACAAAGTGGATGTGGAACGCCGTGGCCAGCTACAGCTTCGAGGCAGGCAAGAACCACGTCGACGCCCTGGCAGGTGTGGAGCTGAACCGTGAGGACGACAGCTGGTTCAGCGGCAAGGCCTACGACTTCGCAGTGCTCACTCCTTCTTATATGTGGCCCGACGCAGCCGTGGGCGAAGCCGAAGCTTACGGCGGTGCCGGCGGCTTCTCGCTCGTATCGTTCTTTGCCAAGGCCAACTACAACTTCGACAACCGCTACCTGGCCAGCGTCACCGTCCGCCACGACGGCAGCTCGCGCTTCGGCAAGAACAACCGCTATGGTACCTTCCCCTCGTTCAGCGCAGGTTGGCGCATAAGCCAGGAGAAGTTCATGGAGAACGTAGGCTGGCTCGACGACCTGAAGCTGCGCGCCAGCTGGGGACGTACGGGTAATCAGGAGATCGACAACATCGCACGCTACACGCTCTACGTGAGCAACTACGGCGAGGCAGGCTTCGGCGGCCAGAGCTACGGCACCAGCTACGACATCGCAGGCACCAACGGCGGCCAGCAGCTGGCCAGCGGCTTCAAGCGCAACCAGCTCGGCAACGACAACCTGAAGTGGGAGACCACCACACAGACTAACATCGGCTTCGACTTCGGTCTCCTGCGCAACGCCCTCTATGGTTCATTCGAGTGGTACTACAAGAAGACAACCGACATCCTTGTCTATATGCCCGGCATCGGCGTCATGGGCGAAGGAGCCAGCCAATGGATCAATGCCGGCGAGATGGAGAACAAGGGTATCGAGCTCAACGTAGGTTATCGCGGCAAAGTTGGCGACTTCAGCTACGACCTCGCCGGCAATATCGGCACCTATCGCAACAAGATCACCAAGCTGCCCGAGACTCTCGCTGCCAACGGCACCTTCGGCGGCAACGGCGTCGAGAGCGTCGTAGGTCATCCCATGGGCGCACAGGTAGGCTACGTCTACGACGGCATCTTCAAGAGCCAGGACGAAATCGACGACCACGCCACCCAGAACGGAGCAGGCCTCGGACGCATCCGCTGGAAGGACCTCAACGAGGACGGTATCATCAACGAGAAGGATCAAAAGTGGATCTACTCGCCCGTGCCCGACTTCACCTGGGGCCTCAACGTCTATCTGCAGTATAAGGACTGGGACTTCACTATGTTCTGGCAGGGCGTGCAGGGCGTCGATGTCATCAGCGATCTCAAGCGCGAGACCGACCTCTGGAGCGGCCTTAACATCTCCAACCTCAACAAAGGCCAGCGCCTGCTCGATGCCTGGAACCCCTCCAACAACGGCTCCAACATCCCCGCCATCAGCGTGATGGACAACAACAACGAGAAGCGCGTCAGCTCCTATTTCGTCGAAAACGGCAGCTTCGCCAAGCTACGCACCGTACAGCTCGGCTACAACCTCCCTTCGAAAGCCCTCGAGCGGATCCATATGCAGCGTCTGCGCCTCTATCTCTCTGCTCAGAACCTCTTCACGATCAAGAGCAAGAGCTTCACGGGCGTCGATCCCGAGAACGCCAACTTCGGTTATCCTATCCCCGTCAACGTGACCTTCGGAATCAATGTCTCACTCTAATCATCATACAGCAATCATGAAAAAGCTTATCAAGAATATATTATTTGCAGGTTCAGTATGTTGCTGTATCACAGCAACAACCGCTCTCACCTCCTGCTCCGACTTCCTCGACGAGCACACCCCGCAGGGCACGCTCAGCGACGAGCAGGTGAAGACGCCTGAGAACGCCGAGGCCATGGTAGTCTCTGCCTATGCCATCTTCACTACCGCCGAGGACATCAACTCCTCCTTCTCCATGTGGAACTTCGACGTCCGCTCCGACGACGCCTACAAAGGCGGCAGCGGCACTAGCGACGGCGACGTCTTCCATCAGCTCGAGGTGCAGCAGGGCGTGCTGACCACCAACTGGAACATCAACGACATGTGGGTTCGCCTCTACAACAGCCTCTCGCGCGTCAACAGCGCCATCGCCCTCTTGAACGAGAGCGACTATGGAATGAAGACTCAGCGCCTGGCCGAGATGAAGTTCCTCCGCGCCTACGGCCACTTCCTCCTGAAGCGCCTCTACAAGCACATCCCCTTCGTCATCAATGAGAACCTGACCTACGACGAGTACAACTCCCTCTCCAACACCGCCTACACCAACGACGAGGGCTGGCAGCTCATTATCGACGACCTCATGGAGGCTTTCAACACCCTGCCCGAGACACAGGCCGACAAAGGGCGCCCCACCAAGGCCGCCGCTGCTGCCTTCCTCGCAAAGGTCTATCTCTACAAAGCCTACCGCCAGGACGACGCTGCCACCAACCAGGTTACCAGCATCAACGAGGCCGACCTGCAGAAGGTAGTCGAGTTCACAGCCCCCGCCCTCTACGCTAACTATGGCCTCGAGGACGACTTCCACAACAACTTCCGCCCCGAGGAGGAGTATGAGAACGGCATCGAGAGCATCTGGGCCATTCAGTACTCGCGCAACGACGGCAGCACCTACGGCAACCTCAACTGGAGCTACGGACTCATACCGCCCAACATTCCCGGCGCTACCGATGGCGGCTGCGACTTCTACAAGCCCTCGCAGAACCTCGTCAACGCCTACCGCACTGGCAGCGACGGCCTGCCACTGCTCGACACCTTCAACCAGCGCAACTACGACAAGGCCGCCGACAATGCCGACCCGCGCCTGTTCCTCACCGTAGGCATCCCCGGGCTCCCCTATATGTTCAACCCCGCCTACATGATGGAGGAGACCAGCATCTGGAGCCGCTCCAACGGTCTCTATGGCTACAACGTCTCGCTCAAGCAGAACGTCGACCCCGCCCTCATCGACCAGTACCTCATCAAGGGCAGCTACTGGGCAAGCTCCATGAACCGCATCGTCTTCCGCTATGCCGACGTGCTGCTGATGCGCGCCGAGGCCGAGGCTCAGCTGGGCAACACCACCGAGGCCATCCAACTCGTCAACCAACTCCGCACACGTGCCGCACAGAGCACGCAGATGATTGCCAGCTACCCCAACCGCTACGGCGTGAAGATGTTCATCTCCAACTATCGTGGCAGCTACTCCAAGGCTGACGCCCTACGCATCGTCAAGATGGAGCGCCGCCTGGAGATGGGCATGGAGTGCGAGCGCTTCTTCGACCTCGTACGCTGGGGCGAAGCCGCCACCGTGCTCAACAAGTACTACGCCGAGGAGATCGACAACTGCGCCATCTACACTGCAGCCCACTTCACAGAGAACCGCGACGAGTACCTGCCCATCCCCTTCGAGCAGCTCTCTGCCTCCAACGGCCACTACACCCAGAACATAGGCAACTGGTAATTTTTTTAATTCATAATTATCAATTCACAATTCATAATTGACTTCATTATGAGAACCATATATAAGATTCTTCTCTTAGGTTGTGTTTGTTGCTGTATCACAGCAACCACATTCCTCGCCGCCTGCTCCTCCGACAACGTCAGCGACCTCCGGCTCTCGGGCGACTGCCGTGTCGAGGCCCTCGCACTCGACGACTACGAAGGCAACATCGACCTTCCTTCGCGAACCATCACCGTGCGTCTGCCCGAAGTCTATGAGACATCGGCCATGCAACTGACACGCCTCACCCTCTCCGATGGCGCTGCCTGCAACTTCCAGCAGGGCGATCGCCTCAATATGAACGCCGCACAAGTGCTCCACGTCAGCAACGGCGACACCTACCTCGACTGGACTCTCCGCGTGCTCCACGACGAGGCGCGCATCACCGCCTTCACCATTAACGACATCTACCAGGGCACCATCGACCAGACGGCCAAGACGATCACCGTCTACGTGCCGGCCACGGAGAACATCACCGCACTCGTGCCCACCATCGTCTACAGCCAGAATGCCACCATCACCCCTGCTTCAGGGCAGGCACAGGACTTCTCGCAGCCCGTCACCTACAAGGTTAAGAACAATTCTGCCGAAAGCACCTACACCGTCACCGTCATCGCCATCGACAAGCCCAGGGCACTCTTCGTGGGCGCAGCCCCCAGCATGAACGACCTCGATGCCGAGGCCAAGACCGCCTGCGAGTGGATGCTCGCCAACGTGCCCGGTTCGCTCTACGCCAGCTTCGCCGACCTCGAGGCCAACGCCGTTGACATGAGCGAGTGCAAGGTCATCTGGTGGCACTTCCATGTCGACGGAGGTGTCGACGGTCACGATGTCTTCGTGGCCAAGGCCCCCGAGGCACTGGCTGCCAAGAACCAGCTGCGCCAGTTCTATGAGAACGGCGGCGCACTCTTCCTGACGCGCTACGCTGTCAACCTGCCCTCGTTCATCGGAGCTACGGGCGACGATGAGTGGACCACGCCCAACAACTGCTGGGGTCAGGACGAAGCAGCTGCCGAGCTCTGCGGCGGCCCCTGGACGTTCCGCATCTTCGACGGCCAGAACGCTCACCCGCTCTTCCAAGGCCTCGTCGCCGGTGACAATCCGCAGGAAGTCTATTGCACCGATGCCGGCTACCACATCACCAACTCCACAGCCCAGTACCACATCGGCACCGACTGGGGCGACTATCCTGACTACGCCGCCTGGACCTCGCGCACGGGCGCTACCGTCCTCGGCGTGGGTGGCGACGGAGCCATCGTGGCTTGGGAATATCCCGCCCACGACGGTAAGGGAGGCATCGTCTGCATCGGCTCCGGCTGCTACGACTGGTACTCCTACACCTACGAGGCCGGCTACACCGAGAACTTCCACCGCAATATCGCCACGATGACAAAGAACGCCATCAATCATCTTTCAAAGTAGCCCGCAGCCGCCGTGCCCCTCCCCAGGCAGGGGTTGGGGCGCCGGCAGGGTGAATCAAGTAGAACTTCAACAATAAGAACACAGCAATGAAAAAGATGTTTAATATATTCTGCGCAGGCCTCTTATGCTGCAATATGACTGCAGCCCTCACCGCCTGTTCCGAAGACAACTATGGCGACGAGCCTAAGCCTTGGGCCTCAACCACTACAGCCTTCGCCAGCACCGACGATGCCGCCTTCCTCACCTACTACAAACCCGCCATCGGGCGCGTAGGCGACCCCATGCCCTTCTACGATCAGAAGGCGGGCGAATTCAAGGTCCTCTATCTGCAGGAGTACGACAACAACGGCGCCTGCTACCACCCCTTCTGGGGCCTCGCCACTAAGGACGGCGCCACCTACCAGCCCCTCGGCGAGGTGCTGCCCACAGGCACCTCCACCGCTCAGCAGGACGCTGCCCTCGGCACCGGCTGTGCCGTCTACAACGAGGCCGACGGTCTCTACTACATCTACTACACCGGCCACAACCCGCTGCTGCCCAACCGCGAGGTGGTCATGCGCGCCACGTCACCCGACTTCAAGACGTGGACGAAGGATGCCACATGGAGCCTCCGAGGCGTCGACTACGGCTACGCCGCTTCCGACTTCCGCGACCCGCAGGTGTTCAAAGCCGACGACGGCCTCTGGCACATGGTCATCTCCTCCAACCTCCGCTTTGCCGACTTCAAGTCGAGCGACCTCAAGACGTGGCAGCACGTAGGCTCGTTCAATATGGTGTGGGACCGCATGTGCGAGTGCCCCGACATCTTCAAGATGGGCAACTACTGGTACTTCGTCTATAGCGAGGGCTACCGTGCCCCCTGGAGCCGCAAGGTCAAATATATGATGGCCACCTCCTTCGAGGGCCTCAAGGCCTGCTTCTCCGACCCCGGCGCCAACTGGCCTAAGGACGGCCACGAGGGCGTGCTCGACAGTCGCGCCTTCTATGCCGCCAAGACAGCTTCGAACGGCACTGACCGCTTCATCTGGGGATGGTGCCCGCAGCGCATCGGAACCACCATCGACGAGCGCAACGTCAACGTCGGTGCCGAGAGCGAGCCCGCATGGTCCGGTGCTCTCGTTTGCCACCGCATCATCCAGCACGACGACGGCACCCTGACGCTCGGCGCCGTGCCTGCCATGGCGGCCAAGTACAGCAAGCAGCAGGAAGTCAAGGCAATGGCCGCAAACGGTTATGCCGACGGCAAGCTCACGGGCAACGACGCCTACGTGCTCTTCCCACGCCTCGGCACCGCCAACCACATCACCTTCACCGTGCAGACGTCCAACGCCTGGGACCGCTTCGGCATCAGCTTCGTGCGCGGCACCGACAGCGAGCGCTACTACACCCTCGTCGTCAACCCCGAGGACGAGAACCACCGCAAGGTCAACTTCGAGCAGGAAGGCCCCGCCGGCAAGGGCTTCATCGAGGGCATCGACGGCTACTGGTTCGAGCGCCCTGCCGACAACCGCTACGCCATCGACATCTACACCGACAACAGCGTGCTCGTGCTCTACATCAACGACGTCTGCGCCTACACACAGCGCATCTACGGCATCCAGAAGAACTGCTGGAGCATCAACAACTACGGAGGCAGCGTCACCGTGAGCGACGTCCGCGTCAGTCAGCAGTAAACACACAAAAAAAGACAGATACTGTTTTTCATGTTAGCCACCATGACTAACACCAAGGAGACCGGCAGCCGCACTGCGGCCTGCCGGCCTCTCATTTTCCGGGCTAACTATAGAATGCCTTTAATGCCGCACGCTTAAATGCCTGCCGAGAAATCATGAAACGTTCTTTCTCTTGCAAAAATGTTGCAAAGAAACAAATTTAACGGTGAAAGAACGTTTTTTCCTATACATTATATAATATTATACATTATATTTGCAGCGCTTAAGGCCTCGACAGGCGTCGTCAGGAGGCTCGCTCTGAAACTTATAAACTCAAAACTAAATACTTTTTTCTATGAAAAAAATCCTTTCAGTAATGACGCTCGTAGCAGCGCTGGCTGTGGCCGGCACGAGCCAGGCGATGGCACAGACCGTGCAGGGCAAGCCCATTCGCGCCGAACAGCTGGCGAATGACAACTGGCTGTTGCACGTGTCGCCGCAAGAGACGGCCAAGTACCTGCTGCTGCCCGTCGAGGACAAGGCTCCCGAGGCTCACTTGAAGCTGATTGTTGACAACCAGCTGTGCCGCAATATCGACGTGCGTATGGCGCTGCACAAAATCGACTACTACGTGCCCGTAGTCCTCGACGAGTTCCGTGGCCACAACCTCGTGGTGCAGGCCCACATGAACATCGACCGCAGCAACCGCGGCGGCGTGGGCTCAGAGATCTGCTGGGCTAACATACGCCTCTCCGACACCTTCGACCAGACCAACCGCGAGCGCTTCCGCCCGCTCTACCACCACACGCCCGTCTACGGCTGGATGAACGACCCCAACGGCATGTTCTACAAGGACGGCACGTGGCACCTCTTCTATCAGTATAACCCCTACGGCTCCATGTGGGGCAATATGAACTGGCGCCACTCCACCTCGCGCGACCTCCTGACGTGGAACGACGAGGGCGTGGCCATCGCCCCCGACGCCCACGGCGCCATCTTCTCGGGCTCATGCGTCGTCGATGAGAAGAACACCGCAGGCTTCGGAGCCGGAGCCGTCATCGCGCTCTACACCTCGGCCGGCGACGTCCAGAGCCAGTCGTTGGCCTACTCAACCGACGGCGGCCGCACCTTTACGCCCTATGCCGGCAATCCCATCCTCACGGCCGATGTGCCCGACTTCCGCGACCCCAATATGTTCTGGAACGACGACATCAACGCCTGGAACCTCATCCTGGCCGTGGGGCAGGAGATGCGCATCTACTCCTCGCCCAACCTCAAGGACTGGAAGGAAGAGAGTCGCTTCGGTCTCGGCTACGGCAACCACGACGGAGTATGGGAATGTCCGGACTTGTTCCCTCTACCAGTTGACAAGTTGACAAGTAAACAAGTTGACAAGTTGAATGGCAAACAACTCGTCAACTCATCAACTAACAACTCGTCAACTATCACAAAATGGGTGCTCGTCTGCAACATCAACCCCGGCGGCCCCTTCGGCGGCTCGGCTACGCAGTACTTCGTGGGCGATTTCGACGGCCATAAGTTTACCTGCGACTCCGCACCGCAGGTCACCAAGTGGATGGACTGGGGTAAGGACCACTACGCTACGGTCTCCTTCTGGGGCGCTCCCAAGGACCGTCGCACCGTGCTGGCCTGGATGAGCAACTGGCAGTACGCCAACGACGCCCCGACGATGCAGTACCGCTCGGCCAACTCCATCGCCCGCGACCTCGGCCTGTTCCAGGACGGCGGCGAATGGTACGTCAGCGTGAAGCCCTCGCCCGAGATGCTGGCCGCCCGCGGCAAGAAAGTGAAAAGCCCCACCGAAGCCTGCGAGATGGTCGTCGACTTGAAAGGCTCGGCCACCATTACCCTCGCCAACGCCAAGGGCGAGAAGGTCGTCATGACCTACGACGATGATGCGCGCACCTTCAGCATGGATCGCACGCAGAGCGGCAACGTAGCCTTCAGCGAGGCCTTCCCCTGCACCACCGTGGCGCCCACGCACGGACGCCTGAAGCAGCTCCGCATCTTCATCGACCGCTGCTCCATCGAGGCCTTCGATGCCGACGGACACGTGGCTATGACCAACCTCGTCTTCCCCTCAGAGCCTTACAACAGCGTGAAGGTCAAGGGCGGCAAGGCCACCATTTGGGAAATGAAAAGTGGAAAGTGAAAAGTGAAAAATGAATAATCCTAAAGATATGGCAAAGACAAGTAAATTGGCAATCATCCCCGTGATGCTCTGCTTCTTCTGCATGGGCTTCGTGGACTTGGTGGGCATCGCCTCCAACTATGTGAAAGAAGACCTCGGACTGACCGACAGCGTGGCCAACATCTTCCCGTCGCTCGTCTTCTTCTGGTTCCTCATCTTCAGCGTGCCCACAGGCATGCTGATGAACAAGATCGGTCGCAAGCAGACCGTGCTGCTCTCGCTGCTCGTCACCGTCGTCTCGCTCGTGCTGCCCCTCTTCGGAGAGTCGTTCGGCGTGATGCTCGTGGCCTTCTCGCTGCTCGGCATCGGCAACGCGCTGATGCAGACTTCGCTGAACCCGCTCGTATCCACCGTCATGGGCGGCGGTAACCTGGCCTCCACGCTCACCTTCGGACAGTTCGTCAAGGCCATCGCCTCGTTCTCGGCCCCCTATCTGGCCATGTGGGGCGCCACGCAGGTCATCCCCGAACTCGGCCTGAACTGGCGCGTGCTCTTCGCCATCTTCCTCGTCGTAGGCGCGCTCTCCACGCTGTGGCTGTGGCTGACGCCCATCGAGGAAGCGCCCATCGAGGGCAAGCCCTCCACGTTCGTCGAGTGCTTCAAGCTCCTCGGCACCCCCATCGTCCTCCTCTCGTTCCTCGGCATTATGTGCCACGTGGGCATCGACGTAGGCACGAACACGACGGCTCCCAAAATCCTGATGGAGCGCCTCGGCATGACGCTCAATGAAGCCGCCTTCGCCACCTCGCTCTACTTCATCTTCCGCACCATCGGCTGCCTCACGGGCTCCTTCTTCCTGCGCGTGTTGCGCATGCGCACGTTCTTCATCATCTCCGTCTGTATGATGGCTTTGTCGATGTGCGGCCTCTATTTCGGTCAGACCAAGCTAGTGCTCTACGCCGCCATCGCCCTCGTGGGCTACGGCAACAGCAACGTCTTCTCGATGTGCTTCGCCACCGCCCTCGAATCCATGCCCGAGAAGCAGAACGAGGTCAGCGGCCTCATGATCATGGGCCTCTTCGGCGGCACCGTGTTCCCGCTGCTCATGGGCGTCATGAGCGATGCCATGGGCCAGGCCGGCGCTGTGCTCGTCATGGCCGTAGGCGTCATCTACCTGTTCACCTATATCAAACAACTCAAAACTCGTATAGGAAGTTAAAGGGAAGTTATGTGGCCTGCGGCCACGGAAGTTAAAGGGACGATTGTCTTGAGAACTGCTTCCCGATAGCTAGCTCGCTTTGCTCTGCGAAGAACTCCCCTTTAAGTCCAACAATAGACAGAAGTATCGTCCCTTTATCTCCCCTTTATCTCCCCTTTCGCTCGAGCTCTGCTCGCTTCGCTTGCGAAGAACTCCCTTTTAACTTCCAATAAATTATTCAAACAACTCAAAACTGCATAAGACTATGAACGAAAAACGTTATGTCGTAGGCCTGGGCGAAGTCCTGTGGGACGTTCTGCCCGAAGGCAAGAAACTCGGCGGCGCACCTGCCAACTTCGCTTACCATGCCGGACAGTTCCTCGGTTCGGACAACACCATCGCCATCAGCGCTCTCGGCGAGGACAAGCTGGCCGACGAGACCATCGAAGCCCTGCGCGAACACAACCTCAACGACCTGCTGCCCCGCGTGCCCTACCCCACGGGCACCGTGCAGGTGACGCTGGCCGAAGGCGGTATCCCCACGTACGACATCAAGGAGAACGTGGCTTGGGACAACATTCCCTTCGACGACGATATCGCCTCCATCGCACGCTCGTGCCGTGCCGTATGCTTCGGCTCGCTCGCACAGCGCAACATCGTAAGCCGCACCACCATCCAGAAGTTCCTCGACGCCACGCCCGACGATTGCCTCAAGATCTTCGACATCAACCTGCGCCAGCAGTTCTACACCAAGGAGATCATCCAGGAGAGCATACGCCGCTGCAACATCCTCAAGATCAACGACGAGGAACTCGTGCTCATCGGCCGCATGTTCGGCTATCCCGGCCTCGACATCGAGAACAAGTGCTGGCTCATACTGGGCAAGTACAACCTCGACATGCTCGTGCTCACCTGCGGCACCAACGGCTCCTACGTCTTCACACCCGGCAATGTCTCGTTCCAGGAGACGCCGAAAGTCACCGTGGCCGACACCGTAGGCGCGGGCGACTCGTTCACAGGCTCCTTCGTAGGTAGCATCCTGGGTGGCAAGAGCGTGGCCGAGGCCCACCGCACAGCCGTCCGCGTCAGCGCATACGTCTGCACGCAGAACGGCGCCATGCCCGAAGTGCCCGCCGAGCTGAAGGCCTGAGCCCTGCCATACAACACAAGCACTGCAGCTGATCACCCTGCATTCAGCGTAGAAACTTAAACCGCCGCCAACCCTGCTGCAAGAGAGGTTGGCGGCGATGCCATTTATAACCTTGCCCACGCTCAGGCGAATGAAAGGTCCATGCTTCAATGCCCTTACACGCTCTTAGGGCTAATGCTTTAAACACCAATTAAAAAGACAGCCATGACATACCGCGCATTTTGAGCGTACGTCAACAGGATTCTGAAAACAATCTCTTTATACCCATCAATACTTTGTAGGTCGGTTCTACTGATGTAATATCAGAGAGGACGCCTGAATGGCCGTGTTCAATAGATGTTATGAAAGAAAGTATCTCGCTGTAGTAGCCTTGCGAAAAGATTTGGTTGTTAGGAAGTGTGGGAGCAGCGTTGTTGCGGGCATAAAGGTATTCTATGTTTTTGTTGTGTTTGCAGACCTTCTCGCAGGGAATACCAAGGAGGGAGGAGAGCTTTGGCTCGAAGGTCAACTGCTCCATCTGAGAGAGGCGGTAGATTCCTTTTGACGTACAGACCTTCAGCGTTTCCTCGGCAGATGTCCAGGCGTAGGCGGTGGATAGTTCGAGAGAGCCGACGATGTGGGGATGACGTAGCATGAGGATATAGGACGCCGGGGATACTTGCTGGCAGGCTATGATTTCGGGTTTGCCAAAGAGGAAACAAACGAGGTCGAGGGGATGGATGTAAAGGTCAAGCAATGCATCGCCCTCTGGATAGTTGCCAGTGAGGTAATGGAGGTCGTAACTAATAAGATGCTCTTTGCATAGACGTTTTTGAAGGATTTGCACGGCAGGGGCATAGCGTTTCTGCAAGCCTACCACGACTAAGGGCGAGCGATGCTCGGGAATGCCATAAAGACGCTGCTGGTCTATGAGGGCTTTCAGCTCCTGCAGCGATTGGCAGGGTGGCTTCTCAATGAACAGCGACTTGCCGCTTTGCACAACACGCGAGGCAATGGAGAAATGAGCAGAGGGCGAAGCGGAAACAAATACGCCCTTCACTTCTTCGTCTTTCAATATCGTGTCAAGTGAGGTCGTTGCTTTCACATGAGGAAACTTCCGTTCTATCAGTCTGGCCTTCCTTTCCGATGTGACACAGATATATTTCAGAGGTACGCCGAGATAGTGAAGAACAGGATAGAGATTGGTCAGCGAGTGTTGTCCCATGCCCACGAAGGCATAAGAATATTTGTACTTTTGGTCGAGGAATCGCTCTGTACGCATCCGTTTGTATCGGTTGATTATTTCCTGTATCATTGTATTGCTTTTAGATGGTTGCGATAGGTCTGCTGAGGGTCTGCCGTCCACTGGTATGGTCCGTAGAACTTTTCAATAAGCCATTTGGGCAACAGCCGCTCAAAGTTACGCACGAGGATGATATCATACTTACGATGGAAGTTGATCCAGCAGTCGTTACAGTTCTTGGAATAGTGGCATTGCGTCTGGCAGGTTGTAGCACCGTTGAAAATCTCGTCGAGCGATTGGCTACGGATGTTTCCCAACACCACATCAAGATTCTGGCAGAGCGGCACATCGCCGTTGCTGTGAACGACGAGGCAACTCATGATGCTCCGGCAGTGCAGGCGAAGATGCCCATTTCGCCATTCATCATAGAGCGCTACGAAGTCGTAGTTCTCCTGCGTCTGGTGGATGCTTTTGGGTATCTGCTTCACGAAGTCCGATGTCGAGAGCAGTTCGCTCGTTGTATCGAAGAAAGCCATCGTCCCATAGATGCCAATACGGACATCTATGCCGTAGTACTTGGCAACATCAATAACAAACGCCATGTCATCGAAGTCGTTCCACGGCGAGAGGCAGAACATCAGCGACAGGGGCACTTCATCTTTCAGGGCCTCAACTACCTCAATCACGCGGTCGTAGCCGTTGCAGCCCCGCATCCGCTGGTAAGTCTCGCGCCCGCCATCGAGAGAAACGTACAGATGCCGAGGCTGATAGCGGCGGACGACATCGATAACCCGACGGGGCGCGAGACAATTGGAAAGCAGCGTGTAGTTAGAATGGTGCTCATGAAACCACGCCATGATCTCCTCAGCCTGTGGATGAAGGATGAACTCGCCGCCCTCCAGTCCTATGGTAGTCCGTTTGGTGACGCATCGGCTATGCATGATTCGCTTGATGTCTTCGAGAGACAGATGTTCCACCTTCTTCTGCCAGATATTGCAGCGCTTGCAGCGCGACTGACAAGACGTGGTCGAATAAATCATCAGTTGCGACAGCCGCTTGTGCCGTGGCCTCATGATGTTGTTCAGATAGAGAAGCCCGTTGTAGGCGTAATCGTAAATCGTGTACATAAAAAATCGTTGCAATTTTGTTTCTAATTATAAAGTCCAAAATTGCAACGAATGACTGCACAGGGCGGTAGGTTATTTTATCAGTTTGCCATTGCTTTCCAGGTATTTCAGGAACGCTTCCCATTGCGGGGCGCGGCGTTGGCGATTGGCCTTTACACGCTCATCGTCGATGAACTGAGGGGGATAACAGTCGTAGAGATAGTAGCGGCCATCGTCGATGACCTCGTCGTCGATCTTTCCGCAACAGAGTACGAGGTCATCGAACATCTGGCTATTGATGAGACCGACGTAAGTAGCCCCGCCAGAAAAAAGGTATTCGTCATCGAGATAGAAGTCTATCTCTGTAGTCAACGGAATCTTCTCACGTAATGGCTCCATCGTGTCGCGGAAGCGTAGTTCGCGGGTGACGGGGTCGAACCATTCGATGTCATTATCGGTGAAAAGAACTCCTTCTGCGTCAGCATCGGAGCGTGTTCTAGGCTCACCGATTCCAATGGCAAAGAGCGCAGCTTTTTCTACAGGACAGGTCGTAAAAGGCTTCTCGGGTTCGTTACCGTCAAGGCTGCAGGCTGTCGTCGCTGTGCCGGCAATGGCTATCGCCATCATCCAGGCAAGAGGGCTGTAATGTTTCATATTCCTTAGAGCTTAAAATATTGGACTATCTATTTATATAGTCCTTTGAAGCATGAAAAGACTGCACAGATTACCAAGTAAATCTGATTCCCAGCGGCAGGGAGAAGTTGAACGGATGCTCCGTGCGGTAGGTCTCAATGTCAGTCCTCATCGGGATATAATATCGCAGGCTTGGTTCGGCGAAGAAACCAATGCTGGGTGTCAGGTTGTATTGCAGGCCCAGACCAGTTCCGAGTGACCACTGCCATGGAGCACGGATGGTGGTCTTGTCGGTAGCCTCCAACAGGCCATGCAGGTAGTAACTTGTGTTGAGTGGCGAGTAGAGAGGAATCTCCGTGGTAACGCCGATACTTCCGTAGAGGCTCCACGCCTTTCTATTATATATATTGCAGATGCCCTTCACGGGGATGCCGAGGTAGTGTATGATCTGCTGTTCATTGATGGTATTACCGTTTGAACCCATCTCAAATTCCGACTTCAGCCTGCTGTAGCTCAGTCCGGTTTCCAGCGCGAAGCGATGATTCAACTGATACTTCAATGCCAACGAGAAGCCCGCGGGCATGTAGTGGTGGCTCTTGCGGACAATCTTGTCTGTGCCTGTTCCAAAGGCATCACCGGCATTGTTCAGAGCGATGTTCATAATGACGCTGCGAGTCTTGTCGCTCACCGCGCTTGGATGAGTTGACAGATAGACGGCATAATCCGACCAGTTGTCAATGCTGCTCGGGATAATCGGAGTTGGTGACGGTCCTGGCGTCGACTGTGCAGCTGACGGTGCGGGCTTAAAGCTGAACGGCTGGCTATAGCGGTTCTGTTCATCAAACTGACTATTGTATGCCAGTTCTAACGACCATTTCTTATCGTTATTTGTACTGACGGTTGACTTTTCGGGGAACAAGTCAGCTATATCATTATGTGGAATTTCCATATTGTGTATCACCTTTGTTGTATCGCCCGATATTGTGTCGGCATCTGTCTGCTCCTGCGCAACCATATTTGTCAAAGAGTCTGGCATAATGGAATCAAGCGCTTGAGCAATGAAAGACTGTAGTTTGTCAATCGGGGTATGATGCATGGGGATATGAACGACGACAGGCTTCTGGGGATGCTCTTCCGAGGATTCACTTGTATGTGCATTTAGCTTTGGTGTATCCATCTGCTTGGCAATGACGGGCTTTGACGCATGGTGCTCACCTACGCCTTTTTTCTTGAACAAAAAGAAAGTGAGCGGTATGAGCAGCAACAGAAGTACGGCTACCCTATACTGCCGCATCATCTTGCGGAGCATCTTCTTAGCCCGCGACAGTTGCGAGGATGACGAATGTGGCTCGATGCCCAGCGTATCGGCAATCTCCTTGTGCGACAACCCTTCGAACACAGAGAGTCGGAACACCTTGCCATAGCCCTCCGGCAGACGGTCAATGAGCTGCTGCACATCGTCCCATGGCACGCCTCTAACTTCGCTCTCTCCTCCAGGTATCTGCAAATGCTCAGCTTCCTCTAGTTGCACAAAAGTCATCTTTGCCAGATGGTCTTTATATTTCGATGCAACATTTCTCGTTATCGACATCATCCATGCCTCTGCTTTCCTGTCATCGCGCAGTTTGTCAAAAGAGGTAAAGATAATCACGAACGCGTCATGCAATACATCGCTGATGGCTTGTTCATCGCTGACATACCGACGGCATACACCCCTCATCCGTTGGGCGTATGCCTTATACAGAGCTCCGAGGGCATCCGCATCCCCCTGTCTGCACCGTTCTATCAACCGTGTTATCTCCATCGAAAACATGATGTCTCTATCTCTTATGTCCGAAAATTATGAAAAGACTGCATGGAATAGTAGCTTTTTTCCAATGAAACCTCATTATGGCTCCGCTTTGCGGGTGCAAAGGTAGTCTTTATTCTGCATAACACGTTTCTTTTCCCATAGGATAGGACTTAACTTCAGACAAGATTTGCATAAATCGCACGTGCGAAACATCGGATTCGTACGATGGCATGCTGGTTCACGCCCTGGGCATCGGCAGCACCGCGCGACCAAAGCAAACGATTTTGCGGTGATTTCTGAAAAAAATGCAGCCCAACTGATTTTTATCGCCTGATTATTTGGCCAGTACGAGATTTTTCACTACTTTTGCAGCGCAAACGTGAGGAAGCGAGGGGCCGCCAAGGTTCTTCGCTTCTCGCTTAAAAGACCTTACACATCAAAAAATTATTATACCTTTTTTGTAAGTAACCTGACATGATCGACAAGCAAAAAGTGAATGAGCTCGTAGAGCAATGGCTCGAAGGCAAAGATTATTTCCTCACCGACCTCACGGTGACGCCCGACAACTGCATCACCGTGGAGATAGACCACGCCGACGGCGTATGGATCGACGACTGCGTGCAGCTCTCGCGGTTCATCGAGGACCACCTCAACCGCGACGAGGAGGACTACGAACTCGAGGTGGGCAGCGCCGGACTGGGACAGCCGTTCAAGGTGCTGCGCCAGTGGCAGAACCACGTGGGCAAGGAAGTGGAAATCGTCACACGCGACGGCCGCAAGCTCAAAGGCACGCTCAAAGCGGCCTCGGCCGACGCCGTAACGCTCGTCACGCGCCAGAAGGTGACCCTCGAAGGCAAGAAGCGCCCCGTGCTGCAGGACGTCGACATCGACCTGCCCATGGCCGACATCAAGAGCGGGCGCTACATCATCGACTTCAAATGACAGACCCACCCCCGGCCCCTCCCGTGAAGGGAGGGGAGAGCCTGCGGGGCGAGACTAAATAACAGGAAGCCCCACCGGGGCGAAACAATGAAATAATTAATTCACAATAAAGAATGACCCTATAATCTCCGTTAAGCGCCCGGCGCTCCCCTCCCTTCACGGGAGGGGCCAGGGGGTGGGTCTTATACTCATGGCAAAGAAACAAACCAACGCTCTCATCGACTCCTTCGCAGAGTTCAAAGAGACAAAGAACATCGACCGCGCCACGCTCGTGAGCGTGCTCGAAGAGAGCTTCCGCAACGTCATAGCCAAAATGCAAGGCTCTGACGAGAACTACGACGTCATCGTCAACCCCGACAAGGGTGACTTCGAAATCTACCGCAACCGCACCGTGGTAGAGGACGACGAGGTCGAAGACCCCAACATGCAAATCGGCCTGAGCGAAGCGCGCCAGATTGCCGACGACTACGAAGTGGGCGAGGACGTCTCGGAGCCCGTCGACTTCTCGAAGTTCGGCCGCCGAGCCATTCTTACGCTGCGCCAGACGCTGGCCTCACGCATCCTCGAGCTCGAGCACGACGCCCTCTACAACAAGTACAAGGACATGGTCGGCGACATCATCTCGGCCGAGGTCTATCAGGTGTGGCACAAGGAAGTGCTGCTGCTCGACGAGGAAGGCAACGAGCTGCTGCTGCCCAAGGGCGAGCAGATTCCCGGCGACTTCTTCCGCAAGGGAGAGCCCGCACGCGCCGTAATAGCACGCGTGGACAATAGCACCGGCAACCCCAAGATCATCCTCTCGCGCACAAGCCCCGTGTTCCTGCAGCGACTGCTCGAGGCCGAGGTGCCAGAGATTGCCGAAGGCATCATCGCCATTCGAAAGATCGCACGCGTGCCCGGCGAGCGCGCCAAGATTGCCGTTGAGAGCTTCGACGACCGCGTGGATCCCGTAGGAGCCTGCGTCGGCGTGCGCGGCAGCCGCGTCCACGGCATCGTCCGCGAGCTGCGCGGCGAGAACCTCGACGTCATACAGTGGACCAGCAACCCGCAGCTGCTCATCGCACGCGCACTCGGCCCCGCAGAGATCAACAGCATCAACCTCGACCAGGAGCAGAAGCACTGCGAGGTATATCTCGACCCCGACCAGGTAAGCCTCGCCATCGGCAAGGGAGGCCTGAACATACGCCTCGCATCTATGCTCACCGACACCGTCATCGACGTCTATCGCGAAGTCTCTGGCAGCGAAGAGGAGGACCTCGAGGACGACATCCATCTCGACGACTTCAAGGACGAGATTGACGAGTGGGTGATCGAAGAGCTCAAACGCAACGGCTGGACAACGGCACGCTCGGTGCTCGAAGCCCCGCGCGAGATGCTCATCAAGAACGCCGACCTCGAGGAAGAGACCGTCGACGAGGTGCTCCGCATCCTCAAGGCCGAATTCCCCGACGAGGAAGAGGAGAATGAAAGTGAAAAATGAAAGAGTGAAAAGTGAAAAATTAATGTCACTCACACCCTTTGTTTCACTCTACACACTCTATAGTTATATATATTTTTCACTCTTTCACTTTTCACTTTTCACTAAAATATAATCTATGCCCATAAGAATAAATAAAGTAACAAAAGAATGTAGCGTGGGACTACAGACCCTCGTAGATTTCCTCAACAAAAAAGGATTCACCGAGGTAGAGCCTAACCCCAACGCCACGATCACCGACGAGCAGTACGCCCTCGTCCAGGCTGAGTTCAATAAGGACAAAGGCATAAAAGCCGCCGCACAGCAAATCTCCTCTGCGCGCAAAGCCAAGGAGAAGAAAGAGACTATCGTGCTCACCGAGGACGATAAGGCCCTGCCACTGACCGAGATCAAGAAGCCCAAAATCGTAGGCCACATCGACCTCGACGCCAAGCCCAAGGCCGCTAAGCCCGCGGCCGAGGAGCCCAAGAAGGCTGCAGCCCAGGCCGAAGAGAAGCCTGCAGTACCCAAGGCCGAAGAGAAGCCCGCAGCACCCAAGGCCGAAGAGAAGCCCGCAGCACCCAAGGCCGAAGAGAAGCCCGCAGCCCCCGTAGCCGAGAAGGCCGAGCAGACCGCAGCTCAGACTGCCGAGAAGCCCGCCGAGCCCGCAGCACCACAGGCACCAGCCGCCGAAGCTCCGGCAGCAGAGCCGGCAGCGGCCACCACCGAGGCTCAGCCCAAGAAGAAAAAAGGCGGTGTAGAACTCGAGGAGGTCGACGGCGTATTCCGCGTGAAAGGGCCCGATGAGCCCGCACTGACGCTCAACATCAAAGGCCACATCGACCTCGACGCCATCAACCAGAGCACTCGCCCGCCACGCTCCAAGAAGCGCGGCCGCGGAGGCGCAGCAGCCGCCGGCGGACAGCAGGGCGGCCGCAACAAGAAGAAAGGCGAGCGCGTCGACATCAAAGCCGAAGCAGCCAAACAGCAGAACCAGGGCGGAGGCCAGCAGTCGAAGAAGAACAAAGGCAACCAGCAGGCACAAGCCAACCAACAGGCACAGGGCAGCAAGCGCAAGCGCAAGAACCAGCCCAAGGAGGTGGTGCTGCCCGTAGAACAGAGCGACGAGGAGATTGCCAAGCAGGTGCGCGAGACGCTCGCACGCCTCACCTCGGGCAAGAACGCCTCGCTCGGCAAGGGCGCCAAATACCGCCGCGAGAAGCGCGAGAACATACGCGCCGGCATGGAGGCCGAGCTCGAGCAGCAGGAGCAGGAGTCAAAGATCCTGAAGCTCACCGAGTTCGTCACCGCCAACGAGCTGGCAAGCATGATGAACGTGCCCGTGACACAGGTCATCGGCACGTGCATGAGCCTCGGCGTCATGGTGAGCATCAATCAGCGCATGGACAAGGAGACCATCGACCTCGTAGCCGACGAGTTCGGGTTCCAGACCGAATACGTCAGCGCCGACGTCAGCGAAGCCGTGCACGAAGCCGAGGACGACGAAGCCGACCTCGTGCCGCGCGCCCCGATCGTCACCGTCATGGGTCACGTCGACCACGGTAAGACTTCGCTGCTCGACTACATCCGCAAGACAAACGTCATCGCAGGCGAGGCCGGAGGTATCACACAGCACATAGGCGCATACAACGTCAAGCTCGACGACGGCCGCCACATCACATTCCTCGACACCCCCGGTCACGAAGCCTTCACAGCCATGCGTGCCCGCGGCGCACAGGTGACCGATATCGCCATCATCATCATCGCGGCCGACGATGACATAATGCCGCAGACGAAGGAAGCCATAAACCACGCCGTGGCTGCCGGAGTGCCCATCGTCTTTGCCATCAACAAGATAGACAAGCCCGCCGCCAATCCCGAGAAAATCAAGGAGCACCTGGCACAGATGAACTTCCTCGTCGAGGACTGGGGAGGCAAATATCAGAGCCAGGACATCAGCGCCAAGAAAGGCATCGGCGTGCCCGAACTGATGGAGAAAGTGCTCCTCGAGGCCGAGATGCTCGAGCTCAAAGCCAACCCCAACCGCAAGGCCACGGGCTCGATCATCGAGTCGTCGCTCGACAAGGGACGCGGTTACGTCGCCACCGTCCTCTGCTCAAACGGAACACTGCATCAAGGCGACATACTGCTCGCCGGCACCAACTACGGCCGCATCAAAGCCATGTTCAACGAGCGCGGACAGCGCATCAAGGAGATAGGCCCCGCACAGGCCGCCACCGTCCTCGGACTCAACGGCGCGCCGCAGGCCGGCGACACCTTCCACGTCATGGACAGCGACCAGGAAGCACGCGAGATTGCCAGCAAGCGCGAACAGCTGCAGCGCGAACAAGGCATCCGCACGCAGCACCATCTGACGCTCGACGAGATAGGCCGCCGCATCGAGCAGGGAGGATTCCAGGAGCTCAACGTCATCGTCAAGGGCGACGTCGACGGCTCCATCGAAGCCCTCTCCGACTCACTCATCAAGCTCTCGACAGAGAAAATCGCCGTCAACGTCATACACAAGGCCGTCGGTCAGATCTCTGAGAACGACGTCTCGCTGGCTGCTGCATCCGACGCCATCATCGTGGCCTTCCAGGTGCGTCCCTCGGCTCAGGCACGCAAGGCCGCAGAGCAACAGGGCGTGGAAATCCGCACCTACAGCATCATCTACGACGCCATCGAGGAGGTGAAGGAAGCCATGGAAGGTATGCTCGCGCCCGAGCTGAAGGAGGAAGTAACCGCGCAGCTCGAAGTACGTCAGGTATTCCATATCTCCAAAGTCGGAACCGTGGCCGGTGCTTACGTCATCGACGGAAAGGTCAGCCGCACTAACAAGGCGCGCGTCATTCGCGACGGCATAGTAATCCACACCGGAGCCATCGACGCACTAAAGCGCTTCAAGGACGACGTCAAGGAGGTCAGCACAAACTTCGAATGCGGTATTTCGCTCGTCAACTACAGCGACATTCGTGAAGGCGACACCATCGAGACCTTCCAGGAAATCGAGGTAAAGGCAAAACTCTGACCACGTTAACAAATTATCAAATTAACAGATTGACAGATTAACAAATTCACGGATTAACCAATTTGCAAATTGACACGTTAAGACGTTGACACGTTAATTTGTTAATCTGTTAATTCGTTAATCTGTCAATGAGCGAAGCAAATGAAATGAATGGTTTTGATATAGTATTTCTAGTAGTGCTCGCCCTCGGAGCATGGAAGGGCTGGAGCAACGGACTGCTCAAAGAAGTGCTCGGACTCGTAGGCGTATTCGTGGGACTATACGTCGCCTATCTCCTCTACGAACAAGTGGGCTACCAGCTGGCGCCGCACATCGGCACATCGCCAAGCATCGCAAGCATCATAGCCTTCGTGCTCATATGGATTGGCGTGCCCGTCATACTCAGCCTCCTCGGCTCACTACTCACCAAAGTCATGGAGTGGGTGGGCCTCGACGGCATCAACGGCATGGGCGGCGCCTTCATAGGCCTCATCAAGTATGCCCTCATACTCGGCATCTGCTGCAACGTCCTCGCAATCACCCACCTGGTGAAAGAAGAGTCGCAGCACAACTCATTCCTCTTCGAGCCCCTGCGCCAGACAACCTCTATAGCCTTCGACCTGGCCAAGAGCCAATGGCGGGCCGCACACGAGGACTAAGCATGACGAACACACCCGTGCAGGCTGACAGGCCGATCCTTGCGGACAAATAAGCCGATCCTTGCGGACAGATATAGAAAGACGACCGGTAGCATCCAAGGATGCTACCGGTCGTCTTTTAAAAGTTGTTTACACAACAAGCCCAGGGGCTGGGGCTCTTTTGTGCCTGCTTACTTCAAGCCCATCTTAATCATGCAAGCAATAATGATGATTGCACAAATCCAGTTTCCTACCATGGTCGTTTATTTTTAGGGGTTAGACATTTTGTACTTAATAGATAGTGCCAAGATTGGCGCGCAAGGCGTTGTAAAGCGCAAGCTTATGGGCGAAGGTTGTTAAGACCATCAAGATAGTTTTCGATGTATGCTTCGGCCTTGAAATTCCATTTCCCCCTCTTTGAAAGAGAGATGGTTATGGGGTTAGTTTTTTCCTCACACATCCCTGTTGACAACGTAATCAATATACAACTGCAGGGCCTGCGCCACAGCAGCGTCATTGAGGCCGTCGAGCAGAGCCACGGCCTCGCCTCGCAGGCGAAGCATCTCGCTCTCGGCATAAGCCACTCCGCCGCTGGCAATAGTGAAATCTACGAGCTCCTGCACCTCGAGCCTCGTGGCCTCGTGCGAGCGTACGCGCAGGGCGAGGTGGTGGTAGCGTGCGTTGCTGCTGGCGTTGAGGGCGTGGATTACAGGCAACGTCAACTTGCCCTCATGCAAGTCGTTGCCCTTGGGCTTGCCGGCGTTAATACTCTCGTCGAGGTCGAAGAGGTCGTCGCGCAGCTGAAAACAAAGCCCCACGAGCTGCCCGAAGCGCTCGAGGCGCGCACGCTTGTCGGCATCGGCGCCGGCGAGCAGCGCTCCCAGGAAGGCGCAGGTGGAGAAGAGCGCCGCCGTCTTCTTGTCGATGACCTCGTAGTAAGCCTGTTCGCTGAAGAGAGTGCTCTGCGTGTTGTTGAGCTGCAGCAGCTCGCCGTCGGCCAGCGTCTGCCCGAGCCAAGCCATGCGCTGCACGGCTTCGAGCGAATGAGTCTGCGCCACCTCGGAGAGCGCTTTCGAGGTTATGAAATCCCCCACGAGCACAGCAGCCTTATTGTCGAAGAGCGCATTCACCGAGCGCTGGCCGCGACGCATATCGCTCTCGTCGACGACGTCGTCATGAACGAGACTTGCCGTGTGAAGCATCTCCAAGCCCGCAGCGGCGTGCAGCGCTTCGGCCGTCACCTCACCTGCCTCGCGCGCGCATAAGAGTAATAATGTGGGGCGCATCATCTTGCCCAACCGGCGCGTAAGATGGTTGAGAGCGGCTGACAGCAGCGGGTTGCCCGACTGCAGCGACGCGCGGAAGAGCTCCGTGTAGCGCTGGAGCTCAGAGGCTATGGGCTGTTGAATCTTATCTAACATAATCTGCGTGCAAAGGTAGTGTTTTTTATGCTCCTCAACAAAAAACAAGTGAAAAATGAAAATTGTAGAAAGAAAAATCCTCCTTTCGCAGCCCTTTATAACCTTTTTCTGACTAACTTTGCGGAGAAATATCGGAGTAATCTGAATAATCTGAGTAATCTGAGTATTCCGATTAATTTGTTAATTTGTTAATCTGTTAATCTGTTAATCTGAAAAATATGAGCACAACAATCTATTCCTCCCCTATCTTCGGCCCCGTACACAGCCGCCGCCTCGGCCTCTCTCTCGGCATCAACCTCATGCCCGACGACGGCAAGGTCTGCACCTTCGACTGCATCTACTGCGAATGCGGCCTCAACGCCGAGCGCAGGCCACACCACCACCGGCCCTCACGCGAAGAGGTGGCGGCAGCCCTCGCATCACAACTGCAGCAGATGCATGAGACCGACGTCCACCCCGACGTCCTCACCTTCGCCGGCAACGGCGAACCGACGGCGCACCCCGATTTCCCCGGCATCATCGACGACACCATCAGCCTGCGCGACCGCTTCTGCCCCGAGGCCCGCATCAGCGTGCTGTCAAACGCCACGCAAATTCTCAAGCCCGCCGTTCACGCTGCGCTTATGCGCATAGAAAATAATATTCAGAAACTCGACACCGTCGACGTGGACTACATCCGACGCGTGGACAGGCCTACGGGCCACTACGACCTCGAGGCCCTCATCGAGGGCCTCGTGGCATTCGACGGACACGTAATCATTCAGACAATGTTTATGCGCGGCAGCGACGCCGATGGCGCCGACGTAAGCAACACGTCTGAAGCATTCGTCGCACCATGGCTCCAGGCCCTTGAGCGCATCCGCCCTGAGAGCGTCATGATCTACACCGTAGCGCGAGAAACGCCCATTTCATCGATTGCAAAAGCTCGTCCAGACGAGCTCGACGCCATTGCCGAACGCGTGCGCGCCGCAGGGCTTAACTGCTCGGTAGCTTACTGAGCCTCAGCCCCAAAAAGCCCCCTTCCCCTCTCTCTCTATCAAAGAGGGGGGAAGCCCCGGAGCTGAAACCCTCATTTCTCACTTTTCATTTTTCACCTCTCATTTTTCACCTTTCACTTTTCATTTTTCACTTTTCATTTTTCACTTTTCATTTAACATCACGGCCACCGGCCGTCCTGCTCTTTACTCATTTTTTGGTCTTTTACAAAAAAAACGGAGGAAATCAGTCTGATGTTTAAGAAAAAATAGTATCTTTGCCGCGGAAAAGAGGTAGAAACGGGCAATAAGACGGCCCGTAATTACGTTAATATAGATGCGATGAGCTATCTTAAAGCCCTCTGTATGGCAGTAATGCTGGGCGTAACCTGCAGGTTAACAGCCCAGTATGACCCAGCGTTCAACCACTATTGGGCGCTGCAGACGTTGTATAATCCCGCCGCTGCCGGTTTGCTCGAACAGGTGAACGTGCAGGGCGCTTATGCGCTGCAGATGATGGGCTACACTCACGCACCCCAGACCATGGTCGTCACGGCCGACCTGCCCCTGTGGATGATCAGCCGGGCACACGGCGTGGGCGCAGGTTTTGTCAACGATAAACTCGGACTCTTCGAACACAAGAAGTTCTACATCGAATACGCCTACCACCAAAAACTGTGGGGCGGGCGCCTCAGCGCCGGCGTGCGCGGAGCACTGCTCGCCGAGTCGTTCGACGGCACCGGCCTCGACGTCATTGACTCGGGCGACCCCGCATTCCCATCATCGGAGGTCAACGGCACCGCATTCGACTTCGAAGCCGGACTGCGCTACGACGGCCGCGACTGGTATGCCGGACTCTCGGCACTGCATGTGCTGCAGCCCACGGTGAAGCTCGGCGACAGCAAGTCCAACGAATTTGTGGTGCCTCGAACGTATTATTTGACAGGCGGATACAATATTCGGCTGAAAAATCCGTTATTAAAAGTGCAGACCTCTGCTATCTTGAGATCTGACCTCACAGCCTGGCGAGGCGACGTCACGGCACGATTGGCTTACGATGGCCCCAAAGGTAAGATGTACCTTGGCGTGGGCTACAGCCCAACGGTCTCGGCATCGGTGCTCATTGGAGGCAACTTCCACGGAGTGCAGCTCGGTTACGCCTACGAAATCTACACCTCTGGCGTTGGAGCCCTCCAGGGCAGCCACGAGATGACCATCGGTTACACCACCGACCTCGACCTCTTCAAGAAAGGCAAGAACCGCCATCAGAGCGTGAGGATTCTGTAGAATGACGAGTGACGAGTGATGAATGACGAATGACTAATTACGGATGATGAATGACAAATTTTGAAAAATCATATATTTAAGCATATAAATGAAAACAAACATGCAAATAATGGAAAGCAAAGGACGGAGAAGCGAGAGAAACTTGTATCTGTCGCTCCTCACACTTGCGCTTTTCACTTTACTGCTCGCGGCTTGCGCCGGAGCCAAGTCCGGGGCCATGGCACAGGGCGGTGAGATCACGGGCGTGCGCGGCACGGCCTACTCCGAATCGACCCCCTTCGGTATGGTCGCCGTGCAGAAAGGCTCGCTCAAGGTGGGCTTCGAAGAGGGCGACACACTCTGGGGCGCCGGCTTCCCCTCGCGCGACATCTCCGTCGACGGCTTCTGGATGGATCAGACGGAAGTCTCCAACGCCAAGTACCGCCAGTTCGTCATGTGGGTGCGCGACAGCATCATACGTGAGCGCTTGGCAGACCCCGCCTATGGCGGCGATGAGACGTTCAAGATCGAGGAGGACAAAGAGGGCAACCCCATCACCCCGCGCCTCAACTGGAGCAAAGCCATACCCTGGCGCAAGGCCACCGAGGACGAGGCCCGTGCCCTCGAGAGCGTCTACGTCACTCACCCCATCGACGGCACCAAGATGCTCGATGCCAGCCAGATGAACTATCGCTTCGAGATCTTCGACTATGCAGCAGCAGCTCTGCGCAAGCACCGGCTTAACCCCGAAGAGCGCGACCTCAACACCGACCACGAGGTCTCGACGGCCGACGTCATCATCTCCAAGGACACCGCCTACATCGACGACGACGGCAAGATCGTCCGCCAGACTATCACACGCCCTCTCTCCGGACCGTGGGACTTCCTGAACACATATTTAGTAAATATATATCCCGACACCACCTGCTGGGTCAACGACTTCCAGAACGCCGAGAACGAGCGCTACATGCGACTCTATTTCTCAAACCCCGCCTACGACGATTACCCCGTAGTGGGAGTGTCGTGGGAGCAGGCCATGGCGTTCTGCCGCTGGCGCACCGAGTTCCTGGCCAAAGGCCTCGGAGCCAATGTGGCCGACGTGCAGCCCTACCGCCTGCCCACCGAGATTGAATGGGAATATGCCGCCCGCGGCAAGGAGGGCACACCCTTCCCCTGGGAGGCCCCCGACGTCAAGAGCGACAAGGGCTGCTTCTACGCCAACTTCAAGCCCGACCGCGGCAACTACACCAAGGACGGCTCGCTCATAACGTCGAAATGTGGAATCTTCTCGGCCAACAGTAACGGGCTCTATGATATGGCCGGAAACGTGGCAGAATGGACGTCAACAGTCTTCACCGAGGCCGGCGTAGAAGCCATGAGCGACCTCAACCCCGAGCTGCGCTATAATGCCGCCAAGGAGGACCCCTACCGCCTGAAGAAAAAGAGCGTGCGCGGCGGCTCGTGGAAGGACCCCGAGTCGATGATACGTTCGGCCTGGCGCACCTACGAATACCAGAACCAGCCCCGCTCCTACATCGGCTTCCGCTGCGTCCGCTCCATGGTGCGCGATGCCTCGGGAATCAAGAATAAAGGAAAGAAATAACTCTCAACCCGCCCGGGCCCCCTCCCAGCACTCACGGGCAAAGCTCGCCCGCTCGACCCTGGTCGCTCCATACTCGGAGAGCCCGCAGCCCCATCAGAGAGAGAGTGAGTGGTCACCATCAAGAAGTGAAATTCAGCCCAGTCCTGGGTTCAGTGGCCGGCAGTCCGTCCGCCGGCGCCCATCCTCAACCCTCCGCTCGGCTTTGCCGCTTCGCTAGCGAAGAACCCTCCCCCCTCCCCTCGCTTAACATCTTAAAGAACCTTCAACCTTCAACTACGGCCGCAGGCCGTGAATACATGAGTAAATTCAGCCTTATAGCACGTCTGCAGCACTGGATGGATTCCGTGCCCGGTCAGACCTTTATGAACTACGCCTACTCGTGGGGCGCAGCCGTCGTTATCCTCGGCACACTTTTTAAACTGACGCACATCCCCGGCGCCAACCTCATGCTGTTCATCGGTATGGGCACCGAGGTCTTCGTGTTCTTCATCTCCGGTTTCGACCGTCCCTTCGATGCCAAAGCCGATTCTGAGCTCGCCGAAGAGTTCGTAAGCCTCGAGGAGGCGGAGGCCCTGAAAGCTGCCGCTCAGGCTGCGGCGGCTGCCGGCGGACAGACTGTCGTTGCCGGCGGAGCACCAGTCGTTGCCGGCGAAGGAGCTGTGGGCGGCCCCGTAGTTGCCGGTGGCACAGGTGGCGGCACCGTCATCATCGGTGGCGGAGCACCTGCCGGAGGCACAGTAGTAATCGGCGGAGGCGCTGCTGCCGACGCAGAGGCCGCTGAAGGCGGCACTACCGTCGTAGGCGGTGGCAGCGTCATCAGTGGAGGAATCATCGGAGGCGGAGGCCCGGGCCTCTCGGCCGAAGATGCCGCCAACCTCGCTGCGGCCGCTCAGGCTGCGGCCAACGTGGGCGCCACGCTCAGCCAGGATGCACAGGGCATGCTCGCCAACGCACAGGCGGCCAACGCCCCCGAGGTGGAGGACGCCATCGAGGCTTACGTCGACCAGCTCTCGCAGCTCACCGAAGTGCTCGGCAAGGTGCGCGAGCAGGCCAGCCGCATGACGCAGGAGAGCGAGGAGATGGTGAACCTCAACCGCACGCTCACAGGCATCAACACCATCTACGAGATGCAACTGAAGAGCATCAGCCAGCAGGTAGGCACCATCGACCAAATCACCGACCAGACCCACAAGATGGCCAAGAACATCGAGGAACTCAACGGCGTATATGCCCGCATGATCGAGGCCCTCACGGTGAATATGCCCAAGGCACCGCAGGTATAAATTGTAAATCGTAAATCGTCAAATTGTAAATTACGATTATGCCCGTTAAGAAAAGACCAGTCTCTCCTCGCCAGAAGATGATCAACCTGATGTACGTCGTCCTTATGGCTATGCTCGCGCTGAACGTGTCGAGCGACGTGCTCAATGGTTTTTCGCTCGTCGATAAGAGCCTGCAGACGACCACTAAGAACGCATCGGCCGTCAACGCCGGCATCTACGACGACTTCGAGGAGCAGATGAAAGCCAATCCGAAAAAGGTGAAGGAGTGGTACGACAAGGCACAGGTGGTGCGCCAGATGTCCGACTCCCTCTTCAATTTCGCCGAGGAGCTGAAAGAGCTCATCGTGAAGAAAAGCGACGGCAGCGACGGCGACGTCACCGACATACAAAACCGCGAGGACCTCGAAGCAGCCACCAGCGTCATGCTGGCTCCCGGCACGGGGCGCGGCAAAGCCCTCTACGAAGGCATCAACAACTATCGCGAACGCATCGTGAAGATGGTGACCGACTCGGCCCAGCGCCGTATCATAGCCTCCAACCTCAACACCGAGGTGCCGCAGAGCGTGCGCACACTGGGCAAGAACTGGCAGGAGTATATGTTCGAGTCGATGCCTACAGCTGCTGCCGTGACTCTTCTCACCAAACTGCAGAGCGACGTGCGTTATGCCGAGGGTGAAGTGCTCCACGGCCTGGCATCAAACATCGGCGTCAAAGATATCCGCGTCAACGAGCTCAATGCTTATGTGATACCATCGTCGCAGACGGTAGTGCAGGGTGGAAAGTTCTCGGCACAGATATTGATGGCTGCTGTAGATACCACCAACCGCCCGACTATCTATATCGGCGGTCAGAAGATAAACAGCGACCGCGGCATCTACGAAACCGTTTGCTCGCGAACCGGCGACTTCAACCTCGTGGGCTATATCGAGATGATGAATGCTCAGGGCGAACTCGTCCGCCGCAACTTCGAGCAGAAATACACTGTCGTGGCTCCCTCCGCCACCGTCTCGGCCGACCTGATGAACGTGCTCTATGCCGGTTACGACAACCCCATGTCGGTCAGCGTGCCTGGCGTGCCTACCAATAAGTTACAGGTGTCGATGAGCGGCGGCGGACTCACGCCCAAAGGCGAAGGCAAATACGTGGCACGGCCCACGCAGGTGGGCGGCGAAGCCGTCATCACCGTGGCCGCACAGACCGAAGGGCGCGTGCAGGAGATGGGCAAGTTCACATTCCGCATACGCAAGCTGCCCGACCCCACGGCCTTCATCGCATACTCCGACGGTCAGGGCGGCGAGAACCGCTTCAAGGGTGGCAAGCTCTCGAAGCAAGTGCTCATGGGCACCGATGCCCTCGGCGCTGCCGTCGACGACGGCCTGCTCAATATCCCCTTCCGTGTGACAGGCTTCGAGACGGTGTTCTACGACAATATGGGTAACGCTATCCCCGAGGTTTCGAACTCAGCAGAATTCACTGCCCGACAAAAAAATATGTTCCGCAGCCTCTCGCGCGGTAAACGTTTCTTCATTACGCGTATCAAAGCAATAGGACCTGACGGTGTGGAACGCACTTTGGATGGCGCCATGGACGTGACGGTGAATTAATTGATAATTGGAAATTGAAAATTGGTAGATTGAAGATATGAAACGAATCTGTATATTGCTAACAGTGCTCACGTGCGCAGTGGGACTGAGCGCTCAGCCCGCAAAGCGTCGCGTAGTCTCGCCCAACAACAGCCGCACGACAGCCACGCAGAAAGCCGCTGCAACGGAGAAGAAAGCCGACCGCGCTTCGCTCTCGTTCCCAACCTCGGCAGAGATGCCCGAGGACGTAGTCTGGCGCCGCGACATTTACCGCCAGCTCGACCTGCTGAAGGACGCCAACGCTCCGCTCTACTACCCCGTGGAGCCGCGCGGCAAAGAGCAGAACCTGTTCACATACCTCTTCCGTCTCTTCGTGTCGGGGCGCATCAACGCCTACGAGTATAAGCTCGACGGCAACGAGTCGTTCGACGCCAAGGACAAGGCCAACGTGAAGGACCTGCTTGAGAAATTCCGCATCTATTATGAGGAGTCAGGCGGCAAGATCACAGTACCCGAGAGCGATATCCCATCGGCACAGGTCACACGCTTCTATATGAAGGAAAGCAGCTATTTCGACCAGCGCTCAGCCACATATAAGACGCGCGTCACGGCCCTCTGCCCCGTGCTTATGGAGGGCGATGAGTTCGAGTCGATCGACAACGAACCGGGAATGGCAACACCCAAGCCCCTGTTCTGGATCAAGTACGACGACGTGGCGTCCTATCTCTCGCGCATGCCCGTCATGGCCTCGAACTTCAACAACGTCACCAACATGACCGTCGACGACTACTTCACCATGAACCGCTACGAGGGAAAGATCTATAAGACCAACAACCTCCAGGGGCGTGTGCTGGCCAACTATGCCAAGACCGACTCCGCCATGACGGCCGAGCAGAAGCGCATCGAGCAGCAGCTCGTAGACTTCGAGAACAGCATCTGGCATCAGGAGATCAAGGTGGACAGCACCGACAGCGTGGCCATCGACAGCAAGGCAGAAAAGAAGACCGCGCGCCGCGCCAGGAGCGGCAGCGACGACAAGAAGGAGAAAGTGTCGGCCCGCAGCTCGCGACGCAACAGCGCTGCGAAAGAGCCCAAGCAGGCCAAGGTCAGCTCCGGCTCCGCACCGCGCGTCTCTGCCCGCCGCCAGCGCCGCTAAGCTCTTCACCCGCAGCCACAACTCAAAAACCGTATAGTTATGAAACGCTTGACCATTCTCCTTGCAGCAATGTTCGCATTTGCAACCTTTGCTGCCGCACAAACGCAATTCGGCCTTGAGGCTGGCGTGGGAATAAAGAAAATGTCGTTCTCGAAGGACGTCTACAAGTCCGACAACTTCGCAGGATTCTTCGTCGGACCAAAAATTAAGGCCAAGATACCTGTTGTGGGACTCGGCGTCGACGGCGCACTGCTCTACGCCCTCGACAAAGCCAAGATCGACGACTCCAAGACAAAACATATGAGCTACGTCCGGCTGCCGCTGAACCTGCGGTGGGACATCGGCACCAGCTTCCTCGGCGTCTATGCCGCCACGGGTCCGCAGTGGGAATGGCTCATAGGCAACTCCGACCTCACCACCCGCGAGGGCTTGCATGCGACGTTCGAGCACCACGTCTTCAACTGGAACGTCGGCGCAGGTATTATGTTTGCCAACCACATAGAGATAGGCGCCAGCTACAGCATACCTATCGGCAAGGCCGGCTCGGTCAGCGGCGTCTACGACACCGTAAAGGATAATATCAGCATCAAGAACAAAGAGTGGCAGATACGCCTCAATTACTATTTCTAAAACAAAGCGCATGAGCTGATGGCAGCGTTCGTCGACGTCATCATTCCAGTGCCTCTACAGGGACTGTTCACATACGCCCTGCCCGTGAGTTTGCAGCAGCAAGCACAGGCAGGGTGCCGTGTCATTGTGCCGTTCGGCAACAAACGCAGCACTACGGGCCTGATTGTGAGGCTTCACGACACGCCGCCCGCCGACCCCGACGTCAACGTGAAGGACGTCATGGAGGTCGTCGACGAAGAGCCCTGCATACTGCCCTCACAGCTCAGCCTCTGGCAGTGGATTGCCGACTACTACGTCTGCTCGATCGGCGAAGTCTTCAAAGCTGCCATGCCGGCTAAACTGAGAGCCCCCTCCCAGCCCCCCCGAGGGGGGGCGCTCATGTCCTCGGGTGTCCCAACGGAAACGGACTCCCCCCCTCGGGGGGGCTGGGAGGGGGCTACTCCCACACTCTCCACAGCCCAGGCTGCCGCCCTCGCCTCAATCAAAGCCGGCTGGCAGACGCACCCCGTATGCCTGCTTCAGGGCGTCACCTCCTCGGGCAAGACCGAGATTTACATTCATCTCATCGCTGAGGCCATAGCCCAGGGCAAGCAGGTGCTCTACCTCCTGCCCGAGATTGTGCTCACCAGCCAGCTCACCGACCGCCTGCAAGCCGTCTTCGGCGACCACCTGGGCGTTTACCATAGCAAATTCACCGACGCGCAACGCTCGCGCGTGTGGCATCGGCAGCTGTCGCAGCAGCCCTTCGACATCATCGTGGGCGTGCGCTCATCCGTCTTCCTGCCTTTCCAGCGGCTCGGCCTTGTCATTGTCGATGAGGAGCACGAGGTGAACTTCAAGCAACAGGAACCTGCGCCCCGCTACAACGCACGGAACGTGGCACTACTCATGGCCGCACGCGCAAAGGCACTGACGCTCCTCGGCACCGCCACACCATCGTTCGAGAGCTACTACCTGGCCCGCACCGGCAAATATGCGCTGGTGCAGCTCAAAGAGCGCTACGGAAAGGTGCAGCTCCCACGCATAGAGATTGTCGACGTCAAGGAGCAGCGCCACAAGCGCCTCATGAACGGAGCCTTCTCGCAACGGCTGCTCGAGGAGATACGCGCGGCACTCGACAGCCACCAGCAAGTCATACTCTTCCAGAACCGCAGAGGCTTTGCCCCGCAGGTGCAGTGCCACGTCTGCGGATGGGTGCCTACCTGTCCGCGCTGCGACGTGCCGATGACCATGCACGCCCGCTCGGGCATGATGACCTGCCACTACTGCGGCTACACCGTGCCCGTGCCCAGTCAGTGCCCAGCCTGCGAGAACAAAGACCTGCGGCAGCACGGCTTCGGCACCGAGCGCATCGAGGACGACATTCAGAAACTCTTCCCCGAAGCGCGCGTCGTGCGCATGGACCTCGACACCACCACCACGCGCCAGGCCTACGAACAGATCATCCACGACTTCGCAGCCGGCCAGACCGACATACTCGTAGGCACACAGATGGTCACGAAAGGCTTGGATTTCGAGAACGTCAGCGTCGTTGGCATTCTCTCGGCCGACACGATGCTCAACCAGCCCGACTTCAGGGCCTTCGAACGCTCATTCCAGATGATGTCGCAGGTGGCAGGGCGCGCGGGCAGGCGCAGTCTGCAAGGCACCGTCATCCTGCAGACCATGAATCCCCAACTGTCGCTCATCAAGCAAGTCGTAGAGGCCGACTACGACGCAGCCTACCACGAACAGATGCTCGAGCGGCGCCAGTTTGCCTACCCGCCCTTCACGCGCATGATAACCGTCTACTTCAAGCACCGCCAACTCGCTACCATCGAGACACTTGCGCGCGAAGCAACCATAGAGCTGCGGCAACTGCTCGGCACGCGCGTGCTCGGGCCCGACGAGCCACCCGTAGGGCGCGTGCAGAACCTCTTCATACGCCGCGTCATCCTTAAGCTCGAGAGCCGTCTGCCTATCGCAGAAATAAAGAAACAGCTGCTCGAAATCCGCAGGAAGCTTCTCATGCAGAAACAATACGCCGCCGCACACATATATTTCGACGTCGACCCGCTTTAGCAATTCATAATTCATTATTTAGAATTCATTATTTGCAATTCATAATTCATAATTAGTAAAAACATTTGCAATCCTTTTTCTATTTAAAAAAAACATACTAATTTTGCACGCGCAAATCGAGGGTAACCCCTACTTAGACAAAACATTAAAACTATAAATACAACTTATGATCAAGCGTATCACTGCTGCTGAAGCTGCAGCACAAATCGAGAACGGCCACACCATCGGCCTCTCGGGCTTCACACCTGCCGGAACGGCCAAGGCCGTCACCGCCGAACTGGCTAAGAAGGCTCATGCCGAGCACGAGGCCGGCCGCCCCTTCAAGGTAAACATCTTCACCGGTGCCTCCACCGGCCAGAGCTGCGACGGTGCCCTCGCCAACGAGCAGGCCATCGGCCTCCGTGCGCCCTACACCACCAACCCCGACTTCCGCAAGCACGTCAACCTGGGTGAGATTCGCTACACCGACCTCAACCTCTCCAATATGGCCACACAAATCCGCCAGGGCTACCTCGGCGACATCGACTGGGCAATCATCGAAGCCTGCGACGTCGAGATTCACGGCAGCAAGGCTCATATCTACCTGACAGCTGCCGGCGGCATATCGCCCACAGCCTGCCGTCTGGCCAAGCGCGGCATCTTCGTCGAGCTCAACGCTTTCCACAGCCCCAAGAGCAAGGGCCTGCACGACGTCTATGAAATCGGCTACCACCCCAACCGTGTGCCCGTGCCCATCTGCCATCCTAACGACCGCATCGGCAAGCCCTACGTAGAGGTCGATGCCGACCGCATCCTGGGCATCGTGGAGTGCAATATCCCCGACGAGGCACGCTCCTTCAAGGATCCCGACCCCATCACCACCAAGATAGGTCAGAACGTGGCCGACTTCCTCGTACAGAACATGCGCGAGGGCAAGATTCCTCCCACGTTCCTCAACCTCCAGTCGGGCGTAGGCAGTGGCGCCAACGCCGTGCTCGGAGCCCTCGGTCACAGCACCGAAGTGCCTAACTTCAACATCTACACCGAGGTGCTGCAGGATGCTCCCGTGCAGCTGATGCGCGAGGGCCGCGTCCTCTCCGCCTCCGCTTGCTCGCTCACCGTCACCAACGAGTGCCTCAAGGGCATCTACGACGACATCGACTTCTTCAAGGACAAGCTCGTGCTGCGTCCCTCCGAGATCTCAAACAACCCCGAGGTCATCGCACGCATCGGCGTATGCTCGCTCAACACCGCCATCGAGGCCGACATCTACGGTCACGTCAACTCCACCAAGATCTGCGGCACCAAGATGATGAACGGTATCGGAGGCTCGGCCGACTTCACCTGCAACTCCTACCTGAGCATCTTCACCTGCGGCTCAACCACCAAGGGCGGCGCCATATCCTCGATCGTGCCTTTCGCCAGCCACATCGACCACACCAGCCACTTCGTCGATGCCGTCATCACTGAATACGGCGTTGCCGACCTGCGCGGCAAGTGCGCCATGGAGAAAGCCGAGGAGCTCATCAAGGTGGCTCACCCCGACTACCAGCCCCTGCTCCGCGACTATCTTAAGTACGCCGAAAAGTACAGCGGCCACACACACCACTGCCTCAGCGCTGCCTTCGCCATGCACGACACCTTCCTGCGCAAGGGCGATATGCGCCTGACCGACCTCGCCGAGTACGTCAAGTAAGAATCTCAAACAACATCAATAGATTAGAAGCTATGCCGGCAACCCCGGCATAGCTTTTTTTATTCCCTTCACTTCAACACAGAAAAAAAATTTTTTTGTTCAAACAAGACTACAGACTACAGGGGCCTGCTTCCACTCTGTTTCCACCCCGACAGCTATAATCTCACTTTTTTCTTAAAAAAAACTCATTTATCGCTTACCGTATCATTTAATTCACTAATTTTGCATTGAAAAGAGTTCGAAACATATTGACTTAAGCAATATAGGCAACTTAAGGAAAGTATCGAAAACAGATAAGTTCCCAAAATCTATCAATCAACTAGAGAAAGATGTTGAAAAGGGGAGAGCTCCAAAGACAATAAAGCGTTTTGACAGGGCTCATAGTCCCGATGGTCAGGAACATGTTCATTTCAAAGAACCAAAAAGTGCATTGAATATGGATGGTTCGTGGAAAGATGGCGAACCTTTTCTGATAGACAAAAAAACAAAAGAATATTTGAAACGAAATGGCTGGAAAATCGATTAAAAGGAAAGAATTAGAGAGTTGGATTTATAAATATGCCACCTCGCAGATAGTATGTAGCGAAGAGCGACATATAGATTCCTTCATATACAACACCGTTAAAGAAGAAAGGTGGGTGGATTTATTGTGGAAGATGTTCTATAGGGGAAATTCATACATAAATAAAATTAATGCTGACGTCAAAATCGGTATATATGCATGTATAAAACTAAATCAGAACAAAGTAAATAATCCAAATAAAGAGGACTTTCATTTTTCATTTGATCTTAAACGCATGCCTCCTAGTCTATGGCTATATCGAGGCCTTGCAAAAGATAATTTATTTAAAGATGTCTTTTTCTCAGAGCAAATAGCCAATTTGTATGGAATGCAAGCTTGGTTGCACCATTGGAGTGATGACCCCCACAATGTTTACTATCTATATCTAACAAATGATCGTAAGGAAAGCAAATGAAGACAATGACAGAATAGAGAATTCGGTACTACTTATCAGTTTTATATTTGGAGGTCAAAGAAATGAAAAAGGGAAAATATAAGTATTTCATCATATTATCAATAGTTATAATAGCCTTATTAGTGCTCAATCATTATATGTCGTACAGCATGAGAATTGGCAACACTCGTTTCTTTCTTGTGGAAACGATGGCGAATTCAAAAGATGGTGAACCTTTATTAGGGCTATATTGCAAAGTTATGGATGGCGGATATAAAGGAGTGGATATGTGTGGATTCCCAAAAATTGTTTTATGGAATGACAAATATATCATTTCAAAAAATCAAAATGGAAAGGATACTACTATTATCAGTTATGTAATAATCAATCAGGATAGTGTCAACGCTTCAGATGGTGACGTCGCTGATCTCCATGTTTTTAATACAGAAACGGAATATAGTAATTACATAAATATAATAGGGCTTTCTGAAAGAGAAATGAAGCAGATTGATTGTCATATATTATGGTGGGAATTGTTGTTCAAATAGAAGATAAATAGCAATATGTTAGGTAACACATATCCGTTAAATGTATGGAGCATACAGATGGAATTATTCCGTGGCATTTACATCTATAAAAGGGAAACGACAGTTTCGCCAAATGTAACATTGTAGCTGGTCGAGGAAAGGGCTATCCAATTTATTTCTATGGGAAGCAACAATTAAAAAAGAAAAAAACTCATTACCCTTAATCATTAAAACTATGAAGTTTTGGAAAATATTGATAAGCATCATAGCTTTTATTGCATTTGCTGCAATAATTATGCTGTTTAGTTCGGAATGGCTCTTTCCTGAATGGAATGGTTCTTACTCGTTAGGGAATGGAATTTACATGATGGAATGGGATGGACCAGGTCGCATCATAGTTCGTGGAAGTAATATTCATGGTCGGACATGTTATGGTGGTTCTATCATCATCCCGACCAATGAAGATGAATGTGATTCTACGGGTCACTTTACAGAATGGGTCGTTGACGCAACATTCGACGATAAATACATTGTAGCCTACTCTTACAATAACATCCTCAAAGGCTACAAATATTATATTATTAATAAGTCCTTCGCCTTAAATTTGCCATCAGAACGCATAGTAAATGAATACAGAGAAGTCTTTTTAAGCGAAGACTCCTTCATGCAAGCCTGTGACTTAAAAGGGATAAAGGTCAATTTGAATATCAAAGATATTACCGAATATAAAAAATGGTTGTCTTTGGAGTTTCCTCTTAATAGTAACTGATATAACAGATAAATGCATAATCACCAACACTTCTACATACTCTATCAGGCTCTCGACCATCAGGGAAACAACCAGGTTGTTGTTAATCAATCTGGAAACGAAAGTCAAATAAATGAATACTACCCCTATGGCGGCCCTTGGGGCAATGCTTCTACCAACCAGGGTTTCCAGCCCTTCAAATATAATGGCCGCTCGGCGCTCTGCGACGCTTCATACTTGAAGAAGGAACTTGACCGCGTGCATGGCCTCGATTGGTATGACTACGGCGCAAGAAGATATGACCCAGCCTATTGTCTCTTCACCCAGATTTCTTTCTACAGATTTTTTAATTTTCACCTTCACCGTCACTTTTGTCCGTAACTCTCAATAGATTAATGCATTAATGGCAGTGTAGGTGAATTTTCACCTACACTGTTTTCACACTCATACGGTCAAACAGGCGTAAACGGCTGGGAGTGTTGGGCTATACGACCGGTTAAGTCGAAGTAAAACAAGTTGTTTTACCTCGATTCGGCCAGCTGAATGTGAGTGTAGGTGAAATTTCACCTACACTGACTATAAGATGTTATCGTTCAAAGCGTTGCAAGGAAAAGTGAAGGTGACAGTGAATTTCAACTTTTCTTGAGAAGTGTCTGACAAAATAGTAAGCATTCATTGAAATACACGTTGTAGCAGTTGTAGTTCTGTTGTACCTTTGCCCCGCAATAGTGATAGGGCACGTGGGCGGAGACGACAGGGGGCATTAATGAAGAGTGAAGAGTGAAGAATGAATGACTGCTGCGCAGTCGCACAGAGCACTCAGAGAAGACAGAGGACACGGAGGGGCGCGGCGGAGCCGCTAATTAATAGTGAAGAATGAAGAGTGAAAAATGAAAAATGACGGGTGGTTGCATCGGGGGATGCGGCCGGCCGTTTCTATATGCAATAGGGCGCGTGGGCGGATGCGACAGGGCGAATAGGCCGATGCAATAGGGCGCGTGGGCGGATACGATAGGGCGAATAGGCAGATCCAATAGGGCGTGCAGGCCGATGCGATAGGGCGTGCAGGCCGATGCGATAGGGCGCGTCGATAATTTTTTTTTCGAAGATTGACGATTGATTGACGTGGATTGACGTCTTAATCACAGGGGATATGGACGCTTTATTCAACGTTTTTATTGGACGTCAATCGACGTCAATCTGAACGTCAATCTACATCTGTTTCATTCAAGTTTCGGATGTTTTAAACCAGAACTTTCAATTATTTATATATCAAGAATTAGAGCGCTCGACCTTGGTCGCTTCTTGAGGTATCAAGCGTCACCCTTCGGGATACCGAGCGGACACTTCAAGAATTAGAGAATTTAACTCATGGAAATGAATTAGCGAGAATCAAAAGAAGGTTTTTGCCTTGCAAAAACTTTTCTCCAATTCTTAATAATTCAATGTTTGCCTGCTTTGAAAAATTCTTGAATTCTTGAATTCTTGATATAAATAATTACATCAGAAACTTGAATAATTGCGGCAGGGCGGGTCGCTCCACACTCACAAGACTTTTGCCCATAACTCTTAAGACTTTCGCCAAGAACTCTTAAGACTTTTGCCCAGCGCTCGACGCATGCGTCGCTTTGCTTTGCAAAGAACTCTTAAGACTTCTGCCCGACGTTTGAGCCCCTTCAGGAACAAGCGTAAGCCTGCGGGATGACTTCACGAATGACATGTGCGGTAGAAACGAAACAAAATTTTTTGTTTTATTTCTACCGCACATGTCATCTGAGAATGATGCCTTCGCTGAGAATCAACGACTTACAATGTAAGATGAACCCTTTTTTGAAAAACTTTTCAAAAATCACTCTGAATCCATCCATTTTCATTACGGCATCGGCCGTTCCCTCTCCGTGTCCTCTGTCTTCTCTGTGCCCTCTGTGCCTGCGAAGCAGGCCTGTAGTCTGTTTTGAACAAAAATTTTTTTTGCTCTGAGGTGGATTACCCGGGCGCGTCACTTTTGGCCATTGCCTGGCAGGTGATTGGCATTCTTGTTTTGCAGCTTTTTCATTTCAGCCTGCGTCTTCTCGACTTCAGCCCTGATGGTCGTATCATTGTGCACGGCAACCTTTAGCGTGTCCATGTGCACAGCGATCTGCGTGCGCGAGAGGCGGTGCTTGGAGAGGTAGATGCTGTCTTCCTGCCAGTAAGGGGCGAGGTCGGCCTCGTCGTCGGAGAAGCCGAGGTTCAGTACGGGCTTCTCGCGCTTGGGAGTATAGACGAAGGGCACGTGGCCGGGGGTGTAGGGCGTGATCTCCACCGGTCGCCAACCATAGTGTATGATGTCGAGCTGGCGTGCTGCAGCGCGCGAGAGGTCGATGACGAACTTGCGCGAATAGGGTCCGCGGTCGGTCACGCGCACTACGACTTCGCGGCCGTTGGTGATGTTGCGCACCTTCAGCAGGGTGCCCAGCGGGTAGTGGAGGTGGGCGCAGGTCATGCTGTCGCGATGGTACTTCTGTCCGTTGCTCATGGTGCGGCCGTGGAAGTAGTCGGCGTAGTATGATGCGTTGCCTTTCTGGGGCTGCAGGCGCTGTGCCGAAGCGGTGGCTGTGAGCAGTGCCGAAAAGGCTATCAGAGTCATTAATGCTTTGACGTTCATAGGCTAATCATAGAGGTTTGGGGGCGCAAGGTAGTGATTTTAGCCTTGCCGACCAAGAATTTTTGCATTTTTATGTCTTTCATTGAAGTAAATTGCGTAACTTTGCACGCAAATTATCAATAGTTTTCACTCATGGACATAAAAAACGCAGAAGAATTGCGCGAAGCGGAGGATATGCTCTCGCTACGCGATATTCTCGACATCTTCACCGCTCATTGGAAGTGGTTCGTAGCTTCGGTAATACTGTGCCTCGTGCTGGGGCGGCTCTACCTGGCCAAGCAGCCGCGCATCTACAAGCGCTCGGCAGTGATGCTCGTCAAGGACGACGGCACATCGGGCAGCCGCAGCCGCAGCGGCACCGACGCCCTCATGCAGCTCAACGGCGTAGTCATGGGCTCGAGCGTCAAGAACGAGGTCTACATCATCCAGAGCCATCAGATCATGAAAGAGGTGGTGCGGCAGCTGCACCTCGACGTCACCTACGGCTTCAAGCAGCGCCTGCGCTACATCAACCTCTACGACGTGAAGCCCTTCACGGCGCAGTTCGACAGCGCCGAGTGCGAACGCCCCTTCCGCTTCACGGCCAAGGTGGCGGGCGACAAGGTGCACGTCTACGACGTCGTGACGGCTGACGGCGAGCAGGCCTATGACAAGTTCATCCCCATGGACAAGAAGGTGAAGACGCCCTTCGGCAACATCACCTTCGTGGCCGACGACCGCTACGTCAAGCAGTTCGAGGGTAAGGAGATCTACATCTCGCGCCGCACCATAGAGGCTGCCGCCGTGGCCTACGGCGGACCGCTCAACGCCTCGGAGATCGACAAGGAGAGCACGCTGGTAGGCATCACCTACACCGACCACAACATCCGCCGCGCCGAGGACATCCTCAACGCCGTGCTCGAGGCCTACAAGCGCAATATCATCATCGACAAGAACCTCATTGCCAAGAGCACGGCAGAGTTCATCGACGAGCGCATACAGATCATCGCCAAGGACCTCAGCCGCGTCGAGGGCGAGCTGGCCACCTACAAGCAGGCCAACCGCCTCACCAGCCTCAAGGAGGATGCCAACGCCTTCCTGCAGCAGAGCGCGGCAGCGCGCCAGCGCAGCATACAGCTTGAGTCGCAGGTGGGCGTGGTGCAGTTCCTGCTCGAGGACCTTCGCAACAACGCCCAAGGCTTCCGCCTGATTCCTACCCTCGGCGGCCTCACCGATGCCGGCATCCAGAGCCAGATCATGAAGTACAACGACGCTATGCTCGAGCGCAACCGCCTCGTGGAGAGCGCAGGCGAAGCCAGCGTCAAGGTGCAGCAGCTCGAAGCCGCCCTCAACCAGATGCGCGCAGCCATCATTTCCTCTACGAGCGCCTACCTCAGCTCGCTCAACGTGCAGCTAGGGCGCGCTAAGCAGGAGGAAGCCGGCCTGAGCTCGAACCTCGCCGCCGTGCCACAGAAGGAGAAAGACATCATCGACATCTCGCGCCAGCAGAACATCAAGGAGACGCTCTACACCTACCTCCTCAACAAACGCGAGGAGACGGCGCTGCAGCTCGCCATCACCGAGGCCAACATACGCGTCATCGAGACGCCCTTCGGCAGCAACGCGCCCATCTCGCCGCGCTCGAAGGTCATCATGCTCGTGGCACTGCTCATAGGTCTCATACTGCCTTTCGCATATTTCTACATCCGCAACCTCCTGAACATGACCGTGCGCGGGCGCAAGGACATCGAGGAGTTCACCTCCATTCCCATCGTGGGCGAGGTGCCCCATCGCAAGGAGGGCGCCGACGACTCCGAGATTATCGTGGGCGACCAGAAGACCGACCCCATCAACGAGGCCTTCCGCGTCACGCGGTTCAACCTCGGCTTCATCAACAAGGATGCCAAGGTGCTCATGTTCACCTCCACCTTGGCCGGCGAGGGCAAGACGTTCGTCTCGCGCAACTTCGCCGTGACGCTGGCCCTCTCGGGCAAGAAGGTGATCCTCGTGGATGCCGACATTCGCAAGCGCACACAGTCGCGACTCTCTGGCAACCGCCACAGCCACGGACTGACGTCGTACCTCCAGGGCGGTGTCACCGACATCGACCAGCTCATCGTGCACGACGCCGCCAACTCCAGCGTCGACCTCCTGCCCGCCGGCGCCACGCCTCCCAACCCCTCTGAGCTGCTGCTGAGCGAACGCCTCGAGCAACTCATCGAGGAGCTGAAGAAGCGCTACGACTACGTCGTCATCGACAGCGTGCCCGCACAGGCCGTGGCCGACGCCGGCATAGTAAACCGCGTGACCGACCTCACCATCTACGTCGTGCGCGAAGGCAAGGTGGACCGCCGCTTCCTCCCCGAGCTCGAGCGTATGTACAAGGACAAGAAGTTCTCGCACCTCTGCATACTTCTCAACGATGCCCACATCAACAAGAAGCAGTACGGCTACGGCTACGGCAACTACAGCTACGGCTATGGCTACGGCAACGAGAAGAAGAAGAAGAAATGACGGATTACTAATTGCAAATTGCAAATTTCAAAAGACAAATTATTAATTGCAAATTGCAAATTATTAATTGCAAATTGCAAATTATTAATTGCAAATTACTAATGACAAATTACTAATTACGAATGACGAATCAGAATTAGCATCACACAAAAGACAGTAACTCTCATTCGTCATTAGGAGGCTAAGCCGACATTCGTCATTTGTCATTCGTCATTCAAAAACATTTGCAATTTGCAATTCGCAATTTGTAATTTGAAATTTGAAATTTGTCATTTGAAATTTGTCATTAAAAAACTACCGCTATGAAATATCTTGCATTAACACTTGCCTTATGTGTCGCCACGGCAGCACAAGCCGCTGACATAACTACAACAAAAACTACACCCTCATCGCTCGAGGGCTTCGCCTACGCTACGACACCGGCAGCGCCCACGGGCAACGAATGGCAGTCGCCCGGCTCGCTGGCGCTGAACAAAGAACAACCCCGCGCATGGGGCTTCCACTTCCCCACGGAAGAAGCTGCACGCGGCGTCCTGCCCGAGCGCGGAGCCTACTGGCTGAGCCTCGACGGCACGTGGAAGTTCCACTGGTGCCGCACGCCCGAGGAGCGCGCCCGTGGTTTTGAAGCCCCGGCCTACGACGTCACCGCATGGGACGATATCGAGGTGCCGGGCTGCTGGAACGTGCAGGGCATAAGGCCCCTCTCTGACTCCCCCCGTGGGGGGGAGAACTCCCTATCCTCCCAAAAGGATGCCAACGGCTCTGCGGCTCTCCCCCCCACGGGGGAAGCAGGGAGAGGGGCTTTCAAGTACGGCTTGCCCATCTACGTAAACCAGAAAGTCATCTTCGAGCATCAGGTGGCCGTCGACGACTGGCGCGGAGGCGTCATGCGCAAGCCCCGCAACGCGCAGTGGACCGTCAACAAGTACCCCAACGAAGTAGGCTCCTACCGCCGCACATTCACCGTGCCCGCCGATTGGAACGGGCGCGTGGTCTATATCAACTTCGACGGCGTTGACAGCTTCTTCTACCTCTGGATCAACGGCCACTACGTAGGCTTCTCGAAGAACTCGCGCAACACTGCCTCGTTCGACATCACACGCTTCCTGAACCCGAAGGGCGAGAACGTGGTGGCAGTGGAGGTGTACCGCAACTCTGACGGCAGCTTCCTCGAAGCGCAGGATATGTTCCGCCTGCCGGGCATCATTCGCTCAACCTATCTCACCAGCGTGCCCGAGGTGGAGATTTCAGACCTCATCGTGCGCACCACAGAGCTTAACGTTGATTGCAACATTGGAGAAACTGATGCCGACATTTGCGTAGAGTCGGAAATCCGCAATCATAGCAAGAAGGCAAAAGCACTTCCTAAGGGGCTCTCCGTGGAATATAAGACCTATCCCTTACAGCTTTATACTGACGAACTGGCACCTGCGGCTCTGAACTTGGATGCAACGCCAGCCGTAGGCACCCCTGCCGCTCAGGCTACACAAACCCTGTCGGCTCTCGGCGATGGCGCTTTCGCGCATACCTCAGCAACGCTCAGCTACCATGGCGCGCAGACGTGGTCTGCCGAGACGCCTTATCGCTACGTCCTCACAGCCACGCTGAAGGACGCCCGCGGCCGTGTGCTCGACGTCCGCAGCACCTATTTCGGCATCCGCACCGTGGAGATACGCGACACCCCTGCCGAGCAGGATGAGTTCGGGCTCGCAGGCCGCTATTTCTACGTCAACAACCAGCCCGTGAAGCTCAAGGGCGTAAACCGCCACGAGACCAACCCCTGGCGCGGCCACGCCATCAAGCCCGAGCAGATGGAGCATGAGATCTTCCTCATGAAGCGCGGAAACATCAACCACGTGCGCAACTCGCACTATGCCAACGACCCGCGCTGGTACTACTACTGCGACCGCTACGGCATCTATCTCGAGGACGAGGCCAACATCGAGAGCCACGAGTACTACTACGGCGACGCATCGCTCTCCCACCCCATCGAGTGGCGGCCGGCACATATAGCACGTAACATAGAAATGGTACGCGCGCACGTGAACGCGCCCTCCATCGTCATCTGGAGCCTCGGCAACGAGGCCGGACCGGGCAAGAACTTCGTAGCTGCCTACGACGCCATCAAGGCCTTCGACCGCTCGCGCCCCGTGCAGTATGAGCGCAACAACGACATCGTAGATATGGGCTCAAACCAGTACCCATCAGTAGGCTGGGTGCAGTTCGCAGCACGCGGCGGCAAGGGCCCCAAATATCCATTCCACATCAGCGAGTACGCCCACTCCATGGGTAATGCCGGCGGCAACCTCATCGACATCTGGCAGGCCATCGAGACTAGCAACTTCATCTGCGGAGGCGCCATCTGGGACTGGGTGGATCAAGCTATCGCCATGCCGCAGGCACAGCGTAATGACAAATTACGAATTACGAATGACGAATCAAGTAAGGAAGGTTCATCTTATTCGTCATTCGGAGGCGAAGCCGACATTCGTCATTCGTCATTCTACTATGGCGGCAACTTCGGCGACCTGCCCAACGACGGCATGTTCTGCATGAACGGCGTCATGCTGCCCGACCTTCAGCCCAAGCCCGAGTATTTCGACGTAAAGCACGTATATCAGAACGTCGGCGTAACGCTCGACAGCATCTGGACACGCACCCTGCCGAGCGGTAAGGAGCTGACCTTCGTGCGCATGCTCGTGACCAATAAGAACTACTTCGTACCGCTCCACTACGTCGACATCAGCACCGTGCTCATGCGCGACGGTTTCGACATAGGACGAAGCACCATCCCCCACGACCCGCAACACGGCATGCGCCCCATTGCCCCGCGCAAGACCGAGCCCATCGTGCTCCCCCTCAATTTCGCCGACAATGACGACCGCGACGCACACTGCTACAACCTGCGCGTGGAATTCCTCCTGCGCAGCGATATGCCGTGGGCCAAGAAAGGCTACGTGCAGATGAGCGAGCAGCTGCACCTATGGGGCACCGGCGATGTCACGCCCATCTACGAACCTTCAAAGGGTCAGCCTAAGCTCAGCGTCAGCCAAAGTGAGGCCGATCACCGAACGATTATCCGCCCGAAGTCTGTGGGGCCCGACTCGAAGCCCTTCCTCGTCACCTTCGACGATGCCCAAGGTACAATCCACTACTACGGCGTGGGCGGCGAAGCCTGCGACGATGCTGATATGACCGACCTCATAGAACCTGGCTGCGGGCCCGTCATCGACGCCTTGCGCGCTCCTGTCGACAACGACAACTGGTTCTATCAGTCGTGGTACCAGAACGGCCTGCACAACCTGCGGCACAAAGTGCTCAGCCGCACCGTCTACACACGCAAGGACGGCGCCGTAGTCCTCAACTACACCGTAGAAAGCCGAGGCACGAAGGGACAGATCAGCGGCGGCAGCAGCGGCCACTACACCATCAAGGACCTCACCCCCACGGAGGGAGCTGGAGAGGGGCTCGCCGACTTCGCCTTCACCTCAAACATCGTTTGGACCGTATATCCCGACGGCACCATCGAGAACGAGAGCGCCATCACGGGCTCCAACCCGAAGGCAATACTGCCGCGACTGGGCTTCCTCTTCAAGTTGCCAACTCGCTTCGAGGCCGACGGCTCGCGCATGAGCTACTTCGGCTGCGGCCCGCAGAACAACTACGCCGACCGCATGAGCGGAATGTTCAGCGCCGTCTATGAGACAACGGTCAAGGATCAGTTCGTACACTTCCCCAAACCACAGGATATGGCCAACCGCGAGGGCGTGCAATGGCTCGCACTAACCGACGCCACCGGCAACGGACTCGTCTTCGGCAGCCTGACAGGCGCCATGAGCACAAGCGTGCTGCCGTGGAGCGACCTACAGCTGACCTTCGCCCCACACCCCGCTGACCTGCCCGAGAGCGACCACGTCTACGTCCACCTCGACGCCAAAGTCACCGGCCTCGGAGGCACCAGCTGCGGACAGGCACCACCCCTCGAGCGCGACCGCGTCTATGCCGATGCCCACTGCTTCGGATTCTTCTTCCGCCCCACAGCCACAGCCGACCCGCACGCCATCAGCGAGAAGAACTTCCCCGTCATCCACTGCGGCGACCTGCCTCTGGCCCTCACACGCGATGCACGCGGACAGGTGACCATAGTCTATAACGAGTTCAACGGCGAGGGCGTCAGCTACAGCATCACCCCGGCCGGCGGAAAAGCAAGCAAAGCCAAGATATATGCCGGCGAGCCCATCGACCTGCGACAGGGCGGCACCATCACCACATGGCACACCGACAATCCCAAGGTTCGCATCAGCCGCACCTACACGCGCATCGAGAGCGTGCCCATCACCGTCGTCGACTGCAGCAGCGAAGAGCCCGGCGAGAATGCCAGCCGACTCGTCGACGGCAAGACGGAGACCATCTGGCACACAGCCTACGGCGTCACCGTGACGAAGTACCCCCACACCGTCGATTTCGACTGCGGCGACGTTCTGGCCATCAAAGGCTTCACCTACCTGCCCCGCCAGGACGGCGGTGCCAACGGCAACATCAAGGCCTACCGCGTGCAGCTCTCCGACGACGGCAAGACATGGTCTGCGCCCGTGGCCGAAGGACAGTTCGAGCGCTCGGCAAACCTCCAGCGCGTGATGCTCCAGCAGCCACAACGCGCACGCTACCTCCGCTTCACCGCCCTCTCCTCGCAAAACGGCCTCGACTTCGCCTCCGGCGCCGAGTTCAACATCCTGGCCGAATGATGAAGTAAGGATACACCCGCATGCATCCGCCTATCCATCTGCATGCATCCGCCCATACACCCGCATGCATCCGCCCATACATCTGCATGCATCCAACCATACACTAAATCGCATCCACCCTATCGTGCAAAAAAAAACGGCCGGCCGCATCCCCCGATGCGACCGGCCGTCCCACGCTAAACGATAAACGATAAACGATTATCACTCCTGTAGTCTGAAGTCTTGTTTGAACAAAAAATTTTTTTGGAATATGTGCGTACCCAATTGATGCACACATATTCCATCTGTTCATTCGCGGCACTTGCTGCTACCGCAAATGAACATCTACACTTTTGTGTCTTAAGCTACTTCTTCAAGAGATAGCGGATGACAAAATAGCCGCCGAAGACTTGAAGGAACATGCCGGGGATGCCCAGGCGGAAATCGGTGAAACCGACAGCCAGTGAGCCTGCCATCAGTGATTCGATGAGGCTCCCCACGACCTGATAGAGCAGGACGACAGCGAAGAGCAGAGGTATGCTCACCGACTGGGCACGACGGGCTACGCAGGCTGCACTGAGGGCCAACACAACAGATTTGACGAGGATGCTGGGCAGTACTGCAGGCGCAGGCATGCCAAAGAGGGCTGAATTGACCATCGGCGAGAGGATGGCAGTGAGCAGACCTACCTGCCAGCCATACTTGTATGCTGCTACGAGCGTAAAGAAATAGATGGGCAACAGCATGTGACCGCCATTGGGGATGAGATGGCAGAGCTGTGGCAAAGCGATATTGCCGATGACAAACAGTGCCGCAAAGAGGAATGTGCGGCTCTCGCGCCAAGTGAGCGAGTAAAGGTTGATTGTTGCGTTCATTTTACTGAGAAGTTGATTATTTTGAGAAGTTAATGAATTAAGGGAGTTCTCCAAGTATGGAGCGAACCGCTCGACACTTGCGACGCTTGGAACAAAGACATTAGTAATCCTCATTCGTCATTCATCATTCATCATTCGTCACTCATCATTCGTCACTCGTCATTCATCATTCATCACTCGTCATTCGTCACTCGTCATTCGTCATTCGTCTAAAGTGCTGCCGCAGGAGAGCCTCGGCCTCGTAGGCAGTCTGCGCGTCACCCACTATCTGCTCGAGCGGACAGCGGTTGTCGCCCTCGGGAATGACGATAGCATCCACCATCTGAGAGCAAGTATATTCCATGCCCGATGCCTCGAGCAGGGAGAGGGCACGACGGCTCAGCACGTCGGCATAGGCCTCAACGACCCCTCCTTGCACGAGCAGTGCTGCGGCAGCCTTGCCAATCACCTTGTCGGCGATGTGTGCGCCTCGCAGGCGGTCGGGTTCGTTGTCGAGCAGCCAGATGAGATCGCGCACGCCGGGCTTGTTGTAGGTTGTCAGCCTACCGTCGGCAGCGCGCACTACGAGCGAGCAGGCTTCGCGGTGCAGTATGTCGATGAGTTCTTGCATTGTCGTTACGTTGTTTCGTTCAGAATGTGACGCGCACGCCACTCATGAACGTGGCTTTGGGCATAGGGAAGCCTTTGTTGATTTCGTACTTTTGTGCCAACAGGTTCTCGCCGCGCACCCATAGCTTCACCTGCGGCAGCAGACGATAGGCAGCACCGAGGCTGAGCAGTGTGAATTGTTCCTTGGCATCGTCAGCGATGTCGGTGCACAAACCGCTGACGTGCTGCAGGCCGGCATTCAGTTCGAGGCCCTGCACGCGATATTGCGCTCCGAGATAGCCTTTGTATTCAGGAGCCGCGAGGATAGCCTTCTGCGTGTGAAGATAGCTGTGGTTGGTGGTGAGGCTCCAATGGCTGTTGACGCGGAAAGCTGCCTCGAGCTCGCCACCGTAGTGCTCTGTCTCGCCGGTGTTGTAGTTAGCATTGCGTCCGAGCGACTCCACCATCATCGTGCCGATGAGGTTGTCGGCCTTCATGTAGAAAATGTTTATGCCGTATGTGAAGCGGCCTCCAGCTATGCGTTGCTTCCACGCCGCCTCGTAGTTCCACAGGCGCTCAGGCTCCAGGTCGGGGTTGGCCACACCGTAGAGATACATTTCCTTGAGGTTTGGCACGCGGAAGCCCTTGCCTGCCGTGAGCTTGAGCTCGCCATTCTGCAAAGGTCTGAACACGAAACCGCCCTGCGGTATCCATTCTCCGCCGGCCTCGGAATGGTTGTCGTAGCGCACGCCGGCCTCCACCGTCCACCACGACGCGATGTCCTGGCGCACGTTGACGTAGCCGGCTACTTCCGTCAGGTCCTTGTCCAAGGGATAGTGCATGTTCTGCTCCATCTTACGGTTGAGCCGCTCGTTGGTGACGATGTCGGCGTTCCAGGCCTCGCCGTGGATGTTCTGATAGTCGAAACCCAGCGTAATCCAGCTGCCTTGCCACAGCCCGAAGCCTTGATGCGCGCTGACCCCTGTGAGGGCGTCCTTCGAGCGGAACAGATAGTCGCGTGCGGCAGCCGATGCCACGTGACCGTCGTTAATCTTGTGGCGCCCGAAGTTGTGGTACACGCTGACGGCACCGCTGGTGCGGCCATAGCGGTTCTCCACAGCTGCCTCCACCACCCCACGGTTGATCCATTGCCGCGCATCGAGGAGCGGAGCGCTCACAGGCCCCGGGTTCGACGCAGCGAAGTGCGTGAGGTTCAGAGCGCCCCACGCCCGCCAATGCGACGAGAAGTCGAAGCCCACCTTGGCCAGACCGCCATATTGATAGAAACCCATGTCGGCACGATGGTTGTCGCTGCGCTGGTAGTTGAGGGCTACATCGCTGAACCAGCGGCCCTTGCGTACGCTATTGGCCACTTCGGCCTGCAGGCTGTTGTAGGACCCAGCGCCTATGTTTATAGATGTGTTCACGGCATCTTCGCCGGCGCCAAACCCACCGGTCAGGCCTTGCTTAGTGATGATGTTCACCACGCCGCCCATGGCGTTGGAGCCGTAGAGCACCGACGCCGGGCCGCGCACCACTTCGATACGCTCGGCAAGCATGGTGTGGTAAGCGTCGGAAATAGGGTGACCGAAGATACCTTGGTACTGCGGATGTCCGTCGACGAGCACCATCACCTGACCCGTGCCGCCGCTGAGGCCGCGCACGCTGATGGCTCCCGCGGCTCCGCCGCTGACGCCGTAGCCCATCACTCCACGTTGTGTCACGAACATATTAGGCACCAGCTCTGTGAGCGTAGGCAACACACTCACGCGCTCGAGCTGCGACAACTGGCGCTTGTCTATTGCTGTGATGGTTGGCGTGATGGCGCGCTCCGATGCCGGCGTGCGCGTGCCCGTAACCACCACTTCGTGCAGCGAAAGCGTGTCGGCCTCCTCTGCACATACAAGATTGCCCGCAGCCAAGGCTACGAACAAAGGCAGCAATCTGCTTGTCATAAAATACTTATTAATCCGGATTAGTAATGTTATTATCTTGTGTGTGTATTCTAATGACACGACTAGCAGGGAAAGGTTTAAATTATTGAATATCCGCAATCGTACCACCAAGACGCTGCAAGCGTCATCGCTCAATAACCGGGGTGTGCGCAGCACCCCCGGATGACAGCCAGCATCGGAATCGACCCTGGAGGGGTCGCCCTCTTGGAATGATGGGGCACTCTTCCAGAGTGCATATTCCATGATTGTATGCCAACCGGGGGTGCTCGCTACGTTCGTACCCTCGGTTATTAAGCGAAGACCGCGTTGCGGTCTCTTTGGTGGTAAGATTGCGGATTATCATTTAAATTATTATCCCGAAGCCCTGGAATGCCCGAAAGGCTCCACCCGATGACGGAAGGGGCAGGGCTGTCGCATCATTTAACCTTGAATATCGTTGTGGGCGCCGTACTGTCTTTTACGACGCGGCCTTGCCTGATGAGCTGGACGTGAAGGCGCTGCTTCGCGTCGCGATAGGCACGTAGGTCGAAGAGGGCGCCGCAGAGGTGCACGTTGCGCAGAGTCATCTCAGGCCAGGCTTGTGGCAGGCGCGGCGCTACGCTGAAGCTGCGGAGACCTGTGGGTCGGATGCCGAAGAGACCTTCTGTGATGATGCGGGCGTAGAGTGCGCTCTCGGCCGAGAGGTGGCGCTGGTTGCCCTCGGGCCACGCCTCGATGGCATAGGGCACATGGCTGCCCAGGAGTCGCGTGCGCGAATAATACTGCAGGAAAGGTAGGGTGCGCTCGGTGTCGCCCGCCATGAGTGCGCCGCGCAGGGCATAGAGCGTGGAGCGGTCCCAGAACGTCTCGCTGCCCGCCTGAGTGAGCATGCCGTCGTTGGTCCAGAGGCGAGGTGAATAGAGTGCGTCGATTGTGCCTTTGGCCCTCTCGAAGATGCCCATGGTCAGCGGTATGCAGATCCACGAGCGCAGCACGGTGTTGCCGTCGTAGTAGCGATATGTGTCGAAACCTTCGACCTGCGCGTGGAAGAAGCTGTCGATGGCCTTGCGCAGACGGCGGGCCTGCTGCTCGTAGGTCTTGGCCACGGTGGCGGGTTTCTTAAGGTCGCGCGCCAGATAGGCTGCGGAGAGGAGTGCGTCGTAGTAGAGCGACGATGTGCAGAGGTTGGCATCGCCCGAGGGGAAGCGCCCTTCCAGCTCATCGCGGTCGGACCGCACTACGCCGGCGTCGTTTATCTGGCGGCGACAGTACTCCAGCGTCCACTGTATCAAGGGCCATAGCTGCTCGGCCTCGCTGCGGTCGCCACGTGCCAAGGCATAGCGCGAGGCCCCGTAGGCTATCATGGCGGCATCGCCGCGGTCGCCGGCGCCGTTCCAGTAGTCAGTGCCCTCGGCGATGATGCTGCTGGGGATGGGGCGCCACTCGGCGTTCATCCATTGTGCGAACATGCGCCATGAGTTCATGGCCGAGGCGTTGGCATAGTCATAGCCGGTGAAGGGGAAGAAGGGGTTGGCGTATTCAGCCTGGTCGTTGGCCCATATGGCAGCGTAGTAGCGCTCGCCGCCGGGGCCGTGCATGGGGCCGTTCTTGGTCTGGAAGATGCTCTCGCAGGCCCTGATTTTAGAGAACGCAAACATGCGGTTGAGCACGCTGTCGGGCGTTTCCAACACGAGGTTGTGCTGCCACTGCTCCACGAGTGCGCGGCGCTCTGCTAACTCCTTGGCGGCGGTGCACACCAAGGGTTGCTCGCTGGCGCGACGGGCACTGACGACAGCCGAGAACGTGAGGCTCTGCTGCGGCTCCAAACGGAACGAGCCCGTGCCGTAGAGCCGCTCTTCGACCACGTAGGCGCCATCGACGCCCTTTGCGGCATCGCTCGTCAGGCGGTGCTCGGTAGGTTCTATGCTTAATGCCACGGGCTTGTCGCCGAGGTTTGTCAGTTCATATTCCTCGACCAATGCGGGCTGCGTGGGCGAAGGACTCAGGGTGCGCCGCACGCCTATCGTGGCGAAGCGGCTGACAACGGACATCATACCCTTGAGCGAGATCTGCTCCACCTGTTCCTTGCGGTCGACGAGGCGGCCCTGCCCTACGAGCACGCTGGCCAGAGGTTCCCAGTCGACATAGCGTATGAAACTGGCGTGCGTGTCGTTGGGGATAGTGCGCAGCATTGGGAACACCAGGTGGCGCTCACACGTGAAGCGGCCTTCCGGTGTGATGCCATAGTGGAGGACGACAGCCATCTGCCGGCCGGCCATCTCGATGTGGTCGGTGTGGGCGCGCCCGTCGTTGGTCCAGGTGATGCCTCCCTCGCCGTTGAGGGCCCAAAATGATTGCTGCTCCTGCGCACGTGCACGAGGAATAAATAATGTGGCTGCCAGCGCTAAGGCGCACAGTAGATGCGATACTTTCATGCCGTCGGTAGGTTAGGTTGTGAGGTTGTGAGGTTTTGAGGTTGTGAGGTTGTGAGGTTGTGAGGTTTTGAGGTTGTGAGGTTGTGAGGTTGTGAGGTTGTGAGGTTTTGAGGTTGTGAGGTTGTGAGGTTTTGAGGTTGTGAGGTTGTAAGGTTGTGAGGTTGTGAGGTTGTGAGGTTGTGAGGTTGTGAGGCGAAGCAACCTTATAACCTTATAACCTCATAACCTCATAACCTTATAACCTCATAACCTTACGAAACTGGAGCTTGCGAAAGTTAAGAAGGTTATTCGTAGATGAGGGTGGTGAGGCGATCGGGATCGAAGACGTCGAGGGCGATGTCGTGGAGCTGTGCCGGCGTCAGCGCGTCGAGCTGCTTGAAGCGCTCGGCGAGGGTGTAGGTGCGGCCGGTGTGGAGGTATTGCTTGCCCATGGCGAGGGCGCTGTTCTCGAGGTTGTCGGCAGCGATGGCCATCTGCCCTTTCAGCTGCCGGCGGGCGGCATCGAGGGTGCGCTGCGGGAGAGGTTTGTCGACGAGTCGCGAGAGCTCGCGGCGCACGAGGCGCAGGCAGCGATGCACATCGGCGTGGTCGCACCCGAAATATACGGCCCACACACCGGTGGCGGTGTAGGGCGTGAGGCTGCTCTCCACGGTGTAAACGAGGCCTGTGCGCTCACGCAGGGCGAGCGAGAGGCGCGAGTTCATGGCCGGGCCGCCAAGGATGTTGCTCAGCAGAGCGAGCCCCAAGTGGCGCGGGTCGCTGAGGGCATAGGCACGAGCGCCGAGCATGACGTGAGCCTGGTGACAGTTCTTTTTGATGATGGTAGAAGACTCTCCCCCCGAAGAAGACTCTCCCCCCGCCCTCCCTGCTAGGGAGGGAGCGGTTACCTTTGAGTATGAGGGCACGCAGCTGACAAAGCATTCTGCTCCCTCCCTCGCTCGGCTCGAAGAGACGCTTGATCCTTCAAGAACAGGGAGGGCGGGGGGAGAGTCTTTTTCGGGGAGGCACTTCCTCACCTCTTTCTCTGTGACGTTGCCTTTTACGAAGAGCACGGCGCGGGCGGGGCTGTAGAGGCGGCTCGTGAAGGCCTGCAGGTCGGCACTGGTGTACTGCCGCAGGCGCTCTTCGCGGCCCAGAATGTTGCGCCCGAGGGGATGGCCGGGGAAGAGGAGTGCTTCGAAATCGTCGTAGATGAGTTCGGCTGGCGAATCGCGATAGCTCTCTATCTCGTCGATTACCACCTCGCGCTCCTTCTCGAGCTCGGCCTGCGGAAAAGTGCTATGAAAGACTATGTCGAGAAGCAGGGGCAGTGCGCGGCGCAGGTGTTGGCGCAGGAAGACGCTGTAGTAAACGGTCTCCTCCTTGCCAGTGTAGGCGTTGAGATCACCGCCTACACTCTCCATGCGATTCAGGATTTGCACTGAGCTTAGGCGTGGCGTGCCCTTGAAGCTCATGTGCTCCACGAAATGCGCCATGCCGCTCTCGCTGTCGAGCTCGTCGCACGTGCCTGCTGCCACGGCGATGCCGGCATAGACGACGTTCTCTGAAGCCTCGTCGTCGAGGATTACACGCAGACCGTTATCGAGGTTGAAACAATGACGCATGGCAAGCAGTAGGGTCAGAAGTCGCGGAAGTCGGGATTATTGCACTGGCGTATGGCCACGCACTCCATCTCGATGAGCCATGTGGGGCGGCACACGGGTGCGAGGGTGATGACGTAAGGCGTCGAAGGGAATTTCTGGGCAAACATTCGGCTCACGCAGTCGTAGTCGGCGAAGTCGCGAAGATAGACGATAATCTGTGCCACGTCGTCGAAGGTGGTGTCGGCCTCAGCGAGCAGGGCCTCAACGTTCTCCCACATGCGCTCGGTCTGGCGCACGATGTCGCCCACGTGGACTACTTCGCCACGGTTATTGATCGAGGCTGTGCCACTGATGTAGACATGGCGGCGGTCGCCGTAGTCCATGCGAGTGCCGCGCTCGAAGGTGACGCCATACTCGTAGGTGGAGTTGAGGTGTGTGCGGGCGTAGAGGTAGCACTGCTGCGCGGGCTGGAATCCTATGAGGGCGTAGGTTCCGAGCTGCACAAGTGCGCGGGTGTCGGCAGGCAGTCCTCCGATGCCTGTTGACGAGATGTAATGAGTTTTTTCAGTGAGGCCCTGCTGTATGAAGTTCTCGCGGCGGGCGCGCACCATGCCGGCATACTGGGTATCGACATCGCGGACGTAGAACCACGTGCGGATGCAGTTGTCGGCCAGCGTAGCGCCGAAGCGCTGCAGCAGCTCTTCGTAGGCAGTGAGGAGGTTCTCGGTCTGGCAGGCGCTGTCGCCGCTGTGCTCGTGCATGCCCATTTTCCAAAGGTGCTGGTAGCCATTGTGGCGGGCTATGACGAGGCCGTCGTGGTTCTCGACGCTCATATCGTGTACGAGGTAGAGCCAGGCTGCCACCTTTGAGCCGTCGAGCGGCGGCTGTTGAATGCACGAGACGGAGCAGTCGCGGTCGATGCTCACGAGCGGCTGCTGGTTGGCAGCGTCGCTGAGGAAATAGCGCTTGAAGATGGTCTGCGAACCGGCGCACTGCGGCGTGGCCAGCAGTGCTTGTTCGGCACGATAGATGCGGTCGAACTGTCCGACAAAGAGCTCGCCGCGCGGCTCCACATGGAGTATGGCGTGCTGCTCCTTGATCTTGCCTTCAGGGGCGAAGGTCGAGATTTCGGCCGTAACTCCCAATTCTGAAAATATAATCTTTTCGGTGATCATTTATCTTTATTCAGTAATCAATCCATTAATCCAGTTGTCGATGAGGGCGATGGAGGTTGTTTCTTTTATCATGTTGGCATGGTCGAAGCGGACGCCGGCATCAGGGTCGCCGTGGATGACCTTGTGGAGGAGGCTCTCGTCGGCATTGCCGGGAACGACGCGCAGACCATTCTCTGGCAGGCGTGCGGGGTGGTTGACGAGTTGGTCGTAGCTCTGCCCTTCGACGAGGGTGAGCGAGCCTGCCGGCGTGGCACCGAGTCCGTGGCAGCGTGCACAGGTGCCAGTGAAGACGAGGTCTTGTATGGCTTTGTACATTCCCACGTCAACGCTACCTGCCTCGAGGCGTATGGTGTCGCCCTCGAGCTGACTTACAGGCACGCTGGCGAAGGTGACGACGCGCTCGCGCAGACGGTTTGTGGCGCATAGTTCTATGGTGGCGATGTCGTCGCTGGTGAGGCTGAGGTCGGTGGCAAACGGTTCGCCATCAGTGGCCTGCAGCTTCTTCTGCACCACGGCATACGTGCCGCCTTCGGCAAAGCCTGCGAGAACGATGCTGTACTGCGAACTCCACGAGTCGAGGCCTGTGAGCGTGGCGCTGAGCGTCGCAATCTTTCCCTCGGTCGTCACGGCGTCGTCGCTGTCGATGATGTCGCCTTCGTCGCAGGCTGTGAGCGTCAACAGCGCCAAAAGCGTTGCAAATATAGTGCTGTTTTTGAACATTCTATATATCCTTTTGGAATAATTAACAAAAAGCGTTGCTTAATCTCCTTCAGAACGAGTACTGGAGCATGACGACGGCGCGATGAGTGGCTACGCCGAGGTCGTCGATGTCGCGGTCGAGCTGACGGTCGTGACCCCAGCGGCCCACGTACTCGTACATGCCCGAGAGCTTGAGGTTGCACGATGGGATGAAGTAGTTAAGGCCAATGGCCGGTGCGTTGAGGAAGCCTCCCGTGCCTGTGGCTCCGAAGCCGTTGCGGTCGAAGAAATCGTAGCGCAGTGCGGGCTGCAGATGCTTCGTGACGAAATAACCTGCCTGTACGTAGGCTCCGAGGTAGTTGTACTCGTTGTGGATTTTCTGCCGCTTCGTGAAGTCAACTTGCATATAATACAGCTCTGCGGCGAGATAAAGGCGCTTCCACAGCATTGCAAATTCGGCTCCGATGCGCAGGTCGTTGGTCGACTCGCTCTCGCTCTCGACGTTGTAGTTAGCCGACAGGCCAACAAGCATCTTCTTCTCGTTCAAGAGTTTGGGATTACCTTGCGAGGCAGGCATGGCGCCGAAGGGCTGATAGGTGAGGCGGCCGGCATAGAGGAGCGAAGGCAGATGAACATCGTCGGAGAGCGTCTTCGACGCGGTGTTGACGTTGATGCCTGTGCCATTGAAGAGGCCAAGCTCATAACCTATGTTCTTCTTCGTCATGCCGTGAAACTCCACGCCGAGGTCGAAACCTGTGGCAAAGGCTGGCGTGACGGCATTGAGCGAGTAAGGCAGAATGACGGCCTGCGTCATGGAGTTTGGCAGCGAGGGCATAAGCGTCTCGCCGAGTGTGGTGAGGTAGGCGTGGGAGAAGGGCGTCTTGAACTTACCTACACGGAAGTGTGCGGCGGGGGAGATACCATAGTCGATCCATGCCTGCTGGAGTATGGCAGCTCCGGAGGCTGCGGCGTTGATGCAGAGGTTGTAGTCGATCTTACCAAAGGCGCGCCCCGTGAAGCCGAGGATGGCGTTGGGGATGGCAAAGCCGCTGTTGGCCACGTTGTCCTGGTTGTAGGCTTTATCGAGGCCCTCGCTGTCGTACCAGTTGAAATTGCCCGAGGCCTGCAGCATCAGATAGGGCTTGAAAACGAAGCGGCCGTCCTTGCTCTGGAGCGTGAATCCGCGGTTGTCGGCGATGGGGACGACGCCGTTGTCCATGTCGAGGGTAGAGGAAGACCCACCCCCGACCCCTCCCGTGAGGGAGGGGAGAGAGGTATCTTCTGCTAATATGGGACTAGTTGATAGTGCGAGAGATAAAAGGAATAGGAAATGTTTATGGGTCATGATGAAAATGAGTATGATGAATAGGTTATTGCATTATAATGATTAGTAGTTATGATAGGTATATGGAAATACTTTTCTTGATGGTAACCTCTCTTCCCCTTGAGGGGGAGCGGGGAGGGGGTCCGTTACAACGACTCGAGGAACCTTATGAGTGCGTGGCGGTCGTCGCGACTCATGTTTTTGAACTTATTCTTCGAGGCCTCGCCCTCGCCGCCATGCCACATGATAGCTTCGGTGAAGTTGCGTGCGCGACCGTCGTGGAGGAAGTAGGTGTGGCCGTTGACTTTCTCCTGCAGGCCAATGCCCCAAAGGGGCGTCGTACGCCACTCGTTGCCGCGGGCCAAGCCGCTGACATAGTTGTCGTTGAGGCCTACGCCCATAATCTCAGAGCCCATATCGTGAAGCAGGAAGTCGCTGTAGGGATGTATGGTCTGGCGGCCGAGCCATGGCAGTTGTGTGCCGTTGAGGAGCGTGGTGCCGCGTGCTCGGGTGTGAAGCGTGGCGGCGTGACAGAGTCCGCAGCCTGCCTGGTAGAAGAGGTCTTGTCCGCGGCGCACAGTCTTGTTGTTGACATTGCGGCGGGCAGGCACTCCGAGGCACTGGAGGTAGAGGTCGACGTCCTCCATATCTTCGGTGGAGATATCAAGCTGGTCGTAGAGGAGTCCCATGAGCGAGCCCTGCTCCATCTGCCGCTGACCCTCGCAAATCTCTTCGGGATAGCGGCTGTTGGTGACGCCCATATCGCTCGAGAAACCGAGCTCTACGGTGAGGTCGGCATGCTGTGCTTTGTTGCCGCCGACGCCGAGGCGTCGCTGTCCGCGCTCGTTGATATAGTTGCAGCGGCCACTGATGCCCCATTCGGGGTAGTTGCTCTTGCGCGCCAGAGCCTCAATCTCAACGGGGTCGAGGGCCATGATCTGGCCCATGCCTACGTGGCGCAGCGGAATGCGCACCGAGCAGAAGAGGTCCTCGGGCCGAATGCTGTCGGCATACCACTCGCTGATACTGTATTCGGGGTAGCAGAGCTCGTACTCCTCGCCGTCGGGGAACTGAAATTTCTGGTAGTGTTTCGTGACGTGGATCTTGCCTTCGGGCTCCACGCCGTAGATGGCTTGGTCGTGAATTACGCGGCCGTAGTCCTGAAAAAAGACACCGTTCTTGCGCGTAACGTAGACGAGCATCGACGAGAAGCCGTAGGAACCACTGCCCTCGGCATCCTCCCACAGCGCAGGCTTCGTGCGGCCGGCGTTGCGGTGGCAGCTGCCACAGCTGTAGCCGGCATAGACTGGACCGAGGCCTCCGCCGTAGCCGTTGGAGCTTGTGCGTGCGTCGTCATAGAGCTTGTCGCCGCGCATGAACCGTTTCTTCAGGTCGCCCGTGACCCAGTCGGCCTCGCTGTCGAAGGCGAATGACGAGGTGGAGAAGATTGTCGAGGTGCCGGCCGAGAGTGCGTAGCCTGTGGGCACCTCGAAATCGGCCTCGGTAAAACCTTCCTCATCGACGTCGCAGGCAGCAAGTGCTATGGTCGCAAGCGGGAAAAGGAAAATGTGTTTCAGATTGATTTTCATCGTGATAATATAGCTTAATGAGAAGCATTCTCTTTAGACGCCAAAGAAGCAAAGGCCGGCACGCGCAGTGCCAGAGCCTTCACTTCTGAAGCTTTAGTCTAGTATGTCGTCGAGGTGATTAATCCTCGTCGATCTCGTGGCTGAGGAAGAGGTCCTTGTAGGCCTTGCCACCCTCGTAGCTCTTGGTCCAAGCATCGTAGAGCTCGGTAGCGTCCTGCTGCAGGAGGTAGCCCACCTGCACCATATAGTTGCCCCACGACTTGGCATTCTCAGATGTGTAGTCGAGGTCGGCAGCATCGGTGCTGGTGCCATCGGTGAGCGTGCGTGCCTTACCGTCCTTAAAGATAAGGAACTCCATGGTGTGGAAACCACGTACGCTCTGCACTGCCTCGATATCATCGTCGCTGTCGCCATCGCTCCAGCTGAGGTTGTCGAACTTGCCCGAGTTGAGGATGTTCACGATAGCCTCCTGATCAAGTGGCCAGCTGTCCATATTGGGGTCGAGGCCGAGGGCATCGACGGGCCCGAAGAGGAAGGCCTCGCTGGTCTCCCAGGGTTCGCGGGCATCGAACCAAGCCTCGCAGGCTGCAGCGAAGTTGGCGTCGCTGGGATTTGCCGCGAAGGTCTGTGCAGCGCGGTAGAGTGCAGTGTTGGCGTCGACGAGAGCCTTGTAGGTGGGCAGGACGACGGCGTTGACATAGGTCGTGAGGATGGGCTGCAGGGCGGCGTCGGTGTTGACGGCGGCAGTGCGCTGCAGATAGCCTTTGAGGTTGCCCAGCACGTCCTCGAGTTCGTTGCAAGCCTGCATTGCCGTCTGCACCTCAGGCGCTCCGATATTGTTGCGGAAGGGAGCGGGGATGGCCTGGATGGCGTCGTAGGCTGCGGTGATAGCCTGGCGCACCTGCTGATCGAGCGTGGGGTTGTTAGCCTCGAGGAGTGTTGCCAGCGAGTTGGTAGCTTTCTTGCCGTCGCGCGTGCCGAAGTAGGCGTTGCGGATGGAGAGGATGTTGTTGCTGTAGTCGTCGATACTGTGCCAGCTGTACCACGACTCAACGGCGTAGAGGGCTTCGGTGGTGCGACCGGCCTTGTAGAGGTCGTAGGGGTCGCCGATCTTGGCGTTGCCTACTTCGTTGGCGATGTCCATACAGCCGTCGATGATCTGCTCTACGCAGACGAGCGCGGCCTGGCTGTCGTCGACGACAACTTCGGGGTCATCCTCGCCACAGGCTGTGAAGCCCAGGGCTGTCGTCAGCATCAGTGCTGACATAAAGAGATACTTTTTCATTTTTCCTATCAATTTTAGTGGTTATAGATTTGTTTCGTTGATTGATTGTTCCTTTTTATTTCTGCCAGAACCATGCGGTGTAGGCCACGCCTATGGAGAATTCGTTCTCGCGGTTGTAGCGGCTGTGGCCGAAGACGCGCGAGGTGCCCACCTTACGTGTGGACCAGTCGGCCTTGACGACGAGGTTAGGCAGTGCAAACCAGTTGACGCCTCCGGTCCACTTGCTCACCTGGCAGCGCGGGTCGATGAGCTGCGTGCCCTCGCCGCGCTCCTGCGGATTGTAGTATTCGTAGCGCCCGAAAGGATAGATGACGGGGCAGCGCGTCGAGGCCGCAAAGGCGCTCAGGTTGAGGCCTGCCTCTACGCCATAGGAGAGGGCGTTCTTGGCCGTGCGGCGCATGGCGCCGTGGTGATAGTTCGAGAGGTTGGAGAGCGACACGCCGCTGAGCTTCTGCGAGTTGGAGATCTGTCCCCACAGCACGTTGGCGCGGGCCGTGACGTAGCGGTTGCGGTACTGCGCGTCGGCCGAGAGGATGTTTACGCTTACGCCGTCGAGGCTGGAGTATTTGAAGCGCTTGTCGGCATTGGCCGTGGCGTCGTTACAATAATAATACGACGCGCCCACGCGCAAGCCCGGCACGCCTTCGTAGTCGAGGCGCACGGTGTAGGCGGGACTGGTGAAGTTGTCGGTCTCGAAGAGGCCCTGTTTGCCGTCGGCCACCCAAGCGTCGCGTCCGAAGCCGTCGGCATTGAGGCCAGTGGTGACGTAAGCCTCGTAGCTCACGCGGCTGTAGTCGCGCCCGAGTCGTCCGAAGATGCTGAGTCCTGTCTCGTGCCAAGTCGAGGGAATAAAGGTAGTCTCGGCCTCAGGACGAATGGTGCCGAAGAAGAGGATGGGCTCGTGGTGGGCGTTGGTGAGACCTACGGGCAGCACCATATGTCCGGCACGCACATGGAAGGCGCGGTTGAGAGTGTAGGTGACATGAAACTGCTCGAGGGCCACCTCGCCGCCTTTCTCCATCTCGGTCTCATACTCGCCGTTCTCCGAGGCTTCCATCTCTGTTTCAAGACCTACACCTCCGGCCTCGAACTCGATCTCGGCGCCGAGCTGCCAATGACGGTTGAACTTGTAGTCGCCTGCAATGACGAAGCGTGGGATAGCGATGCTGTTGCGGCGCTCGTAGGTGTTGCCCGCAGACGTGCCGTTGAAGCGACTTGTGCCGTAGCCTTTGAACGAGGCTACCATCTCGCCGTAACCGCCGATGCGGAAACGCTCATAGCTGTCGTCCTGAGCCAGCGTTGTCGCAGCACAGCCTATAGCGAGTGCTGCAGTAAGATATATTCCTTTGATATTCATTCTAAATAAACGTTTTTACTTGAGCTGACAGCCCTGCCATGGGCTTTTGCGGCTGCAAAAGTAATAGATCTTTATGTCTGCCACAAGACCCTTTTAACAAAATACCCACAATTATGTACTACAGCCTCGACGTCAATACCTAAAAACCATTAGTCGACATCGGAGAGTAGGTATTGTCGGCTGTTTAAGATTTTTTTAATCGTTTTGCTTGGCGCAAAAGGATTTTATGCCTACTTTTGCCGCCGGAATTCAATCGTTTAACACATAAACACTCTTAAAATGAAGAACATTTGGAAAATCATGGCAGCACTGCTCGTCGTAGCACTGCCTTTCGTCGCCACCGCCTGCGGCGATGATGAGAAAGAGACTGGTCCCCAGACTTACACCTACACTTGGAGCCTGCAGAACACCAACCTGCCCTCCAGCGCCACCACCGCTGAGAAGGCTGAGGCTCTCGTGGCTGAGACGACCGTCAACGGCCTGTTCGCTACCGCTTTCAAGGCTCAGGGCTTCACCGTAGATGCCAACAAGCAGCAGTTCACCATCCTGACCGAGGACGCCATCTCTACCTTCGACAACAAGGTTAAGTCGGCCGTATATGCCGTAAAGAGCACCGAGGCTCTGTCCGTAGCCGCTCAGAAGCTGCCCGAATCAGCCAAGATTCAAATCAAGCGCGGCAACACTACCATCATCACCGAGAGCCTGCGCTAATATTCACGCACTCTAACTAGAAACACAAAAGCCTGACCTCACACACTCGAGGTCAGGCTTTTGTATTTATGAACACATTTGCAACTGCTTATTATTGGGCAACTATATACAATTTGGCTCTAAGCAGCCTGTAAGGCTAGCAAGCAGTTAGCCCAGGGCAGCGCCCTGGGTTAGCTTGTTAGCAATATACGCGCCCTGACAGGGCAAAAGCATTAAATAATTGGAACTTAAATCTTCCTTAAATCTTAACTTAAATCCCTGCTGACTGTACAGCTCGTGTGCCTAATCGGCCACACGAGAGGCTACGGCTCCACGGAGCCTACGCAGGGCAGGCACGAGCGAGTAGGCCGTATGCGGCCGTAAACTTCTGAGGCGATAAGCCGAAGAAGCCTTATGAAAAGATTTAAGGTGAGATTTATGTAAGATTTAAGTTCTACATATCTGTATGCAATAGTGCTTTTGCCCCGTCAGGGCGAGTATACTTTTGTGGCTGGTTACCCAGGGCTTCCTGGGCTAACTGCTCATTGCCCCTCCGGGGCGTTTGGCTATCTATTATGAGGCCGATATAGTTGCCTAATGTTTGATAGATTTTCGAAAAAGATTTTTTTGAGATTTTGAGGCCGTAGGCCGACCTAGGGCGTAATTAGGAATGAAGAATTAAGAGTTAAGAATTAAGAATAAAGAATAGTTTAGCTTTTAGCGCTTAGGGGTCGCTTCGCTCCGCTCGGCGCTTGCGACGCTTCTTGAGGTATCAAGCGTCACCCTTCGGGATGCCGAGCGGACACTTCAAGAATATCATTCAAAAATCCAATAAAAAAATCTCACAGCACAATGTTTGATAGATTTTCGAAAAAGATTTTTTGAGATTTTGAGGCCGTAGGCCGACCTAGGGCGTAATTAGGAATGAAGAATTAAGAGTGAAGAATTAAGAGTGAAGAATGAGAGTGAAGAGTGAAGAATGAGAGTTCCATAAACCATAAACCATAAACCCTAAACGAATTTTTCGCTTTTCATTTTTCACTTTTCATTTTAAATAGTACCTTTGCGGCGGAAACGTCAACAACAAGTCCATACATAAGCTATGCATTTCACAGAAAGCGCTCACATGAGCGACCTCATCCACGACGACTATCGCCTGCTGCAAGTGATCTCGCGCTTCGGCGTCTCGCTGGGCTTTGGCGACAAGAGCATCCGCGAGGCCTGCACGGCCAGCGGCGTCGACACGGGCACGTTCCTGGCCGTCGTCAACTTTATCCAGAGCGAGGGGCGCCTGCCCGTCGAGGAGCTGGCCGAGGAGGTCAGCGTGGCGGAACTTATGCGCTACCTGCAGCGCTCCCACTCCTATTTCATCGATTTCCGCCTGCCCTCAATCCGCCGCAAGCTCATCGAGGCCGTAGACTGCTCGGCCAAGAACCAGATCGCCTTCCTCATCCTGAAGTTCTACGACGAGTATGCCTCCGAGGTGCAGCGCCACATGGACTATGAGAACACGCACATCCACACCTACGTAGAACAGCTGCTCGAGGGTAAGGTGCCAGGCCGCCATGCCAGCTACAGCGAGCTCGCACACCAGCACCACGACAACCACTCCAGCCTCAGCAAGAGCAGCCACGAACTGAAGTCCATCATCATCAAATACTACCCTAGCGACAGCGACACGCAGCGGCTCTACGACGCGCTTATGGATATATATATCATGGAAGAGGACCTCTTCTCGCACTGTCATCTCGAGGACACGCTCTTCGCCGAGGCCGTGCGCTCACTAGAGAACGAGGTGCGCTGCAAGGTGCGACAGGGCGACGGCGCGTCGGCAGACGGCCAGGCCGCGGGGCGCAGCGACGCCACTGACACCTCGGGCGAGCTGTCGGACCGCGAGAAGGAGGTCATCTGCCACGTCGTACGCGGCCTCTCTAACAAGGAGATAGCCGAAAAGATGTTCATCTCGGCCAACACCGTGATGACGCACCGCCGAAACATAGCGCGCAAGACCCAGATACACTCACCTGCCGGTCTTACCATCTTCGCCATAGTCAACGGCCTCATCAACCTCGACGAGGTGAAACTTTAAGGGGAATTCTCAATTCATAATTCACAATTCTCAATTCATAATTCATAATTCATAATTTGCGGCACCCCGCATCCCTAAACCCTAAACTAATTCTTCATAATTGGACCAAGAACTAAACAACCTCATACATTCCACTTCGCTCCCTCAGAGAGAGAGCGAGGGGAAAGGCTCCGTCTCCGACCGCGACTTCGAGCAGGCGCTGCGCCCGCTGCGCTTCGAGGACTTCGCCGGGCAGGACAAGCAGGTGAGCAACCTGAAGGTGTTTGTTGAGGCCGCACGCTACCGCGGCGAGCCCCTCGACCACACGCTGCTCCACGGCCCACCAGGCCTGGGCAAGACTACGCTCTCAAACATCATAGCCAACGAGCTCGGCGTAGGCTTCAAGGTCACCAGCGGCCCCGTGCTCGACAAGCCGGGCGACCTCGCCGGCATACTCACCTCGCTGGAGCCCCACGACGTGCTCTTCATCGACGAGATACACCGCCTCTCGCCCGTCGTAGAGGAATATCTCTACTCGGCCATGGAGGACTACCGCATCGACATCATGATCGACCGCGGACCCTCGGCACGCTCCATTCAGATCGACCTCAACCCCTTCACACTCGTAGGCGCCACCACACGCTCCGGCCTGCTCACAGCACCACTGCGCGCACGCTTCGGCATCAACCTCCACCTCGAATACTACGACGCACGCACGCTCACAGGCATCGTCCGCCGCTCAGCCTCAATCCTGGCGCAGCCCATCGACGACGAGGCAGCAGCCGAGATAGCCGGGCGCTCGCGCGGCACGCCACGTATAGCCAACGCACTGCTGCGCCGCGTGCGCGACTTCGCACAAGTGAAAGGCAACGGGCGCATCGACCTCGGGATAGCGCGCTACGCCCTCGAAGCACTCAACATCGACCGCCACGGCCTCGACCTCATCGACCGCAAGATCCTGCTGGCCATCATCGACAAGTTCAAGGGCGGACCCGTAGGCGTAGGCACCATTGCCACAGCCATAGGCGAAGACCCGGGCACCGTGGAGGAGGTCTATGAACCGTTCCTCATAAAAGAAGGCTTCATCAAGCGCACGCCCCGCGGCCGCGAGGTCACCGACCTGGCCTATCAACATTTAGACCGCAGCCGCTTCAAGCCCGCCGACGGGCAACCTAGTTTGTTTGACTGATTATGCTTGACATTCAAAACATACGCGCCGACTTCCCCATCCTCTCACGTGAGGTCTACCGTCGGCCGCTCGTCTATCTCGACAACGCCGCCACGGCGCAGAAGCCGCGCTGCGTGGTCGATGCCATGACGGAGGAGTACTTCAACGCCAATGCCAACGTACACCGCGGCGTACATTTCCTCTCGCAGCAGGCCACCGACCTCCACGAGCAGGCGCGCGAGACGGTGCGCCGCTTCATCAATGCACGCTCCACGGCCGAAGTCATCTTCACCCGCGGCACCACCGAGAGCATCAACCTCGTGGCCTCCTCATTCGGACAGGCCTTTATGGCAGAGGGCGACGAAGTGATTATCACCGAGATGGAGCACCACTCCAACATCGTGCCCTGGCAACTCTTGCGCGAGCGCGCGGGCATAAAGATTAAGGTATGCCCCATCACCGACGACGGCCGCCTCGACATCGAAGCCCTCGTCAGCCTCTTCACGTCGGCAACGCGCCTGGTCAGCGTCACGGCCGTGAGCAACGTCCTCGGCACCGTCAATCCCCTGAAAGAGATTATCGCCATAGCCCACGCCCACGACGTGCCCGTGCTCGTAGATGCCGCACAGGCAGCAGCCCACGCGCCCATCGACGTGCAAGCTCTCGACTGCGATTTCCTCGCCCTGAGCGGCCACAAGGTCTATGGCCCCACGGGCATCGGCGTGCTCTACGGACGTGAGGCCCTGCTGGAGCAGATGCCGCCATACATGGGCGGCGGCGAGATGATTGGCAAGGTGACCTTTGAGCACACCACCTACAACGAACTGCCCTATAAGTTCGAGGCCGGCACGCCCGACTACATAGCCACCACGGGCCTCGCGCGCGCCATTGACTACGTCAGCGACCTTGGCTTCGACGCCATACAAGCCCACGAGCGCGACCTCACGGCCTACGCCCTCAGGCAGCTCGCCGAGATACCGGAGATGCGCATCTTCGGCCCTGCCGACGCCGCCGTGCACGACCCCGTCATCTCATTCCTCGTAGGGCAGATCCACCACCTCGACCTCGGCACACTGCTCGACCGCCTCGGCATAGCCGTGCGCACGGGCCACCACTGCGCCGAGCCCCTCATGCACCGCCTCGGCATCGAAGGCACCGTGCGCGCCAGCTTCGCACTATACAACACACGCGACGAAGTCGACGCTCTCTGCGCCGCCATTCGCCGCGTGGCTACAATGTTCTGAATGCTCGGAGTAATCTGAATAATCTGAGTAATCTGAATAATCCGATTGGGTTGCTCAGATTTTGATACTCACGTTATTTCTGGTCGTAGGCGTGCTTGGGATAGTCCACGGTGTAGTGCAGGCCGCGGCTCTCTTTGCGCTCTATGGCCTGGCGGGTGATGAGGTAGCCCACGTTGACCATATTGCGTAGCTCGCAGATATCCTTCGAAGCCTTTACGCGCTTGAAGAGTTCTTCGGTCTCCTCGTAGATGATGTCGAGGCGCGTCCAAGCTCGGTGGAGGCGCAGGTCGGAGCGCACTATGCCTACGTAGTTCGACATGATCTGCCCCACCTCGCGCATGTCTTGCGCTATCAGCACCTTCTCCTCGTTGGTCATCGTGCCCTCGTCGTTCCATTCGGGCACCTGGTCGTTGAACTGGTACTCGTCGATGTGAGCTATGGAGTGCTCAGCGGCCTTGTCGGCATAGACGACGGCCTCGATGAGCGAGTTCGATGCCAGGCGGTTGCCGCCGTGGAGGCCGGTGCACGAGCATTCGCCTACGGCGTAGAGGCGGTGGATGGTGCTCTCGGCGTTGAGGTTCACCTTGATGCCGCCGCACATGTAGTGTGCGCAGGGCACTACGGGAATCATCTGCTTGGTGATGTCGATGCCTATGGAGAGGCACTTGGCGTAGATGTTGGGGAAGTGGTGGCGCGTCTCCTCGGGATCTTTGTGCGTCACGTCGAGACATACGTGGTCGAGGCCGTGGATCTTCATCTCCTTGTCGATGGCGCGGGCCACGATGTCGCGCGGTGCTAGCGAGAGGCGCTTGTCGTACTTCTGCATAAACTCCTCGCCGTTGGGCAGGCGAAGGATGCCGCCGTAGCCGCGCATGGCCTCGGTGATGAGGTAGGCGGGGTGTGTCTCGGCAGGGTTGAAGAGCGCTGTGGGGTGGAACTGCACGAACTCCATGTCCTTGACGATGCCTTTTGCACGATAAACCATTGCTATACCGTCGCCGGTGGCGATGTTGGGGTTGGTGGTCGTGGCATAGACGGCACCCGTGCCTCCGGTGGCCATGAGTGTGACGCGCGAGAGGAAGGTGTCGATTTTCTGCGTGTCGGGGTCGAGGACGTAGGCGCCGTAGCATTCGATGTCGGTCATGTGGCGGTTGACCTCGCGGCCGAGGTGGTGCTGCGTGATAATCTCCACGGCGAAGTGGTTCTCGAGCACGGTGATGCGCTTGTCGGCGCGCACGGCACGGATGAGGCCCTGCTGGATCTCGTGGCCTGTGTCGTCGGCGTGGTGGAGGATGCGGAACTCCGAGTGGCCGCCCTCGCGATGGAGGTCGAACTCGCCGTCCTCGTTCTTGTCGAAGTTGACGCCCCACTTCACCAGGTCGGCGATGCCTTTGGGGGCGTTCCGAACCACTTGCTCCACGGCGGCGGGGTCGGAGATGAAGTCGCCGGCCACCATAGTGTCGTGGATGTGTTTTTCGAAATTATCCACCTTGAGATTTGTGACGCTGGCCACGCCGCCTTGTGCTTTGTCGGTGTTGGCCTCGTCGATTGTTGTCTTGCAGATGAGGGCCACTTTACCCTTACCGCTCTGCGCCACCTTGAGCGCATAGCTCATCCCGGCTACGCCCGAGCCGATGATGAGGAAATCGAATTTACGTATCACGGTTTTTAGTGTATTGTTTAAGTTGACGCCGCAAAGGTACTATTTAAAATGAAAAGTGAAAAGTGAAAAGTGAAAAATTCGTTTAAGGTTGAGGGTTTATGGTTTATGGAACTCTCATTCTTCACTCTTCACTCTTAATTCTTAACTCTTTATTCTTAATTCTTAACTCTTAATTCTTCATTCCTAATTACGCCCTAGGTCGGCCTACGGCCTCAAAATCTCAAAAAAATCTTTTCGAAAATCTATCAAACATTGCGCTGTGAGATTTATTATTGAACTTTCGGATGTTATATTCACCACAGATTACACGGATTACACGGATTTCCTTGCCGTTAACTATCGATTTTGTACTATATTTCACAGATTTTAGAGCGAAAGGCTGCGCAACTTTCGAGTGTCATGCTACAAGCGCGACAGTCAGCACCTGCGTAGCGTGCTGCTCAGTAATCTGTGCAATATCAGATAAAAATTTCTTAACCATAGGGTTCATAATCTGTTTAATCTGAGAAATCTGTGGTGCAATAAGCTTGCGAAAGTTGAGTTTATTATCAAACGCCTTTGAATGATTTTTAATTAGATTTTTGAATGATATTCTTGAAGTGTCCGCTCGGCATCCCGCAGGGTGACGCTTGATACCTCAAGAAGCGTCGCAAGCGCCGAGCGGAGCGAAGCGACCCCTAAGCGCTAAAAGCTAAACTATTCTTTATTCTTAACTCTTAATTCTTAACTCTTCATTTCCTAAACTCCACCCCTTCAACGTGGTTGCCTACGAAGATGGGAACGTAGTCGGCCGTGGAGTACCAGCGGGGCTTGCCAGGCATATCGTCGTAGATGAGCTGCCCGTTGATTTTCAGCCCTTCGAAGGTTATGCCCCGCACGCAGCGCTCCTCGCTCCACCCGTTGATTATCGAGGTGTAAGGTCGCTGACCGTTGTAGCGAATATTGCGGAAAGTGACGTTCTCCACGCCCATACCTGGCGCGGCGCAGTATTTCGAGTTGAAAGCGACCTTCACCTGCAGCAGGCAGCCGCGGTCGATGTTCTCCACACGGATGTTGTCGAACGTGATATTGCGCACGAGGTTGTTGTCGCCGGCGTTGATGGCCATGCACCCTTGGTAGTCCACCTGCGGCTCGCTCTGGCAGATGATGTCGATGTTCTCATACGTGAGGTTCTCCATGGTGTCGCGCAACTCGGGGTTGGGCCCTGCGGCAGCTCCGTGCAGACCTATGAAGATGGGGTGAGCCACGTCGGCCCACAGCGTGGAATTGCGCATACGCACATTGCGCACCGAACCGCTGAAGCCCTTGCGCGTGGCGTAGGCCGTGGTGCAGTCGTCGCTGTTGCGGCAGAAGACGCGGTCGAAGAGAATGTCGCTGGAGCCTCCGAAGACGTTGAGGCCGTCGCCCCACCCGGGATAGGAGATACTGCGCACATCGTGGAGCGTCACGCTGCGGCTCTCGCCTATGGGGCAGGTGTTCAGGACGAGTCCGTCGATGACGACGTTGCGCGAGCGGCGGACGTGGCAGCCTTCGAAGCCGTCGGCAGGACGAGCTATGCCACGCCCTAGAATGCTCACGTTCTCGGCATCCTCGATGGCGAAGGTACCTGCGAAATATGCCCCGCCGTCGAGATAGACGGTGGTGTTGGAAGGGATGCGCAGTTCGTAGCCGTGGATGTCGCGACCTTTCGTCCTCAGCATAGAGGCCAGCTGGCGCGAGCCTTTGTCTGCCCACGCTCCCGAGAGACGGCCTCCCTCAGGCAAGGGTCTGTAGCCCGCCGGGATATAAATGAACTTGCGGCCTTCGGCCTTGGCCTGACGCTCGGCCTGCTGGCGCGTGACGGGTGGCTGTGAGGTGAAGACGAGCAGGTTGTCGGTGACATCGCCATCGAACTCCACGCTGACGTTCTCAGGTTGGAAGAGCAGGAACTCCACCGTGCTATCGTTCAGTACATTGGCTATGGTGCCGCGGTAGTCGGGACGTACGCGCGCCTGCTGGAACTTCTTCTTCTTCGTCACTACGCGCACAAGCACGTCGCCCGTAAAGTCGAACATACAATAGGAAATCTCCGTTACCTTATGCCCCGTGCCCTCAGGCAGGCGCCCATTGTCCATTGTCCATTCTCCATTGCCCCTTGCCCCTTGCCGCACGGGTGCATTCACCCGTGCCATGTAAGTGTCAATCTTCGTCCACTCCTTCACGTCGCGCGGACGAATGAAAACGTCGTAGTCAGTCTTCAGCGGTGCGCCTTCGGGCGCATGATAGGTCACAATGGAATGTAGTTTCTTGCCTTCGCTGACGCCCTCAACGGTAAAGCGGTTGGCCTCGGGGTTGAGCGTCAGCGTGCCGCGCTCGGTGGCCTCCTGCTGCAGCTGCAGCACACGTTTGGTGTAGGGCATCTCAAGTCCGAGACGGCCTACGTAGTGGTTGTAGGGCTGGTCATAGATAGTGCGTATGGTTCCACGTGCCATGGCGCCCGGCACAGTCCAGTTGGAGTAGAGTCCTGTGCAGTCGGTCCAGCGCTCGAAGGGCACGTCGTAGCCCAGGTTGTAACGCGCCGTATATTCTATGCCGCGCATAAGGCGGTTGTCGAGGGCGCCCCAGAGGTCGTCGCCCTGCTCCCACGCCATCTCGCACGTCTCGCAGAGTGCTCCGAGGCCGAGTTGTGCGTGGGCCTGGTCGCGCCCCGTCTCCTGGCATTGTCCGCTCTCGCCCACGTAGCGCGGCAGGGCACCGTTGTCATTGGCATTGAGATAGTAATCTTTGGCATGGGCATAGAGAGCACTATCGGCCAAGAAGATAGCTGCCGCCATACGACAGCGGTTGACGATGGCGCCCCAGTTGCCGTTGGCATAAGGACTGGCAGCCTCAAAGCCCTCTATGGTTGGAAGCACGGCGCGGCGCACCATAGCCTCCCAGGTCGCGGGTGCAGTATCGCCTTTCTCAATCATCATAGCACGAAGCAACCAATAAGCCTGGATAAGGCACAGCGGCGCATCGTGACCCTCGAAGCGCTGAAGCGTAGAGGCGTAGGCGTCGATTATCTCACGCGCCTTATCATGATGACCGCCGAGAGCGCACTGCCACGCGGTCCACATATCGCGCTCGCTGCCGCCTTTGGTGCGGGCATGCGCGCCGTCGCGCGCCACAATCTCATAAGGCCCGGCCATCTTGTAGTTGGCATAATCGGTCTGTGACCAGGCGGCTGTCAGCGAGGCTACCACAAGGCATAAGGCTGCAAAAAATCTACTTGGATAATTCATAATTCATAATTCACAATTCATTCTTCACTCTTCATTCTTCACTCTTCATTCTTCATTACGACCTAGGTCGGCCTACGGCCTCAAAATCTCAAAAAATCTTTTCGAAAATCTATCAAACATTGCGCTGAATGATTTAATATCAAACGCCTTTGAATGATTTTAAA